>CATJQX010000178.1 GCA_949742535.1 uncultured Muribaculaceae bacterium | reverse complement strand
GATTTCTTGTCTGTATCGCCCTGTGTGAGGAGCGGATTACCGTTTACGGTACGCGTACTCCAGAGGTTGGCAGACTCTACTTCCGGAGCCGGTGCCACATGCCATCCCGACGGTATACCGGAGGTGAAACCCTCTACTACATCCTCCTCCCCGGTCAGGGCGGCACGCATGGTGTAGCCGAATTCCTTGTCGGCCACGGCGTCATTATATTTTATCGTCACCTCCCCTTTCATGCCTTTGGGAACACTGCCGAGCGTCATAAGCACATCCGCAGATGCACCCGCATCAACAGTCAGAGGGAAGACTGTCGTGGCAGCGGCTCCCTCAAGTTCCTCGCCGAAAGCCATCCCGCTTATCGTCAGTGGTGAACGTCCGGTATTGGAGACTGTTACAGCGACGTCTGACGCCGACACAGCAAGCATCCCGTAGTCAATCGTAGAGGATGCCGATACTGTTTCCGAGCCGTTCTTCACGGTAATTCTGGCTACAGGCGAGAGCACCGACACCTTCTTGCACTGGTATGCCATTTCAGGCACTACCGTATTGCTGAAAAACTCCTTCACTTTCACAGTGACGGTCTTGTCTACCGATACATCCGGCAATGTTACCGAACATGGCATAGTCACCGTAGCCATCTCACCCACAGCAAGGGGCACATCCCCCTCAGCTGTCCCCAGTTCCATTGTCAGATTTCCCAGGAAATTGAATTCCCCTGCCTGGAATTTATATCCCTTGTCACCGACAGCGATATCCTCATCGCCGGTATTGGTCACTGTAAACGTCAGTGTGAAATCAGCTTTTCCGGAAAGGTCCGCCGTAACCTCGGCGGGAGAACAATTGAAATCTGATAGTGCCACGCTTTTCTCGGCGGACAATGCCTGCGCCATAGCGGCTGTGACGCACACAACCGCTATTTTTGGTAAAATTTGTTTCATGTATCTATGAGAATTTGTCATTTATTAAAATCACACCGTTCTTTCAGAAAACACTGCTTCTACGCTACACGAGTTCAATTTGCGCAAAAGAACCACGCCTTACGAGCAAATTGCCACCAAAACACCACAATCTTTAACATCGCAAATTTATGCAAAAAGATCTCTCATCAGCAATTCACCCACTTAATAAATGTTAAATTCACTCCCAAAACCCAAATAAAAACAAAAATACCCGACTGACGAAGTGAGAATACCGGATTAGGCAATCAAAGATCCGACTGATATACGTCATCCGGTGATCCGATGCGGCATATTTTAATTTACGGGAAAGCAAAATAGTTTGTCATAAAGTAAATAATTGGTAAATTTGCAGTTCAAAAGAAAAATCCATAACAGCATAATCAAATGCTTACTCTTCAACAGATAAAATCTAACCCGGCAGAGGTGGTGGAGCGCCTCGCCATAAAAGGATTCGACGGCAAGGAAGCCATCGACAAGGTGCTCGCACTTGACGAACAGCGCCGTCTGCTCCAACTTGACAACGACAACAAGGCTGCCGAGCTCAACCGTATAGCAGCCTCCATCGGCTCACTCATGAAAGAAGGCAAACGCGAGGAAGCCGAGCAGGCCAAAAGCCAGGTGGCAGGCCTTAAAGAGGCACAGCGCACTATCGCACAGCAGCTCGCCGAGACCGAACAGGAGCAGCACAACCTGCTTGTGACTATCCCCAACCTCCCCTGCGCCATGGTGCCACGCGGCACATCGGCAGCCGACAATGTGGTGGAGAAAACCGGCGGCCCGATGCCTGAACTCGGTGAAGACGCCCTCCCCCACTGGGATCTCGCTAAAAAATACAACCTCATCGACTTCGACCTGGGTGTGAAAATCACCGGCGCCGGATTCCCGGTATATATGGGGAAAGGCGCACGCCTGCAGCGCGCCCTCATCCAGTTCTTCCTCGACGAGGCCAACAAGGCCGGTTACCTTGAGATAGAACCTCCCTATGTGGTCAACGCAGCATCGGGCTACGGCACAGGGCAGCTCCCCGACAAGGAGGGGCAGATGTACCACTGCCAGGTAGACGACCTCTATCTTATCCCCACCGCGGAAGTGCCCGTGACCAATATCTACCGCGACGTGATACTCCGCGAGGAAGAGCTTCCCAAAAAGAACTGCGCATACTCGGCTTGTTTCCGCCGCGAGGCCGGTAGCTACGGCAAGGATGTGCGCGGCCTCAACCGTCTGCACCAGTTCGACAAAGTGGAGATCGTGCGCATAGAGCGTCCCGAAGACAGCTATGCCGCACTGGAAGAGATGAAAGACCATGTGCAGGGACTGCTTGACAAACTGGGGCTCCCCTGGCACATACTGCGTCTCTGCGGCGGCGACATGAGCTTTACCTCAGCCATCACATTTGACTTTGAAGTTTGGTCAGGCGCCCAGAAACGTTGGCTTGAGGTATCGTCTGTCTCCAACTTCGAGACATATCAGGCCAACCGCCTCAAATGCCGTTACCGCGGTGCCGACAAAAAGACAAAACTCTGCCATACACTCAACGGTTCGGCACTGGCACTACCCCGCATAATGGCCGCACTGCTCGAGAACAACCAGACCCCCGAGGGTATCGTGGTTCCCGAATGTCTGCGCCGTTACACCGGTTTCGACATCATCGACTGATCTTACACACTACGTCAACATAACGACACAGGAGTGTGCTCGGACAGGGCTATAGCCCCGAATCCGGCACACTCTTTTTCTTTTCGTCAACATCCACATAACCATAAATTCAACACTCACATGAAACTTATCGACAGACTGAAACGCGCAAGCATCGCAGCATGCCTCGGACTGCCGGTCATCGCCACGTTTGCGGCAGACCGCATGGAGCGCGATTTCAAAGCGCCACCCAAATCAGTAAAAACAGCAGTCTACTGGTACTGGATTGAAGGCAACATCACAAAAGAAGGTGTAATCAAAGACCTCGAGGCCATGAAAAAAGCCGGCATAAACCGCGCATTCATAGCCAATATCGGAGGCACAGGCACCGGCGACCCCAACGCCCTCCACAAAGTGGAGTTCATGAGCGACGAATGGTGGGACATAACGCACGCCGCTCTGAAACGCGCATCGGAACTCGACATCGAGATCGGCGTGTTCAACTCCCCGGGATGGAGCCAGCACGACTCCGATGCATTCCTTTGGGACCTGCGCCGATTCGTGTCCGACAGGATCTCATACGAGCATGTGGCCGGAATGCGCGATGTGGCCAACCGCCACGGTCTTACCACATGGCTTGAAAACTACGGGCACTGGGGATTCCCCGGCGAATTTCTGCAATACGGAGGACAGGCCGACGAGGTGGGCGGCGAATTCTGGGTAGATCCCCCCTATGGCGAAATAGAAAACCGCCTTGCCACATCGTGCGCACACATCTACGGTAAACGCCTCACATCCTCGGAATCGAGCTGAACATCTATCAGGGGCACCAGAAAGATGGCGACAGAGACATCTATATACTCTCCAATCAGGAGGACCATCCGGTGACAATGGATGTAAAATTCCGCATCACCGGAAAACAGCCCGAGCTGTGGGAACCACTCACAGGGGAGATACGCGATCTGCCCGCGTTCTCATTCACAGACAAAACCACCGTCGTGCCTATGAAACTCGAGAAAGGAGAATGCGTTTTTGTGGTATTCAGAAAGAAAGGCACACCCTCCTCTAAGGCATACGGCCTCCTGGCAAACTATCCCGCATCCATTTCAGAGCAGACAATAGCAGCTCCCTGGAATGTGACATTTGAAAGCGCCTTCAAAACCCCGGCACCTATAACACTCCACCGCCTGCAGGATCTATCCACACATACAAACGACAGCATCAGACACTTCTCCGGAACTGCCACCTACACCACTGTTGCAAACCTGAAAAAAGCGTCGAAAGACCAACGCATGTACATATGCTTCGACAAGATCGCCGCTATGGGAAAAGTCTTCATCAACGGCAAATATGCCGGAGGTGTATGGACAACACCCTACCGACTTGATGTCACCGATTTCATCAAGGACGGTGAAAACGACATAAAGATAGAAGTTGTCAACACGTGGGTAAACCGCATAATCGGCGACCTGAAATCGCCCCGCGAAGATCAGCAGGTCTACTGCTTCATAAATCCCTATAACCCCGGCTCGCAACTTCCACAGTCTAGCATCCTCGGGCCTGTCACCTTCGTGACCTTCCCCCGTTGATCACGGCGCAAAAGATCTCATAATACTGATCTTAGCCAAACCGGAATGTCCGTCCAAAGGAAAACCCGTTTTTTCTTTGGACGGACATTCCGGTTGTACCCGATAATACGCACGCATCCTCACTTCTAAACAAATGTTTAGAGCATCTGCCAGATTATATGCATATCTTTGCTGCAGATCCTCATTGCAGCAAAGATATGCATAGTCCGCAGCATCATCCGTTTCCGCAGTCAAGCACAGCAGCTGAACGGCGTTTGGGGATTTACCAATCACACCACATCGTTTAATTTTTAAGTCAAAAGCCATGAGACATTCTGCAGTTTCACTATTGCTGACACTTCTGGCAATGCTTGTGCCTGTTGCCGCATATGCCAGAAAAGAAAAAGACAAAGAGGAGAACTCTGATAAAGAAATAATTGCCAAAGTATGGTTCAAAAACGGTGATGTGTATGAGGGAAAACTACCGAAACACTGGCGCACCAGACGACAGACATACCTCAATCCAGGGCATAATTTCCATACAGTTGACCCCACAGACAGCAGCAAAACCATAAAACACGAGACTAAGGACACCGACTCCATCCTCATCATATCGAGCACCCATCCTGATTTCAATGCAGGCGATTTCTACATAGCGTACAACGGAGAAGGCAGAGGAGCGTTGCACAAAATGATGTTACGTATGGAAAACGGACGGCATGCCTATATTTGCAAACTGCCATACTGGAGCAACTGCACTTCCGGACATATGCAATTGGATCAGCTACTGGAAAGCTGGTATCTGTGTTTCCGTAAAGAAAAACCTGATATCTATTACTTTTACCAAATAGCCCTGCAAAACGGATGCAACAAAACCAGATCTGACATAAAACATTTGTGCAAATCGTTAAAAAAGAGCGGCATGGAAGGATTGGCAGAAGCTATAACGGCAAAATTCTATCCCGACAAGGCCACCGGCAAAGAAAGCAACAAAGCGATAAGGGAAAACCCCGGAATACTCCTTGAATTCGTTGACAATTACATAGACACCAATGGCATATGAACAGACTGGCATTAATCCTGCTGACAGCTATATGGTTTGCCGGCTGTACACAGAAAGCCGACGAGCCTCCCACACCTGAACCTGACACAGCATTTTTTCATGACGAGAACCTTACGGCTCCGCCTGATGGAGGAGATATAAAAATCAGGTTCAGAACCAACAAACCCTGGAAACTCGATTTCATCAGTTACAAGGAAAGCCTGAACGGGCAATTGCATGCACGCGAAGGAGATGCGGGAGATGCGGAGGTAATATACACCGCGTTTCCCAACACCGGTGCCGACACAAAATCAACCACATTCCAGCTGACGGCGGGGCGCGCCGCACCCACAGAGATAACCATCACTCAGGAGGCAATCGGTATTGATTTGCCTACAGAAGATCAGGTCAGGCAATATCTGATGCGGCTTTACGAGGCTACAGACGGGCCCAACTGGAGGTTCAAAGGCAAATGGGGATCAGATCTGCCACTGAACCAGTGGGGATCGGAAGTGAAATATGAGAACGGACGCCTTGAGCTAAACCTTACAGAACATTATCTCAAAGGGGATATAGACCTTTCCGGGTGCAAAGCCCTCGTGCGTTTGCGTTGTGCAAAAAACCAGATTGCGAAAATAGATGTGTCAGACTGCCCGCTGCTTGAGCATATCGATGCCACCGGATCGGGAGTAAAGCAAATCAACGTCAACGGATGTCATTCGCTGAAGGAACTGTATGCCGGCTACAACAACCTGACCGGGATAAACGTGGGATGGTGTACTACACTGAACTATCTGCGGATCGAGCACAACGGCCTGCAGACACTTGACCTGTCGCGCTGCGTATCTATCAGAGATCTTTCATGCCATACAAACCGCCTGAAAGAACTGGAGATTCCATACCGCGCAAATCTGCGTTCGCTGTGGTGCTACGAGAATGAGTTGAGGTCTCTCGACCTGAGCAACTCCGAATGGCTTAACATGCTCAATTGCGGCGACAATGCCATTGAACATCTTGATATAACCGGATGCAAACGCCTGACAGATCTGTGGTGCTACTCAAATCGCCTCACCGAACTTGAATATGCCGATTGCAAAGAGACTCTCGCCGCTTTCTATTGTTTCTCTAATAAACTGCGCAAAATAGATGTGTCAGGCTTCCGCAGACTGCACGAGCTACACTGCTCAGACAACGACATTTCCGATATAAACATTACCGGATGTAAAGGGCTCGGATGGCTATACTGCGCCTACAACCGGATAGAACACATCGATTTTTCGGGGCTTGACCTTGATATTGTGGCAAGAATAGACGTCACAGGCAACCGCCTGCTTGATACCGACCTCACACCGTTCGTCCACCTCTTCCACCTGTGGTGCAAAGGTACACGCACCGGCGGGGAAATCCCTGAACTTTTCGACGGCTTTGAGGATTTCGAGCATGACGCAAGATACGAATACCTGCCCGGATCAGGAACCTATGTCGATCATGGATACGGATGGTGGTATCCCGGCGAGCCGGAAAAAATGAGCCACACCCGCTGATACTCACCGCATATGCAACTGGCGGCGTATGCGGCTGAGATGCACAGGCGTCACGCCTATATACGAGGCTATCTCACACAACGGCATGCGCTGCAACAAGGCAGGATATTCCCTCAGAACTTTAAGATACCGCTCCTTAGGCGAAAGCCTATGCAGATCTATATATCGGGTATAGAAGGTATGGAACAGACATACCTCTATACTCATACAGAAACGCAAACCTTTCCCTGCGGCAAAATCCAGAAAAGCGGCCATGGGTACCATATGCATCCGGGCATCACACCCGGCCACGATTGAAACACCGCCCGGAATCCTCATAAGCGAATGATTTATATCTCCTATGAAATCTCCCGCAAAAGAAAACCCCACGACTTTCTCAACTCCATCAGAAGTCTGAACCACATATTTGAAATAACCGCTGTCTACATATCCGAACTCCACCGACACTTCATCCTCAGACAAGAACAGATCTCCTCTGGCACAGACCCGCTCTTCTCCATGTTCAAGGCAGAAGTCCTTTATCTCAGACAGATCAATCAGGTCAAGATACAAATTTATTTCAGCCACAATACACTATAACAGAAGATCGGCAATATCTTTGAAAACAGACGGGGGTGCGTCATAATGCCACTTTACGGGCAAAATGACGCACCCTCGCTACATTATTTGTCGGTCGCGAAGGGAGCGACGGGCAGACCGGTGGTACCATACAGGTTACCGCCGGGATAATCAGCCCAGTCATAGCGCGCCACTGTGGGCTTTGTCACGAGAGGAGAAGTGAGCACCACTGTGTCGTTACCCTCCAGACGCGCATTGGCATAGGCGAAGTTCCCATCCTTGTCACCGATGATAAAGCCGGTGAGCGCTGTCGATGTGGGTTTAATGGTGCCGTTGAATTTAAGCACCATGCGGTTGCCGTCGGCTTTGGCCGATACAAGCGATGGAGCTTCGTAAACGATGTCCTTATGCCCGTAGTCGCGGTTGAGCGCTATCAGTCCCAGGCGGCGTGCCACCTCCTGCTTGTTGGCGGGGTGAATGTCGACAGGATTACCCAGGTCAATGGCCACTGCCATGCCGGTGTTGGGGAGTTCAAGCGCTTTGGCCTGACTGTTGCGCAGGAGAGCCCACTGCGATTCCGGCTGCACATTCTTCGGTGCCAGGAAACCTGCGAGCTGCACGAAATAGAACGGCATTTCAGGATTGTCGAAAGTCTCGCGCCAGTTTTTGATAAGCGTCTTGAACAGCTTCTCATACTGGGCGTCACGTCCCACGTTGGCACAACCCTGATACCAGAGCACACCCTTGAACGGGAGCACCTTCAGCGGATGCAGCATGGCATTGTAAAGCACAGTGGGATAATTTGGTCCGGTAGGAGCCGAGGGGCGGTGCGGCAGCTTGTTTGCGGGAGTGTCTGCCAGATAGTTCCATTCACCAACCAGAGGATATGTGGCGTCTGCTACTTTTGCCTGCATCACAGATCCGGGCATGATGCCGCCATCGCCCATGAAATCCACGATTCTTACAGTAATGACGTTTTTGCCTGCTTTCACAAGATTGCCGGGAACTGTATATGTGCGTTGGCTCCGTGGATCTTCATAGCCTCCCACACGTGTGCCGTTGAAATATGTATCGTCAAGATCATCCACAATTCCCACAGACAGTTCAAGCGGTTGCCCGGCGGCAGAAGCAGGAAGGTCAAGTTCGCGCTGAATCCACACCACTCCGTCAAAATCGGGAAGCACAGTCTTCTCCCACTGTTCCGGGAGAGGCATCTTGCCCCATCCGTTGCCGCTCTGCATGCGGCCTACGTCAAAACTGCGTCCACCCTTGTCAAGGGCAGAGAACCAGTTTTTCATATTCTCCTGATGTGCGGCGGCCATTTTCTCACCTTCGAAACCCGCCATCTCCATTGTGGCGAGTTCACACTCGAAACCAGGCACACCTTTAAGAGCATCGTAAGCGGTCCATGCCTCGGCAGGCGTACCACCCCAGCTCGCCTCCATTATTCCGATAGGCACACCCAGTTCTTTCTGCATCTGCAAGGCAAACAGATATCCGATCGCCGAAAAGTTCATTGTCGACGGAGAAGCCTCCACCCATCCTCCGAACTCCACTTCCCCATCCTCCTGTGGTTTGAAGCTCGTGGTTTTCTTCATACGGAGCAGGCGTATGTCGGGATGCTGCGCTGTGGCAACCACCTCGTCGCGGTCCATCAGATACGCGCCCCAGTTGTTTGCGCCCACGGTAAACTCCATGTTGGATTGTCCCGAGCAGAGCCATACCTCACCGGAAAGCAGATTTGACAGTACGGCCGGACCCTCCTTGTCGCCGTCAGACACTATCATAGTGAACGGTCCTCCCGCCGCCGGAGTAGGCACCGCTATACGGAACGATCCGTCGCTACCGGCCTTTGTGGTCAGTTCATCTCCAAGCCAATCTGTTTTTACTGTCACCTTTGCTCCCGGAGTAGCATGGCCGGGAAGCGTCATGGTGGAATTCTGCTGAAGCACCATATTGTCGGTAATAAACTTCGGGAATGTCACTTTGGCCGATGCCGCAGTGCAGACGAACATTCCCAGCGCAAGCACTAAAACTTTCTTCATTTTGATTATCAAGGTATTAAATACGATGCCGGAAGATATATACAGACATCGCAGGTAAATAAAATTATGTGAAAATTTAAACAGTTATGCAAATTTAGCATTTTCCCTACTCCCCGACAGATAAAAAACGCTTTTTTTTCGCTAATTTTGCCATTGGTTACCAAACGAAAAAGAATCTCCCTGCCGGGAGAATCAACATATATGAGAAATAAACTCTGTAAACGTTGGTTTTGCTCCGTAAAAGAGCAATGCAAGCGCTATGTCACTGCCGCTATGGCCGTGACATTGCTTGTATCGGCCTGTCCTATACAGACATATGCCGAAATCACCGCGTCAGCCCAGGCTCCCGGCCAAAGCAAACAGGCACCCACGGCACAGCACAACCTGCCGGTAGCACGTCCTGTAAAGAAAAATACCGCTCCAGAACCGGCGCCAGCGGCACACGAGCTTCCCGACTCCATCGTTATCGGCGAGCCTGTCACCCGTCCCGCTGAAGTAGTGGAAGATGAGGTAGAGCAGATCAACGGACATCTGGAAGCCACACCTGTAGACACCGTGCCTATCGACATCAACCGCCGCCAGATAGAGGAGGAATATCCCGACATGACCGGCATTTTCAACGAGAACGACTCCACCGCGCTCACCGCCGGTGAAATGCTCATGGCTGACTCACTCGCCATGGAAGCGAAAAAAAAGCCCGACGAATGGGTGCCCCGCGAAGTGGAATTTTCTCCTGATCCCACAAAAGCCGTATGGTTCGCGGCACTGTTTCCGGGTCTGGGACAGGTCTACAACCGCCGTTACTGGAAACTTCCCATTGTGGTGGGAGGTTACCTCGGCCTCGCATACGCCACCAGCTGGAACAGCGGCATGCTCCGCGACTATACCAAAGCATATGCCGACCTGCTTGACAACGACCCCGACACAAAAAGCTATATGGATCTGTTCGCTCCAAACGTAAAGGAGGAGACACTCGACAAGGCGTGGCTCCAGAACGTGATCAGATCCCGCAAGAACTATTTCCGGCGTAACCGCGACCTCTGCATAATCTGCATGATCGGCGTATACCTCATAGCCATGGTCGACGCCTATGTGGACGCCTCCCTCTCGCATTTCGATATCACCCCCGACCTTACAATGGACGTATCCCCCACACTGATGCAGGACGGCCGTAACGTGCGGCCATCCGTAGGCCTCGTCTGGGCGTTTAACTTCTGATTTATACCGATGAATTTTTCTTTGAAATATCTGCTGACACTCTGCATGGCCTGTTCCGCTGTCTGCCTCAGCGCGCGGCCATCGATACTCTCCGTAGCAGACTACTGCAACGACTCCACCATCGTTTTCCCCGAAAGCGTGGAGACCGACGTCAACAAAATGATGCAGAACTGGTATCTGCAAAACTACACGGCGCTTGACAAGGAAGCCGACATACAGCCCGACGTTGTAACCTCCGACGAGGAGATTATCAACCGCCTGAAAAGCATCCCCACTGTAATAGAGATGCCATTCAACTCCGTGGTGCGCACATACATCGACATGTATACCGGCAAAAAACGCTCACTCGTGGAGAGCATGCTCGGCATGAGCCTCTATTACATGCCCATCTTTGAGGAGGCACTCGAAAGGGAAGGGCTCCCCATGGAACTGAAATACCTGCCGGTGATAGAATCAGCCCTCAACCCCGACGCCGTCAGCCGCGCCGGAGCCACAGGCCTATGGCAGATCATGCTTTCGACTGCAAGAGGTCTCGGACTGGAAGTGAACACGCTTGTCGACGAGCGACGCGACCCCGTAGCCTCCTCAGCCGCCGCCACACGCTACCTGAGGCAGCTCCATGACATATACAACGACTGGTCGCTCGCCATCGCCGCCTACAACTGCGGCCCGGGAAACGTAAACAAGGCATTACGGCGCGCCGGAGCCGATACCGACAGCACACGGCGCGATTTCTGGGCCATATATCCCTACCTACCAAAAGAGACTAGAGGATATGTGCCATGCTTCATCGCCGCAACATATGTGATGAACCATTACAACAAGCACAACATCTCTCCCGCACTGGCAAAGCGCCCCATAGTCACAGACTCCGTGCATGTGCACCGGCGCGTGAATTTCAAACAGATAGCCGATGTGCTACAACTGCCTGTAGAGGAGCTCAAGATACTTAACCCGCAATACCGCAAGCAGGAGATACCGGGACACATACGCCCCTATTCCCTTGTGCTCCCCGCCAACCAGGTATATTCCTACATCATCAGCGAAAAATCCATAGCAGACCGCGACGCCGGCCTGTATGCGCGACGCGATATCGTGGAGCCGGCCACCGGCCTTGAACCACGCACCGCCACCGTCAACGGTGTGGAAGGGGAATGGGTGACTGTGGAGGATGTGAAATACCATAAGGTGGCACGCAAAGAGACACTCTCCTCGATCGCTAAAAAATACGGTGTCACAGTAGCCTCGCTGAAAAAGGCGAATAAAAACATATCGCGCCCGAAACGCGGCCAGTCACTGAGAATAGTGACTACCAAAGATGAATTCCGCCCGTATGAAGTGCAACCCGCCCAGGAGGAGGACGAACTGCTCGTACGCAACGACGACGATCCTGAAAACGCCACCGGTGTGGAAACCGTGGTTGAGGAACCTATGGACACTGAAACAGCTGAAACCACTGAAATAGCACCGGAGAGTGCCATGCCCACCGACAGTATCGGCGTGCAGCCCGCTCCGGAGATACCCGAAGCAGTTGCGGAAGAAGCACCCGCACCCGAAAAGACGGCCACCGACAGCGCCGTTACAAATGCAGGCGCGAAAGTGGCCGGCACATTCAGCAACTCCAAGGCCAAACAGAAGAACGCTACAGAAGCCAAAGCAAAGGCAACTCCGGAAAAAACAACCGCCAAGAGCAGCAAACCATCTGCCAAAAACAGCTCTCCCCAGACCCACACAGTGCGCAAGGGCGAGAGCCTGTATAAAATCGCGAAAAAATACGGCATGACAGTCAAGGAACTGCAGCGGATCAACGGAACAGACGGGAGCAAACTCAAACCCGGCGACAAGATCAAGTTAAAGTAACCGACTTCCCAGCAAACGAAAAAAAATGGAAACCGAACCACAGAACGGCAACCTTGAGATAATACTGATCACCATCAACGGTCAGGACCGCCCCGGCGTAACAGCCGCACTCACCTCGATACTCGCCAGATACGATGCCGACATACTTGACATCGGTCAGGCCGACATACACCACAACCTCTCGCTCGGCATACTTTTCCGCACCACAAGCGATGTGTCGGGTGACATACTGAAAGATCTGCTTTTCAAGGCATACGACCTGGGAGTGAAGATACGCTTCTCCCCCACAACAGTAGAGGAATACCAGGCATGGGTCAACCGCCAGGGGAAAAACAGATGGATCATAACGCTGCTCGGACGCAGCCTCTCGGCACGCAACATTGCGATGGTATCGGAAGTCATCGCCGAGCAGGGGCTGAACATCGACGCCATACAGCGCCTGACCGGACGCCCCCCGCTTGACAAGAGAGAGCAGCCACAGGCCAAAGCATGCATCGAGTTCTCGGTGCGAGGCACACCACGCGACCGCGAGGAGATGCAAAGCCGCTTCATACAGATCTCGTCGGAGGAGGGATTCGACATCTCGCTCCAGGAAGACAACATGTACCGCCGATGCCGCCGACTCATATGCTTCGATATGGACTCCACACTCATACAGGCAGAATGCATCGACCAGCTTGCAGAGCGTGCCGGAGTTGGAGAACAGGTAAAAGCCATCACCGAGCGCGCCATGCGTGGCGAGATTGACTTCAACGAGAGCTTCCGCGAGCGTGTGGCACTGCTTAAAGGCCTTGACGTGGAAGTAATGGAGGAGATCGCCCGCGAGCTTCCGGTAACTGAAGGGGTGGGACGCATGATGGAGGTGCTCAAACGTGCCGGCTACAAGACCGCCATACTCTCGGGAGGATTCACATTCTTCGGCGAATATCTCAAACGCAAGTTCGGCTTCGACTATGTATATGCCAACGAACTTGAAGTGGCCGACGGCAAACTTACCGGCAATTATGTGGGCGAGATTGTGGACGGAAGGCGTAAGGCCGAGCTGCTCAGACTGATAGCACAGGTGGAAAACGTGAACATCGCCCAGACAATCGCCGTAGGTGACGGAGCCAACGACCTGCCGATGCTCTCCACAGCCGGCCTGGGAGTGGCTTTCCACGCCAAACCGAAGGTAAAGGCCACGGCAAAACAGTCGATATCAACCATCGGCATCGACGGAGTGCTCTATTTCCTCGGCTTCAAAGACTCTTATATTTCCTGATCAACAACCCTACAATATCCCTCTAAATTGATAGACAAAGGAACTTTCGGCACGCTCAAGGCGCTTTACCATACATTCGGATGCAAGCTCAACTTCGCCGAGACCTCCACGGTGGCCAAAACATTCGCCGGGGCGGGAATCACACGCGTCAGCGGCGGCGAGACACCCGACATAATCGTGATCAACACCTGCAGTGTCACCGAACTCGCCGACAAGAAATGCCGCCAGACCATACGTTCCTTTCACCGCCGCTACCCAAAGGCCGACATACTTGTCACCGGATGCTACGCACAGCTTAAACCCGAGGAGGTGGCGTCGCTCGAAGGGGTGGCCATCGTGGCCGGCAACGACCGCAAAGGGGAACTGACCGCGTTTCTTGACGAATGGCTCGCATCGCGCAGCCCGCGCAGCTATGTGCAGCCGGCCGCCGACATGCACACCTTCACCCCCTCATGCTCACGGGGTGACCGCACCCGCTATTTCCTCAAAGTGCAGGACGGGTGCGACTACTGGTGCACATACTGCACCATTCCCGCCGCCCGCGGCCGCAGTCGCTCAGGCACAGTGGAGCAGATGGTGGCACAGGCACGGGAGGCTGCCGCAAACGGAGGCAAAGAAATTGTCATCACCGGTGTGAACATCGGCGATTTCGGGAAGCGGGTGGAACACACCGCTCCTGATGGCACACACGTGCTAGAAAAAGGCACCGAGACATTCCTCGATCTCATCCGAGAACTTGACAAAGTAGAGGGGATAGAGCGTTACCGCATCTCATCAATAGAGCCGAACCTGCTTACCGACGAGATCATCGAGTTCTGCGCCCGCTCCCGCCGGTTCATGCCCCATTTCCATATACCGCTGCAATGCGGCTCCGACGAAGTGCTGCGCCTGATGCACCGCCACTACGACACGGCGCTCTTCCGCCACAAGATAGAACGTATAAAAGAACTTATACCACACGCTTTCATCGGCGTGGATCTCATTGCGGGAGCGCGTGGAGAGACCCGTGAGGAATTTGAAAAATCAAGGGAATTCCTACGCGGTCTCCCGATAACACGCCTCCATATCTTCCCATACTCCGAGCGTCCCGGCACAAAAGCGCTGTCCATAGAGCACACTGTGAGCCAGGAGGAAAAACATCGCCGCGTCAACGAGATGCTTCACATCTCGGAAGAGAAGATGCGCCAATTCGCCTCGCAGTTCATCGGCACGGTGCGTCCCGTGCTGCTTGAGCACGGCAAACCGGGAGCCCCAATGAGCGGATTCACCGACAACTATCTGAAAGTTAGCGTGGAGGCGCCCGCATCGCTTGACAACACCATAGTGGGAGTGCGTCTGCTCGAGCTGCTCCCCACAGATATCGGCGACTGCCATGTGCGCGGCGAACTCGCACCACTCCCCTAAACCATCCCGAAACAATGGCAGACACAGACCGGACCAGATCATACCGTATAGTGCGCGCGCTTCTTACCGCAGTGGCGCGTCTCCCCATGTGGATGCTGTACGGCATCAGCGACATATTTTTCGTGACAGTCTGCTATCTGGCAAGATACCGCAGAAAGATCGTCACGAGAAACCTGCAGGATTCCTTCCCCGACCTACCAACCAAAGAGATACGCCGCATACGGCGACAGTTCTACCACAACTTTACCGACTATATCTTCGAAACAATAAAACTGCTTCATATCTCAGATGACGAGATGCGCCGGCGCATGACATTCGGCGGCATTGAGAATGTGGACCGCCTGCTCTCGGAGGGACGTCCGATAGTGGCATATTTCTCACATTGCGGCAACTGGGAGTGGGTGCCGTCCATTACACTCTGGAGCTGTATAGCGCCCGGCGGGAAAGATGCGGAATTCTGCCAGGTCTACCGTCCGTTGCGCAATAAGCAGATGGACACCATAATGCTGCAGCTCCGCAGCCGTTTCGGCTCAGTATCGCTGAAAAAGAAACTGGCATTCCTCGACCTCATGCGTTACAAACGTCAGGGAATACCCACAATCACAGGTTTCATGAGCGACCAGAAACTCAGTCACGGCGACGAAGGACACATGGTGAATTTCCTGAATCATCCCACACCGTTCATTACCGGCACAGAAACTGTGGCACGGCGCCTCGATGCCGCCGTGGTCTATTTCGACATGAGCAAAAAATCGCGCGGCCACTACCACGTGGAGGTCAGGCTCGTCACCGAGCACCCCCGCGAACTTCCCGATTTCGCCCTCACCGACCGCTACGCCTCCCTCCTCAGCCGCACCATCCGCCGCAACCCCTCCATATGGCTTTGGTCCCACAACCGTTGGCGTATAAAATGAAAAGTAGAGAAGCAAGAGCATCAGAAGTCAAGCAAGAATACTTTTGATAATCCTGAACTCTAAGAGAGTGTTTGAATTTCACTTTCATTCACTAAAAGAGGATTTTTCAGACTGATTCCGCGAGTTGAAGAGGGAGCGATGCGGACATCGTGACCGATG
>CATJQX010000177.1 GCA_949742535.1 uncultured Muribaculaceae bacterium | reverse complement strand
GGGGCATTGTCGAGTTCGGGCATATTCACTGAGAGCAGCAGCGACGAACCGGTGTCGATACCGAGGTTCTCGAGGTCGCTGTTGTCGGTGCTTTCAAGGCAGTAGACCATCGGGCCGTATGCCACGGCAACCTGTCCGGCAAGTTCCTTTACGTTAGGATCGGCGGTGATGAAACGGGGCTTCATCGGCAGCTCGAGGCTTATCACATCGCCCTTCTTCCATTTGCGGTCTATCACGGCATATCCGTCGGTTATCTTGGCATCAGTTGCCTTGCCGTTTATGGTGATCGCTACCGGTGATGATACGGATGAGGTGTAAAGTCCGTATGGATTTTCCTGTGAGCGTGCCCATCCGGGTATGCGGAGCTTGAGCGCGAAGCGTGATTTTTTCGCGGGGTTCACCTCAAGTTTCACATCGCCTTTGAACGGGTATGAGGTGGTCTGCACGAGGTTCACTTCCGTTGATGATACCGGTATGGTGGCGTTGCTTCCTGTGTAGAGGTTCACGAAGATCTCGTTGCCGCGATGTGTGTAGATATTGCCGGGCATCGCTCCCATGAATTTCAGGAACATCGGGGGGCAGCAGGGGCAGCCGTGCCATTCCCAGCGTGCGTGCGACGTGGAGTTGAGCGGATTCTGGTATGTGTAGTTGTCGCCCGACAGCGAGATGCCTGTAAGCACACCGTTGTAGAGCACACGCTCGTATTCGTCCATATATTTCGCATCTCCGGTGATCTGGTGCATGTTGCCGCTGAAAAAGCCTGAGCCTACGGCTGCGCAGGTCTCGAGGTAGGCGTCGGAGGGGAGATAATAGTCATCGCCGAATTTCTCGTCGAATGATATGGCTCCCACACCGCCGGTGACATACATGCGGCGTCCGACCATGTTGTCCCACAGGCGTGATGCCGCATCCACATACTCCTTGCGGCCATCTTCGCGTGCGGCTGCTGCAACGCCTGCCAGATACAACGTGGCGCGCACGGCATGTCCCTCTATTGTCTGCTGCTCGGTGAGGGGGATTGAGTCCTGGGCGTAGGGGCCGAATGTGGGGCGGGAATGGTCGCCGTAGACCGATGTGTCGGCATACTTGTTGTCCCTGATCCATTGCTCGGCGTTTTCGTTGCCCCATCCACCCCAGTTGGGGAGGCCGCAATGGTGCCCGCGCTGGTCAATCCAGAACTCGGCGAGCGACAGGTAGTTTGCGGCGTTGACAGGCGCGTGGATCTTTGCGGCCAGATCCGGCTCCGAAGCATACAGGCGGTATAGTTTTACGAGCGCTTCCTCCGGTCCGGAGTGTGCGGGCACGAGGTTTCGTTTCGGTGCCGGGCCCATGTAGTCATACATGAGATTGGCCATTTTAGTGGCTACCTCAAGCAGTTTCGTCTCTCCGGTGGCATTGTAGTAGTGCACTCCCGCCTCGATGAGCATGCCGGCGTTGTAGACGTCGTGCATCCATCTGAGCAGGCCTCCGTTCTCACCCCACCGGTGGTTGTTCTCTACAAGCTGGGTATATGTGTTTATGAATCCTGTGGGTTCCGAAGCCTGTGCGGCGGCGATGAGTTCCACCACACTGTCAACTCTCGCTTTGAGGGCATCGTCGGGATGCTGTGCCAGCATGTCGGCAATGCCGCGTATGCTTTCGTATATCAGGCCGTCGAACCAGGGGAGATGCACATGGTTGTGTGTGTCGCGGTCACCTTTTGCCACATTTCTGAAGTTGTCGAGTGTGTTGTGGCGGGCATCGGGATTGCTGTCCTTTATGTGGAGCCCTTCAAATTTGTTGAGCACGTCGTTAGCCGTGGTGGTGCTCCATTGCTGCAGTTTGGGTGCCCAGAAAGCATCAGTGACTTCCACGGCGGTGAGCGATGCGGGTTCTATCGTTTCGTTGCCGGCGGCGTGTAGCTGTGTTGTTGCGGCGGCGCCGAGAGCCAGTGCAAGTGCGATGCGGGAAGGTTTGTTCATGGTTCAGTCAGGTGGTTTTGAATATTGGTTACAGATGCTTTGTCACAGTGTGAACTTGAATGCGCTGATCAGTTCCGCCACATGCGGGGAATGCTCCACCAGGTGTGCCAGCACGTCGCGGTCGTTCCAGGCGGTCGGCGAGATGGCGCTTTCGTCGTAGTTGAAGCGGAGATCGAGATAATCGTTAGACAGGGCATCGCGCAGGAATTTCAGCAGTCTCGGTTTCACCTCGTTGAGAAGTTCCACCTGCCCTATGTTCACTACTGTCACCAGATATGTTTCAGTTTCTTCACCTTCTATATGCGCCGGGGAGTGGGCACGCATGGTGTTTACAAGGATGTGCTCCTTGGGATGTGCGTTGATGAAGGCTCCCCATTGCTGCATGAGCTGCGCGTCGGTAAATGGCTGCCGGCGCTTGGGAGCCGTTACAGCCGGTCCTGAAGCCTGTTCTGTCTCTTTCTCGGCAAAGACCGATGCTATGCTCACATGCCCTCGGGTGGCCGCAGTGCGCCGTATGGTGCGCTGGGAGGCTGCCGCAGATTGTGTTGCGGAAGACACCGGAGCCGCGGGGGCCGGTGTGGCGGGATATTGTATCGGCTGCGTCTGCGGTCGTGCGGCAGGAGCAGCGGCGGGGGCTGTCTGCACGGTTGTCCTTACTGCCTGTGGCTGTACGGGAGCGGCAGACGGCTGTGGCGTGGCGGGTGTCTGGCTGTAGGCCGGGTTCACCTCTATTTTCTGGAGTTTCTGCCCCTCTCCGTCGCCACTAAAGATGGGGGAGGGGCCGTTTAGTTGGCACAGTTTTATGAGCAGCAGCTCCACGAGAAATGTCTTGTCCGATGCCTGGCGGTATGCGAGATCGGCCTCGTTGCAGAGGCTCATGGAGGCATAGAAAAACTCGGGGGTAAGCTCGGCTGCCTGGGCGGCCATCTGCTGTTTCACTGCCTCGTCGGCGTCGAGCAGGGAGAGGGTGCGCGGATCGCGTGCCACCATGAGGTTGCGGAGATATTGCGCCAGGCCGTTGATGAAGAAATGTGAGTCGAATCCGTGTTCGCGCACCTCCTTGTATACCATCAGCGCCTCGGCCACATCTGCTTTGCGGAAAGCCTCATAGAGCCGCGAGAAGTAGCGCTCGTCGAGCACGTTGAGGTTGTCGATTGTTGACTGGTATGTGATGTTGCCCCTTGAGGAGGCGGCCACCTGGTCGAAGATCGACAGGGCGTCGCGCATGGCGCCGTCGGCCTTTTGGGCAATCACGTTCAGGGCGGCACGCTCGGTGGTGTATCCCTCCTGGGCGGCCACATACTCCAGATGGTCGGCGATATCGCCCACGGTGATGCGGTGGAAATCGTAGATCTGGCAGCGCGACAGGATGGTGGGGATTATCTTGTGTTTCTCCGTGGTGGCAAGGATGAACACCACGTACGACGGGGGCTCCTCGAGGGTCTTGAGAAAGGCGTTGAACGCCGCCTGCGAGAGCATGTGCACCTCGTCGATGATGAACACGCGGTAACGTCCCTCGGTGGGGGGCACCATCACCTGGTCCACGAGGTCGCGGATATCGCTTACGCTGTTGCGCGACGCAGCGTCAAGCTCCAGAATGTTCAGCGAGCGGTTCTCGTTGAACTGGCGGCACGACGGACATTCGTTGCAGGGATCTCCCTCTGCGGTGGGATGCTCGCAGTTGATGCTTTTAGCGAAAATACGCGCTGTGGAGGTCTTTCCCACCCCTCGCGAGCCGCAGAACAGGTATGCGTGCGCGAGCCTGTTCGTAGCCACTGCGTTGCGCAGGGTGGAGCAGAGAGCCTTCTGTCCGACTACCGATGAGAAGGTCGTCGGGCGGTACTTTCGTGCGGATACTATATAGTTTTCTTCCATTTCTACAAAGTTAATGTTTTTCCCCGGTTTTGTGGCGATTGCACACTGTTAAAATCCCTAAAGAGTTGAGGACCCGCGGGATATGTGATTTTTAACATTGATTAAGGTGCTGTGTGCAAATAATTAAATAATGTCGCATATTTGGCAGTCGTAAAATCTTTTGTTAAATTTCGGATGTTTTTAGGTAAGAGTTTCTTAATACAGGTACAACAGGGATGTGTTACGGCAATGTTTGCCGCATCCATCGCGTAAATACAGATCGCTATGGTAGAAAGATTTATCGGACAGACCGATTTCAATGGATATGATGATTTCGTAAGGAATTTCAAAGTGAGAGTGCCGGAGAACTTCAACTTCGCGTATGATGTGGTCGACGCCTGGGCGGCTGAGGAGCCGGAGCGCGAAGCGCTTCTGTGGACCGACGAGCATGGCCGCGAGCGCCGCTTCACTTTCGCTGAGATGAAGGAGTGGACCGACCGCACGGCGGCGTTTTTCCAGTCGCTCGGCATAGGCAAGGGTGACCGTGTGATGCTTATGCTCAAACGCCACTATCAGTTCTGGTTCTCGATTGTGGCTCTTCATAAACTTGGCGCGGTGGCCATTCCTGCCACCCATCTGCTTACGGAGGAGGATATAGAGTACCGTTGCGGGAAGGCTCATATCCGCATGATTGTTGCGGCGGGAGATCCTGTCATTATTGGTCATGTGGAGAAAGCGCGTCCGCACTGTCCTACGCTTGAATGGCTTGTGTCGACCGGTCCCGATATTCCCGACGGCTGGCTCGATTTCAACGCGGGGATAGAAAACGCGCCCGCATTCGTGCGTCCGGAGAATCCCAACAGCAACGATGATGTGATGCTGCTCTATTTCACTTCCGGCACTTCCGGCGAGCCGAAGATGGTGGCTCATGATTTTACATATCCCTTGGGGCATATCGCCACTGCATATTGCTGGCACAATCTCCGCAAAGGCGACCTGCATCTCACCCTCGCCGATACAGGCTGGGGAAAGGCCGTATGGGGCAAGCTCTATGGCCAGTGGATTGTGGGCGCCGATGTTTTCGTATACGATTTCGACAAGTTCGTGCCCGCCGACCTGCTTCATATGATGGAGAAGTATCATATAAACTCCTTCTGCGCGCCCCCCACGGTGTTCCGTTTCCTCATACGCGAGGATGTCTCGAAATATGATCTCAGTTCCCTGCGCTACTGCACCATCGCGGGGGAGGCACTAAATCCGAGTGTTTTCGAGAAATGGAAGGAGCTTACCGGGATATCGCTGATGGAAGGTTTCGGACAGACCGAGACCACCCTTACGGTAGGCAATTTCCCGGGCATGACACCCAAACCCGGCTCGATGGGCAAACCGAATCCGCAGTATGACATTTACATCGCCCGCCACGACGGCAGCCGGGCTCCTGTCGGTGAGCAGGGGGAGATTGTGATTTCTGTGCCGGAAGGGAAAGGGAAGCCTCTGGGTCTGTTCAAGGAATATCTGGACGATCCCGAGCTTACGCAGTTCGCCTGGCATGACGGGCTGTATCATACCGGAGATGTGGCCTGGCGCGACGAGGACGGTTATTTCTGGTTCGTGGGCCGTAAGGACGATGTGATCAAGTCGTCGGGCTACCGCATCGGGCCGTTCGAGGTGGAGAGCGCCTGTCTCACCCATCCGGCTGTGGTGGAGTGCGCCATAACCGCCGTCCCCGACGAGGTGCGCGGCCAGATTGTGAAGGCCACCATCGTGCTTGCGCGCGACTATGTGAAGAAGGCGGGCCCTGAGCTGATAAAAGAGATACAGAACCATGTGAAGCGTGTCACCGCCCCATACAAATATCCCCGTGTGGTGGAGTTTGTGAGCGAGCTTCCAAAGACCATCTCTGGCAAGATACGCCGTGTGGCCATACGCGCTACCGACGCTGTGAACCGTGCCACCGATTCCGTGAAGAATTCCTCTGCCGCGGCCTCCCGCAAACGCAATGGCACGGGACGTCTGCGCCCCGGTCACTGCTGATGGCGGGGAACAGGCGCCGCGTGACAAATCTCAGACACAAATTTCATACTCCTATATTCTGTTTTTGCTTGCTTAAAGTTGTTAACTTTGCACTTGATTCAAGTTTACGGTCCGTTTATGAAAAACAGATATATATTTTACGGGTTGTTTGTGATGCTCCTCGCGGCTGTTCTCACGTCATGTATCAACGAGGATAACGGTGACACATGGTCTCTCGGGGTAGGGGACAAATGCCCCGATTTCAATATAACCATGAACGACGGCAGGGAGATCTCTACCGAGCAACTCCGCGGACGCAAATCCATGATTGTGTTTTTCAACACCACGTGTAGCGACTGCCAGTGCGAGTTCCCTGTGCTCCAGGATCTCTATGACATAGTGAGAAAAAGGCCGGACGAGAGCAAGGTGGAGATAATCTGTATATCGTGCGGACAGGGGGATGACGTCGTGAGCCAATGCTGGAAGGAGTATGGCCTGTCGCTCCCTTACTCCGCCCAGACCGACAAATCGGTATATTACAAATTCGCCTCCTCCATTGTGCCGCGTATTTATGTGATTTCGCCCGATCTGACTGTCACAGCTACATTTTCAGACGATCCGCTCCCGACGTTGCCAAAACTTCTCAGTGCGCTCGCGCTGTGAGCTTTATCCGTTGATAAGCCGGAGTATCTCGCCGGCTACGGCCGGGGCTGAGAAACGGCGCATGGCCGCATGCTGTGCCTCGCGGCTGAAAGGGGAGGAGAGTGCTGTGTCAAGCATGCCCGCGAGTGTGTCGGGATCATCGTCGGTGCAGATATAGCCGTCCTTGCCGTGCTCTATGATGTCGGCCTGTCCTCCATGTCCTGTGGTGACCGGTGTAGCCCCCGCGGCCATACCCTCGATGAGTGTGCCGGGAAGAGTTTCGCGCACTGATGTGGACAGCACTACGGTGGCATGGGCGAATATCTGCGCCATCTTTTCCGGAGCTACCGGGCCGGCATGCAGGCGGGGGAATCTGAGTCCGTCGAGTGCGGCCGGATTCTTCATGCCGCCGCAGAAGATTACTGTAGCGCCAGGTGCGCCCCGGCGCATGTCGTGCAGGCGGTTAAGTGCTGCTATCGCCAATGGCAGGTTTTTTATGGGATCGTCGATCCTCGCTGCTGCGAATACTATGATATCCCCCTTTTCCGGCAGACCCAGGGCGCTGCGTTCAGCCGCAGGCGCGATGCTGAATTTTTCTATCGGCAGGGCGTTGGGAATCACTTTTATGCTTGCGTCGCGCATGAGGCTGCTTCTGCGGCATTGTGCGGCAAGCCAGTTGCTGACCGGGATAAAGGTTGCCGGCACCTCGGAATAGAGTGCCCTCTTTCGTTTCTGCACCTGTGTGGAGATGTCGGTCAGGTATCTTGAACCGAGCAGGGGGCATTTCCCGCATTCACCTTCAAACCGTGTGCATGTTTCGGAATGATGGCATATCCCGGTGCAGCACCACATGTCGTGCATCGTCCAGAGGATCCGTTTCCCCATGGCATGCAGCCGCCTGATCTCTTTCAGCGACACAAGCCCCTGGTTTACCCACGAGAGTATCACCACATCGGCCTCCTTCACCCAGGGATGGCGGGTGATGCCGCAGCCGAACCGCGCCGTGTCGGCTTTCCACAGATCGGCGCGCCGGAACCCGGAACGGACAAAAATATCGAGCCGTTCGGCCAGGAACGAGAGGCGGTAACGCCATTTCCCCACGGTGCTCACCCGCTCCGATGCGGAGCTTTTATGCGCGGTCACCATGCGGGCGTCAGTCCCCGCTTCGGCGAGGGCTTCCATAAGCCTGTAGGTCACTATGGCGGCGCCCCCGGTCAGGTCGTTTGTGCACAGGAATACGACTTTTTTCATCGTGGAGATGCGGGGATGGTTTTCCTTCTGTTTCTGATCTCCAGGAGGTATGTGGCGGCGACATATACGCACAGAAGCACCACACGCACCGGGAAGTCGATGAAATTGTTGCCGGTGGTGGCTATTATGGATATACCCCACAGTGCCATGGCGCCTGCGAAATAGAGCGCGAGACGGCGCAGGCCGTAGTTTATCGGGTAATATTTTCTGCCGATCACATAGCTGGCGGCCATCATGAATCCGTAGCTGCAGAAAGCAGCCCACGCACATGCCATGTAGCCGTAGACCGGCACGAATGCGAAGTTGAGCGCGAGGGTCACTCCGAGGCCAGTGAGCGAGAACCATGTGCCCCATATGGTGCGGTCGGTGAGTTTGTACCACAGCGACAGATTGAAGAATATGCCGAAGAAGAATTCACCGAGCATCACGATCGGCACCACCCTCAGGCCGGAGAAATATTTAGGGGAGATGAAGTATCTGATTACCGGAAGGAAATACATCACCCCCAGGAATATGAACAGTCCGAAGATCACGAACCATTTCATGGCCTCGCGGTAGGAAGCGGTCTTGTCGACCCCTTTCGCCTTGTTCTGTGCGAAGATAAACGGTTCGTAAGCAAAGCGGAACGCCTGTATGAACATCACCATCACTATGGCTACCTTGTAGTTGGCGCCGTATACGCCGAGCTCGTCCATCGCAGTGGCCTTGTCGGGGGCGAGGATGGGATAAAGTATCTTGTCTATGGTCTGGTTCATCACCCCCGCGATGCCGAGGATCAGAAGCGGGTAGGAGTAGCGCAGCATCTCCCGGAGCAGTTTGCCTGAGAAACTGTATGTTTCGGCCAATATCTCAGGTATCACAAGCATGAGCACCACCAGGGAGCTGATCATGTTGGCGAGGAATATGTAGCCTATCCCGAAATCAGGACGGTAGAACCAGGCTATCCATTCGGGTGAGGTGCGCCATATCACCGGACAGAGCAGTATGAAGAACAGGTTGAGGCCGATATTGATGGCTATGTTCAGCAGTTTCAGTGTGGCGAACCTTACCGGTCGGCTCTTGTACCGGAGGTAAGCGAACGGCATGGAGGTGTAGGCGTCCACACCCACGGCGATCACCATCATCCATACATATGCCGGATGGTCGCCGCAGTCGAGCCACCGCGCTATCTCGGGGGAGAGCAGGCACCCGGCGATGATGAACAGCATCGACGATACACCCAGCGAGCTGAGGGCTGTGGTGTATACCTGCCCCGGATCGCTCCAGCGCTCATGGTTGGCGAACCGGAAAAATCCGGTCTCCATGCCGTAGGTGAGTATGATGAGCACCACCGCCACATAGGCATACATGTTGGTGACTACGCCGTATTGTGCCTCCGCGAAACAGTAGGTGTACATCGGCACGAGGCACCAGTTCAGGAACCTTCCCACGATGCTGCTCAGTCCGTAGATGGCGGTATCTTTGAAAAGCGATTTTATACCCATTTCTAATTTGTGTCAGCTACTTGAAAAGCCCTCCGAAGGATTCGTCGGGGGTGTCGAAACCGAGATGGCGCCATGCCGTTTCTGTGACTTCGCGTCCGCGGGGGGTGCGTTTGAGGAATCCCTCTTTTATTAGGAACGGCTCATATACCTCCTCTATGGTGCCCGGATCCTCTCCCATCGCGGTGGCTATGGTCGACAGTCCCACAGGACCCCCTTTGAATTTGGTGATGACCGTGAGCAGAAGCTTGTTGTCTATATCGTTCAGGCCGTAGCGGTCGATGTTGAGTGCCTCCAGGCTGTAGCGGGCTATCTCAAGGTCAATGCGTCCGGAGCCTTTTACCTGGGCGAAGTCGCGCACACGGCGCAGCAGGGCGTTGGCAATACGGGGCGTGCCGCGTGAGCGCATGGCTATTTCATGTGCGGCTGTAGGCTTGCATTCCACCCCCAGAAGGTGGGCCGAGCGCAGGATGATGCGTTCCAGCACCTCATGGTCGTAATACTCCAGATGGCAGTCTATGCCGAAGCGTGCGCGCAGAGGAGGTGTGAGCAGGCCGCTGCGTGTGGTGGCTCCCACAAGAGTGAAAGGTGAAAGGTTCAGCTGCACCGATCGCGCCCCCGGGCCTTTGTCGATCATTATGTCGATGCGGTAGTCCTCCATCGCGGAATAGAGATACTCCTCGACCGTATGGCTCAGGCGGTGTATCTCGTCGATGAAAAGCACGTCGTTCTCGTCGAGGGAGGTGAGTATGCCGGCAAGGTCGCCCGGTTTGTCGAGCACAGGGCCTGAGGTGACCTTGAATCCTACCCCGAGTTCGTTGGCTATGATCGCCGACAGGGTGGTTTTGCCAAGGCCGGGAGGGCCGTGCAGCAGCAGATGGTCGAGGGGCTCGCCGCGCATGCGGGCGGCCTGCACGAACACGCGCAGGTTCTCCACGATCTTTTCCTGCCCGGCGAACGCTTCGAAGCGTCCCGGGCGAAGGGCGCGCTCGTAGTCTCTGTCGCGTTCGGCAGCGCTGTTGTGTATGTCGAAATCCTGTTGATCCATATATTCATACAAAATTACACAATTCATGCAAGATACCCAACCCCTGAAAATCTTTCATGGAAAATATTTGGGAAGTTGGGGAAGAGTTTCTACCTTTGGGAAATAAGTAGTGACTATTACTTAACTGCAACAAACCGTATCTGACCATGATTTACGCTCTTTTGCCCGATACGCCTGACGGAGAGCCGCGGAAGCTGCCGTTTTATCTGGCCATGGAGGAGTATCTCGCCCGCTATTTCGAGGGGGAATATTTCTTCATGTGGCAGGTGAACCCAACGGTGATTTTCGGGCGCAACCAGCAGATGGAAGCCGAGGTTAATGTGGAATTCTGCCGGCGCAACGGCATCGAGATATACCGCCGTAAAAGCGGCGGGGGATGTGTCTATGCCGACCGCAACAACATTATGTTCAGCCATGTGACCACATGCTCCTCGGTGGCGTCGACGTTCACGGATTTTACCGCTACAGTAGCAGACATGTTGCGGCGTCTTGGTATCGAACAGGCGCACACCACCGGACGCAACGATATAATGATCGGAGACCGGAAGGTGAGCGGATATGCCTTCTATCATATCAACCTTGTGAACATGCTGGCGCACCAGACCGAGAGTCGTGCCATCGTGCACGGCACCATGCTTTACGACGCCGATATCGCCACCATGGAGCAGGCCATAACCCCCTCACGGGTCAAGCTCGAGGCCAAAGGTGTAAGCTCGGTGCGCAAGCATGTGACCACCATAAGGGAGCACAGCGCCATTGGCCTGGAAGAATTCAAGGAATTCACGCGCAGGGAGCTGTGCCACAGCATGCTTGAGCTCAATGATGCCGACATAGAGGCCATAGAGCGTATGGCGGAGCCATATTATGCCGGAGAGTGGATTGAAGGCGCGCGCCGTCGGCCGTCGGCCTCGCGTCGCCACCGTGTTGAGGGTGTAGGCGAGTTTGTGGTGGATCTCCGTCCTTCATCAGACGAGATACCGCGCATCGAGACCATAGACCTGTCAGGCGATTTCTTCCTTCTGGCCGACATTGACCGCCACCTGCTGTCACCGCTGTGTGGTTGCGAATTGACCCGCGACGCGCTCCTCAGGCGTCTCGGCACGATTAGGTTGGAGAAAGTGATCCCCAACCTGCAGCCAGAGCAGTTCGCCGACATGCTTCTGCTGGCATCCTGCCCCTCTTGAATTCCCAAAATCCCCCTCTTTCTCAATTTCTCAATTCCTAAATTTCTGTATTTCCTTTTTCTTATACCCTGATGGACGAAATTTTAAAAACATGCCTACATGACCGCCATGTGGCGCTCGGGGCGCTTATGAGCCCGTTTGCAGGCTTTGATATGCCTATCCAGTATTCCTCGATAGAGGAGGAGCACAATGCCGTGCGCAATGCCTGCGGTGTGTTTGATGTCTCGCATATGGGAGAGATCATCGTAACCGGAGAGGATGCCACCGAGTTTGTGAACCATATCTTCACCAACGATGTCAGCGCGGCCCACGATGGCCAGTGTCTTTACGGCATGATGCTCAACGAGCGTGGCGGGGTGGTTGACGACCTGCTTGTGTATCGCTTCAACGCCAACCGCTATCTGCTGGTGATCAACGCCTCCAATATCGAAAAAGATGAGCGGTGGGTGCAGGAGCAGATGAACGCACCGCGCTCAGACGGCGGATTTTTCCGCGTGGATCTGGAGCTTGTAAGTGAAGTGACTTCCGAACTGGCGATTCAGGGACCGGAGGCTGAGCGTGTCGTTGAGGAGGTGCTCGGCATACCGTGTGCCGATCTTACATTCTATACTTTCAAGGAGGCTGTTTACGGCGGTCAGCCTATATTGATCAGCCGCACCGGCTACACCGGTGAGGATGGTTTCGAGGTTTATGGACGCGATGAGGAGATTGTGGCCATGTGGGATGCATTGATGGCCTCGGGGCGCTGTGCTCCATGCGGTCTGGGATGCCGCGACACCCTCCGCTTTGAAGTGGGGTTGCCGCTGTATGGCGACGAGCTTACCGACGATATCACACCGGTGGAAGCCGGTCTTACCATGTTTGTCAAACTTGACAAGCCTGCGTTTGTGGGACGTGAGCCTGTGGCCGCGCAGAAAGCGGCCGGACCGGAGCGGAAGGTTGTGGGACTGGAACTGCAGGATCGCGCCATACCGCGCCACGGATATGAGGTGCTCGATGCCGATGACAATGTGGTGGGTCATGTGACCACCGGATACCATGGCCTGTCTGTTGATAAAAGTATCGCCATGGCTCTTGTCGACGCCCGCTGCGCCGCGCTCGGCACACCGCTCAAGGTAAGGATCCGCCGCAAGACTTTCCCCTGCGTGGTGGTGAAGAAGAAATTTTACAAGAAATCATACAAACAATAACTGTAAGTAATCTGACCGGTAAATAAAATAATTTTGAACTGTTACTTAATAAATTAAAAATGCCATGATAAAGTTTTCAGAGACCCATGAATATGTACGCGTAGAAGGTGAATACGGTTACATCGGTATTTCCGACTATGCTCAGAAACAGCTCGGCAATGTAGTATATGTCGACATGCCCGAAGAGGGTGACGAGCTTGAGGCAGGCGAGGATTTCGGCGCCATAGAGAGTGTGAAGGCCGCTTCAGATCTTATCGCTCCTGTCAGCGGTGAAGTGGTGGAGGTCAACACCGCCCTTGAGAGCGATCCGCGTGCCGTGAACCGTGACCCGATGGCCAACTGGATTGTGAAAGTGCGTCTCTCGGATCCCTCCCAGCTCGACGCCCTCATGTCCCCAGAGGCATATGCCGAGTTTATAAAATAGAGCATGAGAAGTAAGAGCATTAGAAGTCAAGCAATAATAGAAATTGAGAAATTAAGAAATGGAGAAGTCTGGCAATAATAGTTTTGCTGATACCTCTGATCCCTCTGATATCTCTGAATTCTCCTCTTTCTTTTTTCTTGATTTCCGATTTCACTCACAGAGGTTTTCATGCTTGACTTCTCCCGCTCTGACTTCTAACTTCTAAAATTCCATGACCTATGCATAGATATTTCCCGCATACCGAGGCTGAGATCGGCGAGATGCTGGCTGCCTGCGGATTGTCTGAATTGCGTGAACTTTACGGGGATGTGCCTCCCGAGCTGATGCTTGCGGAGCCTTACCGGTTGCCGGAGCAGATGAGCGACGACGAGGTGCGCAGGGAGTTCGACCGGTTGGCCGGGCACAACATGCCTGTGAAAGTATGTTTTGCTGGTGGCGGTTTCTACGACCATTATGTGCCGGCGGCGGTGAAGTCGGTCGTCGGACGCTCGGAGTTCCTTACCGCCTACACCCCCTATCAGCCTGAGATCTCGCAGGGCACCCTGCAGTATATATTCGAGTATCAGACCATGATGAGCCGCCTTACCGGACTGGAGATCTCCAACGCCTCCATGTATGACGGCTCCACCGCCACCGCGGAAGCCATGATGATGGCTGTGGCAGCGGGGCGCAAACGGCGCCGGGTGCTCGTTTCTGCCACTCTGGAGCCGGCGGTGCGTCGCGTAGTCGACACCTATGCACGTTACCACGGTGTGGAGGTGGAGACCATAGCAGAGGCAGAGGGTGTGACTGATATGGCACATCTCGACCGCTTGCTTGAGGAGCATGCCGATATAGCCGCAGTGATCCTGCCGCAGCCCAACCGCTATGGTATTGTGGAGGACTTTACTGGTGTGGCCGACAAGGTGCATGCCCGCAAGGGTCTGCTGATACTCAACTGCATAGCCGCCGACCTCGCCACGTTGCGCACACCGGGCGAATGGGGCGCCGACATTGCGTGCGGCGACGCCCAGAGCCTCGGCATACCGCTGAGTTTCGGCGGTCCGTATCTCGGCTACCTGTGCGCCACAAAGGCGCTGATGCGCAAGATGCCGGGCAGGATAGTGGGAGCTACGACAGATGCCCGCGGACAGCGGTCGTTCGTACTCACGCTCCAGGCACGCGAGCAGCATATCCGTCGCGACAAGGCAACTTCCAACATCTGCTCAAACCAGGGGCTGATGACCCTTTATGTATCGGTGTACATGAGCCTTCTCGGCACCGCGGGGTTGCGGGAGGTGGCATGGCGCGGTCACCAGACGGCGCTTTACCTGCTGCAGGAGATGACGGCTGCAGGACGTTGCCGCCTGGCTTATCCCGACAAGCCTTTCCTCAACGAATTCCTTCTGGAAGTGGATGCCGGTGTGGATCTCGACCTGTTTGTCAGGAGATGCATGGAGCAGGAGGGCATTCTTCCCGGCATAAAGGTTGATGACAGCCACATACTCATGGCGTGCACGGAGATGCAGACCCGCGAGGATGTGGACCGTCTGGTAAACGTTTTCCGTAACATTTAATTCCCCTTGAAAATATGAACAGAGAACTGTACGGCAAACTGGTGTTCGAGCTGTCACGCCAGGGAAGACGCGGTTACCGCCTTCCGCAGAGCCATATCTCTTCGGCCGATTTAACCGACGGCAAAGGGGAGAAAGCCCCTGAAATCCCCTCAGGTCTGCTCCGTGAGCAGCCGCTGGCGCTTCCCGAATGCGACGAGCTTACCGTAGTGCGCCATTATAACAATATGTCGACCAACAACTTCGGCGTCGATACCGGTTTCTATCCCCTCGGATCGTGCACGATGAAATACAATCCGAAGATCAACGAGGAGGTGGCGGCGCATCCCGGTTTCGCGTCGCTGCATCCCGCCACCCCGGCATTCGCTTCCCAAGGGTGCCTGAGGCTATATCGCTCGCTTGAGCGCGCCCTCTCGGAGATCGGGGGGATGGCAGAGTTTACCCTCAATCCTTTTGCAGGTGCACACGGCGAGCTGACGGGGCTGATGGTGATTCGTGCCTACCATGATTCGCGGGGCGACACGCGCCGCCGCAAGGTGATAGTGCCCGATTCGGCACACGGCACAAATCCTGCCTCTGCCGCTGTGGCGGGGCTTGAGGTTGTGGAGGTGAAGAGCCTCCCCGACGGCACTGTGGATGTGGAGGCGCTCCGTCCGCTGCTCGACGATAACGTGGCGGCGATGATGATGACCAACCCCAACACTCTTGGCATTTTCGAGCATAATATACCCGCCATAGCCCGCATGGTGCATGAGGCGGGTGGCCTGATGTATTACGACGGTGCCAATCTCAATCCCATGCTCGGTGTGGCGCGTCCGGGCGACATGGGCTTCGATGTCATGCATATCAACCTGCACAAGACATTCTCCACTCCTCACGGGGGTGGCGGTCCCGGATCGGGACCTGTAGGAGTGCGTGCCGGTCTGGAGCGTTTCCTCCCGGCTCCACGTGTGGTGGAGCTGCACGATGGAACTCTCGCTCTGGAATATGCGCCTGATGCCCTCGGAAGCATTTCGGCCACGCTCGGCAATTTCGCCGTGCAGGCGCGTGCCCTCGCCTATATCCTATCATTGGGAAGCGAGGGGCTGATGGAAGCCGGCGCTTTGGCCACGCTGAACGCAAATTATGTGAAAGAGGCTCTCAAGGGCGATTATCTGCTGCCGATAGAGGGATTGTGCAAGCATGAGTTTGTGTTTGACGGACTGGCGGACAAGAGCACCGGGGTCACCACACTCCATGTGGCCAAACGCCTGCTTGACCACGGCTACCATGCCCCGACCATCTATTTCCCGCTTCTGTTCCATGAATCGCTCATGATTGAGCCTACTGAGACCGAAAGCAAGGAGACCCTCGATGAATTTGTGGCTGTAATGCGCGATATCGCCCGTGAGGCAAGGGAGAACCCCGAGATAGTGATCTCAGCTCCCCACAATACCCCCATCTCGCACCCCGACGATACAGAGGCCGCCCTCAACCCATGCCTGACATTTATTGAAACCAAGAATTAAAGAAAAGAGAAATTGAGAAATTAAGAAAATGAGAAAAGTGTGTGGTATCAGAGATCTCAGAGG
>CATJQX010000176.1 GCA_949742535.1 uncultured Muribaculaceae bacterium | reverse complement strand
TTCAGTCGTGTAGCCCGCTACACTCCTTCATCTTCGGACAAAAATCGGCTGAAATCATGCTCTCAGATAATATAAAATAATTTTCACGACTTACTTATATAATTCAGTAACCTGTAATTAAGAATGACAGTTAATAAGAATGAGCGTAATATGGTGGCGCGCATAGTTTATGTGGCGGCCATCGTGATTGCAGCGTTGCCGTTTAAGGAACTGTTCGGTATAGAAGATTTCGTTACGCCTGCGGTGGCTCTTTTCGCAGGCCTTGTTTTTGCAATGATATTCCCCGCTTCACCTTTTCCGAAGTTCAACAAGAAAGGTTCGAAATATCTTTTGCAGGCATCTGTAGTCGGACTCGGATTCGGCATGAATGTAACCACGGCGCTTAAAAGCGGCTCGGAAGGTATGCTCTTTACCGTGGTCTCAGTGATCGGCGTGATGCTTTCAGGCATCCTTATCGGTTACTGGATGCATCTTAACCGCAAGACCTCCTATCTGATCTCCTCCGGTACGGCCATATGCGGCGGAAGCGCCATCGCGGCTGTGGGACCTGTGCTCAAGGCCGACGACCATGAGATGGCCGTGTCGCTCGGGGTTATCTTTATCCTAAATGCGATAGCTCTGTTTATTTTCCCCCCTATCGGGCACTATTTCGGGATGGGACAGGCACAGTTCGGCACATGGGCGGCCATAGCCATCCACGACACATCGTCTGTTGTCGGTGCGGGAGACGCATACGGCCCCGAAGCATGCCAGATAGCCACGCTTATCAAATGTACGCGTGCCCTGTGGATCATCCCTCTGGCGTTTGTGACAATGTTCATTTTCCGTGACAAGAGCGGCAGCAAAATCTCCATACCCTGGTTCATATTCCTTTTCGTACTGGCGATGATTGCCAATACATATCTCGCTATTCCCCAAGCGTTGACTTCCGCAATAGTGCTGATCGCTAAGAGGGCCCTTGTGGTAACATTGTTCCTTATCGGTGCCGGTCTGTCCATTGGTATGGTGAAGAAAGTGGGTGTCCGTCCGTTGCTTCTCGCCATATTGCTTTGGATCATAATCGGCGTGAGCAGTTTCTTCGTGGTCATGGCCACTATCCCTGCCGACACTCTTTAAACGATGGACAGTTCGCGCCCCCCGTTGTTGGCTTCTATGCCGTTGTTGCCGATGACACTGGCTCTTGTGGCGGGGATTGCGGTCGTATCGCTGATACATCCATATATGATATACGGAGTCGCCGTTATGGCGGCTCTGTGTGTTTTCGGGATATGGCGTAAACGTGTGGTGCTGTCTCTTGTCTCTGCCGCTGCGGTGGCAGGAATGGTTACGACTGAGATTCATACCACTCCCGGAGTGGTGATCACGGGAGAGCGGACGGTTTATGCCGGTGTGGCGGTTTCTGTGAAAAGGTATGATTTCAGTCAGCGTGTCACGGTGCGGCTTACAGGTGATGCCGAAGCCGCCAACGGTTGTATATGGCTTTATATAAACAGTTCGCTCCCTGCTGTAGAGCAGGGTGATACACTCCGTTTTGCCGCTGTTCTGGAACCAGTGGACGTGCGGGAGAGTTTTCCGGGAGAATTCCCGTTGGAGCGTCGTGCATGGCAAGAGGGAGTCACAGCCTCGGCTGCGTTATATCCCGACGGCTCGGGACATGTATGCAGCGCCGTAGATGTGAAAAAGCCGGTTTCGCCGGGAGCAGCCGAATGGTTCGGGCGCCAGCGTGACCGTCTGGTGGATGCTGTGTATTCAAGCGGCATAAACTCATCGTCCGCAGCTTTTATGGCAGCTGTACTCACTGGCGATGCATCATATCTTGATTACGGTTTGCGAAACATGTTTGCCGTGGCCGGTGTGGCTCATGTGCTCGCTCTCAGCGGCATGCATGTGGCGGTTATCGCATTTCTGATGTCGCTTGTGTTTTTTCCGCTCAGGTTGGCGGGAGCCAGACTGGGCGCTCTTGTGGCTACCGCGGTGGCGCTGTGGTTCTATGCGTTTGTCACGGGGCTATCCCCGTCAGTGGTCCGTGCGGTGATTATGGCAACAGTGGTCTTGTGCGGAATGATTTTCCGTCGGGACAGTTCTCCGCTGAACTCTTTGTGTCTTGCGGCTGTCATAATACTGCTTTTCCGCCCCTATGATCTTTTCGCTCCGGGTTTTCAGCTGTCTTTTCTGGCTGTGGCGGCGATAGTGATGTTCGCGTTCGGGGTTGTCCCCGATCGCAGGATGGCTCCTCCGCTGCGGGCTGTTCTCCAGTGGGTTGCTGTCTGTGTGTCGGCTGTGGCAGGCACGGCGGCTGTTTCAGCGTTCTATTTCCATCAGGTTCCGGTATATTTCCTTCTGGCGAATATCCCGGCAGGATTGCTTCTGCCCCTGCTTATGGGTGGCGAGATCATTCTGCTGGCAGCCGATGCGGCAGGGATGGCTCCCGATTGGCTCGTTTCTTTTATAGACACATGCTATGGATGGCTCGAATGGCTTACGTGCCGGATCGGTTCGCTACCGGGCGCGTCTGTCAGGGGAGTGGCTTTCAGCGGATGGCTTCTTGTGCCGTATTATGCGGCGCTGTCAGTGGCATGGATAGCATTGAAATGGCGTAGCCGCGTGTGGGGGATGGCAGCGGCGTTGCTGGCCATGTTCACCCTTGCGGCATATCTGCTGATGCCCCCGCTTTACCCATCGACAGAGGCGTATCAGATGAAATATCGCTATGCGACAGTCATCTTGGCGCGGGAGGGGGAGAGGTGTGTGCTTCTTACCGATGCCCCGCCATCGCAATACGGAAAGGTGGAAACTGCAATGAAGAGAGAAGTGAAAGCCTTCACGGATTCGCGTGGTCTGGAGATGGAGCCGGTAAATTCTGTTATACGCGGATGCGAGATCTATGCCGACCGTAAGTTGTGGTGCTTCCGCAATCTGACTATAGCTCCGGTAGGATTGCGCGGCGAACTGTCCCCTCTTCCTGTCCGTCCACGTTATGCTCTTGTCGGCTCCCGTTACTACGGAAGCATGGCTGGGGTGTGGGAGACGCTTCGCCCGGATACGATAGTGCTTTCCACATCTCTTGCTGAAAAACAGATGGCGCGCTACCGTGCTGAAGTTGAAGCCGGCGGGATCCCTTTCAGGATAGGGTTACCCGCCAAACTGCTGTGACAACAGCCTGTAACCGGTCTGGAAATATTCCGACATGAACTCGGCATTGCGGCAGATCTCTTTGCCATAGAGCACAAGATCCATGTCTATCACCACTTTGTGCTCTGTTTTATGCTCGGGCTTCCTCCCGAGTTCTTTCTCGCATCGTTTCAGCAGCTCCGTAATGGTAGCTCTGCCGAGATCTGTGCGGCTTGATACTACGGCATTGGCGTAAAGAGCGCTGTCGGCAGGGGCGGGAGGAGCCGGCTCTGTCGGATATGGACCGGCGATGCCGGTTATTTCCAGTGATTTTTTCAGATGATCTATCGCTTCAGACACGCGTGCGGGGGCATCTGGCTCATTTGATCCGATGCAGATTATTGCTGTGGTTTCAGGGTGTGGCGATGTCATAGGCAGTCTCAGTTTTGTGGCACACCGCGCAGGGTGAGGGCAATGCGGTCGCGTTTCAGATCCACCTCCATCACCATCACTGTCACTTTCTGATGCAGTTTCACTACCTCCGACGGGTGTCTCACGCGTCTGTCTGCAAGCTGCGACACATGGATCAGACCGCTCTTGTGCACTCCAAGATCCACGAAAGCGCCGAAATCGGTGATATTGTTGACAATGCCGTGCAGTATCATCCCCTGTTTGAGGTCGGTGATGTCGTTTACGGTATCGTCAAACTCTACAGCCTCGGCTTCCTGACGCGGATCGCGCCCCGGTTTCTCCAGTTCGTGGATTATGTCGGTAAGCGTTTCCATGCCGGTGTTCTCATCAATGTATCTTGTGAGATCCATCTCTTTCATCACCGCGGGATCGCTTACAATCTCTTCAAGACTGCGCCCCATGTCGGCCGCCATTCGCTTTACCAGGCCGTAACGCTCGGGATGCACCGCGGTGTGGTCAAGTATGTTGGCGCTTGTGGGCACACGCAGGAAACCTGCGGCCTGTTCAAAGGCTTTGGGGCCCATACGCGGTACTTTCCTGATGGTGTCGCGGGTGGGGAAATCGCCGTTGGCGGCACGGTAGGCCACGATATTTCCAGCCAGACTGTCACCTATGCCCGATACGTAGGCAAGCAGCTGCCTGGAGGCTGTGTTCACATCCACACCCACGGAGTTCACACAAGACTCCACAGTCATGTCGAGCGCGGCCTTCAGTTTTGTCTGGTCCACATCATGCTGATATTGACCGACACCGATTGATTTCGGATCTATTTTCACCAGTTCGGCCAGCGGATCCATCAGGCGTCGGCCGATGGAGACGGCGCCACGCACTGTCACATCCTTGTCGGGGAATTCATCGCGTGCCACTTTTGAAGCGGAATATATGGAGGCGCCGTTTTCGCTTACCACGAAGATGCGCACATCAGGCAGTGATAGAGTGCGCAGGAAGCGCTCTGTCTCACGGCTTGCCGTGCCGTTGCCGAGTGCTATGGCCTCTATGTCATGCTCCATCACGAGACGGAAAATGGTATGTGCGGCCTCGTGTGTGTCGCTTTTCGGGGGAGTGGGGTATATCACGTCATGACAGAGCAGATTGCCGTTGCCGTCAAGGCACACCACTTTGCACCCTGTGCGGAATCCCGGGTCTATTGCAAGCACCCGTTTTGAGCCGAGCGGAGACGCAAGCAGCAGCTGCCGCAGGTTGGAGGTGAAAGTCTCTATTGCGGTGGCATCGGCTTTCACTTTCGCCTCAGCCGCTATTTCATTTTCTATGGCCGGACGTGTGAGGCGCTTGTAGGCGTCGGTCACGGCGGCTTTTACCAGTTGTGCGGAAGCCACCTCACTGTTGCGCCTGACGAACAGGGGATAGAGGCGGTTGAGCGTGCGTTCGTCGTCCACACCGATTGAAACTTTCAGCATACCTTCGTTCTCTCCGCGACGCATGGCAAGATAGTTGTGCGAGCTGCAGCGGTTCAGGGGAGCGGAATAGTTGAAATATGTGGCATAATTGGCGGCGTCATCCTCTTTCCCTTTCACTACCCGTGAGGTAATGGTGGCGAAACGCCGGAACTGATCGCGCACACGGCTGCGCGCCTCCTCGTTTTCATTTACCCATTCGGCTATGATGTCTGAGGCTCCGGCTATGGCTGCCGCGCTGTCGGGCACGTTTTCTCCCGTGAATCTCCCCGCAGCCCGGTCAGGGTCGGCGCATGTCTGTGCCATTATCATTTTTGCCAGAGGTTCGAGGCCGTTTTCACGCGCTATCTGTGCGCGGGTGCGCCGGCGCGGCTTGTATGGCAGATAGATGTCCTCGAGCAGGTTGGGATCGAAACAGTTCACGATCCTCTCCTCAAGCTCGGCAGATAGATTTCCCTGTGCCTCTATTGTGTCGAGGATATACTTTTTGCGGTCTGAAAGTTCGGCAAGTTCCTGGGCGCGGTTGTCGATGGCGAAAATCGCGGTCTCGTCCAGTGAGCCTGTAATCTCTTTTCTGTATCGGCTTATGAACGGGATTGTGGCTCCTTCCTGAAGGAGCTTTATTGTGGCGGCTACGCTTTTTTCCGGGATTCCGGTCTCGCGCGCGATGATGGAGACAATGGAGCTGGAAGTATCAGACATGAGGTATAATGAAAAGCCGGTAAAAGCCGGTGTGTAAGGATCTTGTTTGGTGTCGGAAAACTTTTCCCTTTTATGTGGGGGCGGTTATTTGGAGCGGAGGGTGATAAGTGTGATTTCCGGTGTAGCACCCAGACGCATGGGTATGCCTACAGTGCCGCTGCCGATATTCACGTAAAGCGAATGGCTTTTGCTGTCGTCGGAGTACATGCCTCCCCATGTGGGATAACGGAACATGGCGGGTGACCATCCTCCTATCTCTATCTGCATGGCATGTGTATGCCCCGACAGTGTAAGCGGGATATTGACATTGCTGTTGCCTGCGATGGAGTCAGCCCAGTGCTGCGGGTTATGTGTAAGCAGCACTTTCGCTGTGTTGTCAGACAGGTCAGGATATGAGGCTGTCAGTGAGCCGTATGTACGGAAAGGGGGATCGCCGATATTCTCCACTCCGATCAGGGCTATGGAGTCCGTGCCGTTGCGGAGCCATCGGAAATCGTTGCGCAGCATCGATATGCCGGCTGCGTCATATGCCTTGTAAAGCACCTCTATATTCTCCTGCTTCGCAGTTTCGTCGGGCCAGTTCTTGTAGTCGCCATAGTCGTGGTTCCCGAGTATGGCATATGTGCCCTGGGGGGCATGGAGTTCTGAGAGAGTGGAGACAAACGGCAGCATCTCGTCGCTTTGCCGGTTCACAATGTCGCCGGTGAACACAATGACGTCTGCTCCCAGTGAGTTGATGCGGTCCACAAGTTTTTCCGCGAACGAAGTGTTTGCACCGAATGTACCGGTATGCAGATCCGAGAACTGGGCTATCTTGAAACCGTCGAACGATTTCGGGAGACCTTCGATCTCCACAGCCACTTCGCGCACCTGTATCCTGTAGCGGTTTATCAATGCTCCCCACCACATCGCCAGGAAGGTGGCCACTGCAATGGCTATGCCGGTGTATGTGAGCCACTTTATCCTTTTGCGGTGCCAGAGGCGTGGGATAGAGGCTATCAGGTCGGTGATAACAGCCAGGTATTTCGGGATGTAAATAGTGACATACCCGAACAGGATCCACATTTTAGCCAGAAGCATGGTCAGATTGCCTTCTCTGGCAGGTATGGCCATTTCAGCGACCATCACTGCAATCAGCGCCAGTGCGGTGCCTTTCTGCAGTCGGCTCCACTTTTTGGAATGACACCTCCGGTTACACTGGGTATAGATGTAAATGTCAACTATAAGGTTGACCATCAGTGTTATGAACAGTATCATGAAAGGTGCTCGCATGCGGTCTGATTATATTGCAGTGGATATTTCGGTTTGTCTGGTATTCTTATTCGGCGGATAACTCTTTTTCGCGGGCGGCAAGCTGGTTGCGGAGAGGGTTGGCATACATGTTCAGGATGCATGAACGCATGAATTCGCGCTCCTCTTCCGTTACGTCGGGAAGGTCTACCTTGTCGAGCTGACCGTTTATATAACTGTCGAATTTCTCCACATCCTCTGCGGTGTATCTGTCGGCAAACCTGGGGGTGTCCTCAATCCTGTCGTATGCGATATAGTTGATAGGGAACAGTTTATATCCCAGATGGATGTCATGGTCGATCATCGCGCATACCTTACGCACTATCTCCACCTTGTCTGTGAGTGTGAGGAGCTTTTCAAGGCGGTCGTTGAGGCATTTCCCGGCGGCGAAGTGCACCTGTCCCTTGAACTGGAGTATGCCTGTCTCCATGCTGAAAAGGTCGTCGCGCTGCGATTTCTTGAATTCCGGATCCCTGCGGCGTGCGAGGAATTCGCGCGCTTTCAGGTAGTCGTTGGGATCATATTCGTAGGATATGGCGGTGGGGATGATGTTGAGTTCCATCAGGCGCTCCACGACGTTGTCTCCTTCTCCTTCGAGAGCGAGCATTTTTATCACGCTCTCCTGTGTCACATCGTTTGAATCTTTCGCGCGTCCCTCGCGCTGGGCGATCCATACCGCCTCATGCTTCTCACGGATACAATAGTGGATATATGCCGACAGCTGTTTGGCCGCTTCAAGGGCTTTGGTCATGCGCAGGTTGCGCTTTACGATTATCCCTTTGTTCAGCCGCACCAGATCCTCGATCCAGTCGTAGATAAGAAGGTTGTCACCTAAAGCCACCTCCTGTGCGGGAAGGCCACGGCGTATCATGGCAAGACCCAGAAAAGAGGCGTCAAGCACTATGTCGCGGTGGTTGGTTATGAATAATGAGTTTATGCCGGGGTTCAGATTGTCAAATCCTGAATCGGTTACACCCGAAGTTGTCATACGCTCAAGCAGGAGCAATATGCCAAACATTATTTTTTTCTGAAACTCGTCTTTCCCCTTTATCTGCAGCAGATCCTGTACCACCTGTCCGTAATCGGCGTCAGGCATCACATATTTTATAGCGTTCTCGAATCCGGGCTCTTTTACAAGACGTGCCATGGATTCCTGGAACGAACTGTCGTCGTAAGGGGCTATGTCATTAAATTCTTCCTTCATTTTGTGAATTGGCTTAGAGTGGTCACACACTTTCCGGCCGGTGCATACCGTTTTGCAGGAGTGTGATACAAACGTGCTTTAATGGCGTAGCAAAGCTACGCCTGCACCCGAAAGAGGGGAATTTAGGGACAAAGTTAACGAATTGCTCACAATCCTTAAAATTAATTGTATGCTGAATGCGGCAATTTAGGTTAAATTAATAGAAAAACAGCACTTGCATCGGTAGCCAAAAACCTCATTCTCCGGCATATGAGAGTATCACAGGGCTTTCCACTTCTACACCGAATTCTTTGGCGCGTGCCATTATGGCACGCGCGAGCTGTGGTTTCAGCTCTTCGGGACAATAACGGAAATAAGCCTCGGCGACTCTTACATGGGCGGCGTCAGGCATCGGATATTCGCGTCTCTGCGGAAGTCCGAACATGGAGTCGGGCAATTCCTTTTTCTCTTTGTTGGAAAGTCTCTCGTTCATAAGTAATAGTTCTAAATTATTTTATAAGTAAGTCGTGGAAAATATTTTATACGTAATAATTTTCATGACTTACTTATACCGGTCAGATTATTGGAGCGTTTTGACCGCGCGGCAACATGCCGGCTGTGATATATAAAACAACCGCCGCGCGGAATAGTTGTACCTGCGCGGCGGTTGCGTTATATCGGGAGGAATTTACCCTACTGTCAGACTATGGGAAGGTGAGGGAAGAGAAGGGCCTCTATCCAAATGCAGACCATACCGGCCAGATAGCCTATGAATGCGAGCCATGTGATGCGCTTGGCATACCAGAGGAACGGGATTTTTTCGATACCCATGGCTACCACACCTGCTGCCGAGCCTATGATGAGAAGAGAACCGCCTACGCCGGCACAGAATGTGAGGAGGTGCCAGAACAGGCCGTCCTCCACAAACAGGGCCGCCCATGAGGGATCGGCTGCTGTGGCGAGCATGGATTCTGTGACTACGGGATACATGTTCATGCACGCCGCTACCAGAGGCACATTGTCAACAATGGATGACAGTACGCCGATTATGCCGTTGATTATGTATGGCTGATGGAAAGTGGAGTCAAGCCAGTGGGCCAGATGGTTGAGGATGCCGGCCTGCTGCAGGGCGCCCACGGAGAGAAGTATGCCCAGGAAAAAGAGGATGGTTGACATGTCGATGTGGCGCACTACCTGGGAGATACGTCCCTCCATCTTGCCGTCGAGTTTGTAATGGCGCACGATAAGTTCTGTGAGCAGCCACAGGAAGCCGAGTGAGATGAGGATTCCCATATAAGGCGGAAGATGGGTAGTGGATTTGAATATAGGCACGAATATAAGGCCTGCCACGCCGCATATAAGTATCAGCACCGACAGTCCGCGGTGGTGCTGCGACACCACGTAGCCGATTCTCGGGTCATTGGAGTTGAGCTCTTCCACGGGTTCCCCCTTGATATAATGTGTGGCGATCCAGGTGGGTATCACCATGGAGATCAGCGACGGGATGAGGAGGTTTATGATAAGGTCGAACGAAGACACATAGCTCTTCATCCAGAGCATGATGGTTGTGATATCACCTATGGGTGACCAGGCGCCGCCGCTGTTGGCGGCAAGCACTATCACACAGGCGAAAATCCACCGTTCCTTTACGTTTGAAAGCATGCGGCGCAGCATCATCACCATAATGATTGTTGTGGTCATGTTGTCGAGGATGCTCGAAAGGAAGAAGGCCACGATTGCCATTACCCACATCAGTCCACGTTTGTTTTTCGCCTTGATCTTGTGTACGATGATATTAAAACCTCCATAACGGTCAATAAGCTCCACTATGGTCATCGCACCTATCAGGAATACGATGATCTCGCAGGTATCTCCGAGGGCTATCACCAGATCTTCAGACAGGTTCGGATCGTGGGAGCAAAGCGAATAGGCAGCCCAGAGTATGCCGCTCATCATAAGGGCAAAGGTCGCCTTGTTGATGTTGAGCACGTGCTCGAGGGCTATCAGCAGATAGCCTGCAACGAACACTACGATCATAAAAGTAATCATAACGTGAAACAATTGGGAATGAAGCCAAAGGCTGCCGCTATGGTTGTGACAGCAGACTCCAGCTTAGTTTGGGTAATTAATTATAAGGTATGGACGAATATGTATCGGCCTTATTGGCCAATACAAAGTTAAAGATAAATTATGGAAAAAAATCCGTATTTCGACCAAATAACCAATAATCAGACCTATTGTCAAATATCGAAACAGGATATATGCAGAACCATCCCGACGCCTCATGGAATGAGTGTTCGCCGGGATGGTTCCGTATGATCGAAAGAGTGGCTGTCAGGATATGCGGCTTATGGATGCACCAAGGCGGTTGAGGCGTCCGTCGATATCCTCGTACCCACGGTCTATCTGTTCTATATTGTCTATCGTGCTTGTGCCTTTTGCCGACATGGCGGCAAGCAGCAGGGCTATTCCGGCGCGTATGTCTGGCGATGTCATATGGTTGGCTCTCAGTGTGAAACGGTGGTCATGTCCTATCACCACGGCTCGGTGGGGGTCGCACAGGATGATCTGTGCGCCCATGTCTATGAGGCTGTCAACGAAAAAGAGACGGCTCTCGAACATTTTCTGGTGGATCAGCACGCTTCCGCGGCACTGAGTGGCCACTACCAGCAGCACGCTCAGGAGGTCGGGGGTGAGTCCGGGCCAGGGAGCGTCGGCTATGTTCATTATCGAACCGTCGAGGGCTGTATCGATCACGTAACTTTCCTGGGCGGGCACATAGATGTCATCGCCACGTTGTTCAAGGCAGATGCCGAGGCGTCTGAAACTCTCGGGAATGATGCCGAGTTCGTCGTAGCACACGTTTTTGATCGTGATGGCGCTTCTGGTAATGGCTGCCATGCCGATAAAACTCCCTACTTCTATCATGTCGGGCAGTATGCGGTGACTGATCTTCCTTTCACCGGGACATGTGGAGGATAGTTCCGGCTCGCCTTTTATTTTCAACAGGTTGGAACCGACGCCGTCGATGCCGTAGCCGATGGCGCCCATCAGGCGGCACAGCTGCTGCACGTATGGCTCGCAGGCGGCATTGTATATCACCGTTTCGCCGCGGGCGCATCCCGCTGCCATGATTATGTTTGCCGTGCCTGTCACAGATGCCTCGTCGAGGAGCATGTAGCATCCTTTCAGCCCCTCTTCGGGGGCTGTGAGCAGATAGGCTTTTTTCCGGGGATCATATTCGTAGCTTGCGCCCAGATTCACGAATCCCTGGATATGGGTGTCGACTTTCCGGCGCCCGATCTTGTCGCCACCGGGTTTGGGGAAGTAGGCCTTGCCGAGACGTCCAAGAAGCGGCCCTACCATGAGAACCGATCCGCGCAGGGCGGCGCAACGCTTCACGAAATCGTCGCTCATCACATAGTCGCTGTCGATTTCGTCGGCTGTGAAAGTGTATTCTCCGCGGTCGTGCCGCTCTACTTTCACCCCCATTCTCTCAAGTATTCCGATAAGGTTTCTGACGTCGCTTATTTCCGGAATATTCGATATGGTCACGGGACATGCTGTGAGGAGCGTCGCACTGATCACCTGCAACGCTTCGTTTTTTGCTCCCTGCGGTATGATTTCGCCGCTAAGAGTGCGGCCTCCCTCGATTACAAATGAACTCATAAATAGATTTTGTTGAATCTGTGACTGGCAATCGGTAACTGCTATCCGGCTCAGATGTGGATGACTTCAGGAGTAAGTTCCACTCCGAAAATCTCGCTGACGGCATTGATTATTCTCTGCTCAAGCGTCAACACATCGTTGCCGGTGGCTGTGCCGGTGGCGTTTACGATGACAAGCGGTTGTGTCTGCCATACAGCGGCACCTCCGCTTGTGAAAGATTTGCATCCGGCCTGGTCTATCAGCCATGCAGCCGACAGTTTTATCTCTCCTGTTGGTGTAACATGGCCGGGAATCTCTTTGTTCAGTTTTTTTTCTATTTCAGCATGTCTGTCAATGCTGATTATCGGGTTTTTGAAGAAACTTCCGGCGCTCCCGGTCTTGTGCGGATCAGGGAGTTTGCTGTCGCGCAGGTTTATGACCGCGTCGCGGAGCATCCCCGGCGTAAGGGTATCTGCCGCAGTGTCTCCGAAAAGTTTTTTAAGCGGCGCATATTCCAGGCGGGGGGAGGGGGTGGTGTCAAGTTCTATGGCGGCGCCTGTGACTATGTATCTGCCGGAAGGCTCCGTGTGCTTGAATATCGAGTCGCGGTAGCCGTAACGGCACTCTTCAGCAGTGAGGGTGATCTCTTTCCCGGATATGGTGTCGAATGCGGTCACACTTTTCACCACATCCTTGAATTCAGTGCCGTAGGCACCCACATTCTGCACGGCTGCGCCCCCTATCTCGCCGGGGATGCCCGAGAGATTCTCAAGCCCCCAGAGGCCGAGGCCGGCGGTGATGCGGCAGAGATCGTCGAGCGTGCATCCGGCTGCGGCCATAAGGAGCACTTTGCCTTCATGGTCGGGTTCCTGTATGCTGTGGCTGCGGTCGGCGCAATGGATCACTGTGCCGTCGTGTCGCCCTGTGGTAAAAAGCAGGTTGCTCCCTCCTCCGATGTGGAGTGCCCCCTTCAGGTAGCCTTCCCGGTAAAGTCCGGGTAGGTCTGAGGCGGTTTCATATTGAATGAAACGGCCACATTCGGCCGGAAGGCCGAATGTGGTCATTTCTCTGATATCCTTGTTTTCCTGGATGGTTATCAAAGCTGTAAGTAGATGTTAGCGGGTTTTCAGTTCCGCTCCGGAGGCGTGTTTAGCCGCCGAAGTTGTCGTAATGGATGTTGGCCGGATCCACGCCGAGCGAGTCGAGCATGCCATTGACAGCGTTGCTCATCGGGCCGGGACCGCACATGTAGTATTCGATATCCTCCGGGTTCTCGTGATTCTTCAGATAGGTGTCGTAGATTACCTGATGCACGAATCCGGGGGTATATTTCACTCCTGCCGCATCGGCCGCGGGATCGGGACGGTCAAGCGCGAGATGGAAATGGAAGTTGGGGAACTCTTTTTCCAGATTGAGGAAGTCGTCGAGATAGAACACCTCGTTGAGCGCGCGTGCGCCGTAGAAGTAGTTCATCACACGGTCGGTGGTCTTGAGCGTCTTGGTCATATGCATGATCTGGGCGCGGAGAGGAGCCATACCGGCGCCGCCGCCGATCCACATCATCTCGTTCTTGGAGTTGAAAATCGGGTGGAAGTCTCCGTAAGGGCCGCTCATCATCACCTTGTCGCCCGGTTTCAGGGTGAAGATGTATGACGATGCTATGCCGGGGTTCACATCCATGAAGCCCACTTCGGGTTTCGGCTTGAACGGGGGAGTGGCTATGCGCACGGTGAGCATGAAGCGGTCCCCCTCGGCGGGGTAGTTGGCCATGGAGTAGGCGCGCACGGTGGTCTCGGTGTTGACGCATTTGAGGTTGAACAGGCCGAATTTCTCCCATGCCGGCAGATACTCCTTGCCGATGGAGGCTTTGTCGATATCCTTGTCGTAGTCGATGTTGAAGGGGGGTATCTTGATCTGTGCGTAAGATCCGGGGATGAAGTTCATGTGTGCGCCTTCGGGAAGAGCCACGATGAACTCTTTGATGAAGGTGGCCACATTGTTGTTCGATACCACGGTACACTCATATTCCTTGATGTCGAGCACAGAGGCGGGCACCTTGATATCGACGTCGTTTTTCACTTTCACCTGGCATGCGAGGCGCCAGTTGTCCTTGATCTCCTTGCGGGTGAAGTGCACGGCCTCGGTGGGCAGTATCTCGCCGCCCCCTTCGGTGACACGCACCTTGCACTGGCCGCAGCTACCTTTGCCGCCGCAGGCAGAGGGGAGAAACACGTTCTGGGTGGCGAGAGCCGAGAGCAGCGGGCGTCCCGATTCAACCTCCACCTTCTTGTCGTCGTTGATGGTGACCGTAACCTTGCCTGAGCTGACAAGGTAGCGCTTGGCCACGAGGAGCACTATCACGAGCAGCAGTGTGATGGCAAGGAAGATGCCGATACCCGAAAGCAGCGTGGCTCCAAGTTGTGAGAGCTGTAATAAAGTCATTTCTTAAACTGTGTTGTGAAGGTTATCATAATTTTATGCCGAGGAAGCTCATGAAAGCGATTCCCATCAGGGCACAGATGATAAAAGTGATGCCTATGCCGCGCAGGGGTGCGGGAACGTTGGAATAGGTGGCGACGCGCTCGCGTATGGCGGCGATGGCGGTGATGGCCAGAAGCCAGCCGATGCCCCATCCGGCGCCGGCGCAGGTGGCTGTCCACACGTTGGCGAAATCTCTCTGCTGCATGAAGAGCGAGCCGCCGAGGATGGCGCAGTTCACCGCGATCAGCGGCAGGAAGATGCCGAGCGAAGCGTAGAGAGAGGGGGAATATTTCTCGACGGCCATCTCCACGAGCTGGGTCATGGAGGCGATCACGGCGATGAACATGATCAGTGACAGGAAGCTGAGATCGACTGTGGCGAAATCCTCGCCGAGCCATCTGAGAGCGCCTTCACGGAGCACATAGTTTTCCAGAAGGTAGTTGATCGGGAGGGATATCACAAGCATGAAAGTGACCGCCACACCCAGGCCGAAGGCTGTCTTGACGTTCTTCGACACGGCCAGGAAAGAGCACATGCCGAGGAAGTAGGCGAACACCATGTTGTCAACAAAGATCGACCGTATGAATAGGTTCAGATTTTCCATTTAAGCTGTCTGGTTAGAAGCGTTAGATTTTGCTGAGTGATTTTTAAGGGAGATGCATTATTTTTCCTGCAGCTCCTTGTTGTATGAGCGGTGAACCCAGATTATGCATGCCACCACCAGAAGAGCCATCGGGGGGAGGATCATAAGGCCGTTGTCTGCATAGCCGGCGTCATACCAGCTCTGCGGTATCACCTTGTAGCCGAGCAGGCTGCCGCTTCCGAGCAATTCGCGGAAAAAGCCTACGATCACCAGGATGACGGTGTAGCCGATGCCGTTGCCGACACCGTCGAGAAACGCCGGCCAGGGCTTGTTGCCCATCGCGAAGGCCTCGAGGCGTCCCATCAGGATACAGTTTGTGATGATGAGGCCGATGAACACCGACAGCTGTTTGCTCACGTCGTATGCATAGGCCAGAAGGAGCTGGTTCACTATGATCACGAGGGCCGCCACCACCACAAGCTGCACGATGATGCGGATGTTGGTGGGTATGGTGTTGCGTATCAGTGAGATTATCACATTGGAGAAGGCCAGTACCGCGATCACCGAGATACCCATCACGAGGGCCGGTTCGAGTTTGGCTGTCACCGCCAGACAGGAGCAGATGCCGAGCACCTGCACTATCACGGGATTGTCTTTAGAGAAGGGGTTGAAAAATATGTCCCTGTTGCTTACTTTATCTGCCATGGCGTGTTATTGTTTGCTGAGTGATTCAAGATAAGCCTTGTATGGCAGGAGGCACTCGTCAAGCATGGCTCCCACACCTTTGGAGGTGATGGTGCCGCCAGATATGCCGTCCACATAGTCCATATCTCCCTGCGGAAGCTGTCCTTTCTTGACTACCGTGATGGGGAGGAACATGCCGTTTTTGAACATTTGCTTGCCGTTGAACTGGTCTGTGAAAGCCGGCTTGGTTATTTCGGCTCCCAGGCCCGGGGTCTCCCCCTGATGGTCGAAGAAAGCTCCGTAGACCGTGGTCCCGTCGCTGTCAAGCGACACATAGCCCCAGATCGGCCCCCAGAGGCCCATTCCGGCCAGCGGGATAATGTATTTGGTGCCTGCGTCGGGGAGTGTGCAGATATACACGGGGAGCATGCGCTCGCCTGCCGGTTTTTTGGCTTCCACTGCCACGTTGATGGCGAAAGCGTCGGCGCCTTCCACCGTCTCTCCCAGGCTGTTTACCACACATGTGGAGGTGATGTATTTCTTGTAGTCCTCCACGACGGTAGATCTTTCGGTGGTAAGATGTACCGACTGCAGGATCTGCCTCATCTTGTCGGCATCGGCGTTCTCTGTCTGCTTGTCTTTGAGAGACATGGCTGTGAACGCCAGAGCTGCTCCGACTATGATCACCATCACTGTGATGTATATGATGGTGTAGGCGTTGCTCTGTTTGTTTATCATATCTTCAGTTGCTTGTCAGGGTATTGTTGGATATGTTGTGTCATTTCTCGTCGGCGCTTGTGCGGGGCAGGCGTTTCATCCTGCGGCGCACGTTTGCCTCTACCACACAGTAGTCGATGAGCGGTGCCATGGCGTTCATGAGCAGCACGGCGAGCATGGCGCCCTCGGGATAACCGTTGTTGTATGTGCGGATGATTATGGCTACGGCGCCTACGAGGAAGCCGTAGATGTATTTTCCTGTGTTGGTGCGGCATGATGTCACCGGATCGGGTGCCATGAACACTGCGGCGAAGGCGAATCCGCCGAGGCAGAGCTGGTCGGCCACGCTCAGGAAGGATGCCGGATACGTGGGGGTGGCGAATGTGTTGGCTATGAGGGCCATGACAGCGCCGCCGGCGAATACCGACAGGATTATGCGCCAGCTTGCTATGCCTGTGGCAAGGAGCAGGGCGGCGCCGATGAGTATGCACAGTGTGGAGGTCTCGCCGAAAGAGCCGGGTATCAGTCCGAGGAAGAGGTCCCATGTGCTCAGGGTCTCGTGGGCGAGATTTGTGAGGGAGTTTGCCAGTTCGGCCTGCGAGGTGGCGCCTGAAGTGGCGATCTGGCCGAGGGGTGTGGCTCCGGTGAATCCGTCGGGGGCGTTGCCGCCGAGGCCGAAGATGGAGTTGAGGGACACGAATACACTGTCGCCGCTCATCTTGGCGGGGTAGCCGAAGAAGAGCACGGCGCGGGTCACAAGCGCTACGTTAAAGATGTTGTAGCCTGTGCCGCCGAATACTTCTTTTACGAAGATCACGCTGATGGCCGTAGCCACGGCGATCATCCAGAGCGGGGTCTCGATGGGGCATATCATCGGGATGAGCATGCCGGTTACAAGGAAGCCCTCCTGGATCTCCTCGCGGCGCCACTGCGCCACTACGAACTCAATGCCGAGGCCTACCACGTAGGCCACCACTATGCGGGGCAACACTGCCAGGAAGCCATACAGCATGAGGCTCCAGAAGGGGAAGGTGGTCTCGCCGCAGGCAAGCCAGTTCTGATAGCCGGTATTGTACATGCCGAACAGGAGGCAGGGGAGCAGCGCCACGATCACTATTATCATGGTGCGCTTGGAGTCCATGCTGTCATGGATGTGTACTCCCGAGCGTGAAGTCTCGCCTGGAGTGAACAGGAAGGTATCGAATCCGTCGAATACCGAGCGGAAAGCGTGAAGTTTGCCTCCGGGCTCAAATGACGGACGTGCCTTGTCAAGCAGTTTCTTTAGAGCTTTCATTTCTTATTTTGGTGTGAAAACAGTTTCTTGGTTGGGGAGTTTGCCGGTTATTCGAGCTCTTTGCGCAGGTAATCAAGACCTTCGCGCACGATTTTCTGAAGTTCGAGTTTAGATGTGTCGGCATATTCGGCCAGTGCGAAATCCTCCGGTGCCACCTCATATATGCCGAGCTGTTCCATGCGGTCGATGTCGCGGCCGAGGATAGCCTTGATGAGGTATTCGGGAAGTATGTCCATAGGCATCACCTTGTCGTATTCGCCGCTCATGATCATGGCGCGGCGTCCGCCGAGCAGACGGGCGTCGGGGCTGAAAAGCTTTTTGCCGAGGAAATGTCCCGGGAAAGAGGGGCTTGTGCTCATCTTGCGCGGCGAGAGCGACGCCCAGCCCATGAATTCCGCCACATCGTCCCCTTCGGGGATGACGGTTATCTGGCGGTAGGGGTAGCGGAGATAGCCTTCAAGGGAGTCCTTGTATCCCGTGAGCACGTTGCCCGATATTATGCGGTGGTTGCGTCCGTCTTCTTTCACGGCTCCTTTGAGCAGCGCGCCGATTTCAGCACCTATGACGGTGCGGGCCAGGTGGGGTGTGGCCACTTCCGAACCGGTTACTGCCACCACGGTTTCCATAGGCACTTTACCTGTAAGGGCGAGAGCGCCTATGCGCGCGAGGATGGTCAGGTCAAGACATATTACTGTCTCCCCCTTGTTCACGGGAGCGATGGCGGCGATCATTGTGCCTGCGTTGCCCGAGGGGTGTGGGCCGCTGATGTCAACCATCTCGGCTCCGGCAAGATCGGGCAGTTTCTGTCCGTCGCGGCGCGATACGTATACTTTTCCGCGTGTCAGCGATGACAGCAGCTTCACTCCTGCCTCAAGTGTCTTGCGGTCGCTCTCCTGAATGGCTGCAGCGCAGGCGAGGGGAGCGGAGTCGAAGCCCGAAACAAAGATGTCGCGGATTTTTGCGCCGGCTTCGGGCACTATGTCATACGGCCGCTGGCGCATCATGGCCCACAGGCCCGACTGCATGAGCAGTGTGCGTGTGCCTTCGGCTGAAGCGGTGGCTTTCTTTACGTCGTGTGTCACTGTATCGCCGTTTTCCGTTTCAACTACGACACGGAGGATTTTACGGCGCTCTCCGCGCACCACAGCCTTGACTGTGCCGGCTGCAGGGCTTACCAGTTTTATATCCTCATGGAGCTTGTGGCGCATCAATGGCTGCCCGGCGAGCACTTTCTCTCCCTCTTTTACCTCCATTTTGGGGATGAAGCCCTCGAAATCGTCGGGAATCACGGCGACGGTGGTTGTAGGACATGGAGTAATGTTCGTGAGATCTGAAACCGCACCTGCCAGATGCAGGTCCAGTCCCTTTTTGATTTTAATCCCGATACTCATTTTTTAAAATATGTGTGGGTAAAATGTTTTGCTGCGTGAGAATTGAAAAAGGTGGAGTGTGTCCCCGAGATGAGATGATTGGTCATGAAAAATCCTTTCAGGAACTTTAATTGCGGATTTTTTTCCGCAATTAGCCTTTCAAGCCGCAAAGATAGTGATAATTTCTGTCTCCTCTTATTAAAGTGTGTAAAAAATG
>CATJQX010000175.1 GCA_949742535.1 uncultured Muribaculaceae bacterium | reverse complement strand
TATTCTAAAAATTGAAAATCGTGGCAATCTTCCGGTTCTGGTTGACATGAACGACAGTCTCAACCGTCTGAACGGCTTCCCTGAAGCTGACGGGCTGCGGACGTTTCTTGTCGACCGCGATAACCGTGTACTTGGTGTGGGCGATCCGGCGGTAAATCCTCAGATAATGCGGCTGTATACATCCATCCTCACCAGCGATTCTGTGAGGACGCAACGGCGGCGTATGCCGAAAACTTCTCTTGTGATGTATCCTGCGAAAATGAATATCGGGCGTATAGCTGCGGGCGATTCCGCGGTGGGAGAATTTCATCTGGGCAATTACGGCAATGAGCTTTTTGTGCTTGATGCGCTAGTGCCATCGTGCGAGTGTGTCACGGCAGTTCTCTCTTCCGATACCATCCCTCCCCACAGCGAGGCGATAATGCGGGTAGTGTTCCGTGAAACCGAGGCGATAGGCAGTTTCGAGCGCTCAGTCGAGATCGTAGGTAATATCGACCCTGAGTACGCCCTAACCATCACCGGCACGGTCGTCAGGAAATAGATTATGATGACACCTTCGGTACCATCTCTATACTCAACCCATAACGACTATTGATTATTATTATTATTATTATTATTATTCACAAACACCCGTATATTTTTTCAGAATAAAGATTCTCACAAACAGACACGAGTAGTTTTCTGAAATTTATTACTCTTAAATTTTGTAAACCCAAATTATATCCCTACCTTTGAGAATATTTCGGTCGGGGTTATTTACAAAAGGAGAAATATAGCACTTTTTCTCTTGCTGAAATTGAAGCTCATTCTGATATAATAGAAGATCTAGAAAATTGGTATAATAGGAAAGACTACATTTGTGTTGAGGGATGGTGCGTTGCCATAGGGTATCGTTATGAAAGTATGGGAGCTAAAAAAGTGGCTGAGGGGAAAGGTGAGGTAGCCCATACATGGGATTGCCCTAATATTTGCGATAATGAGTCTACGTGGTTGCCAAATGATTTATAGAAGAACGACATTATTACTTGTTTCGGTAATTAACATATTCTTATATAGTTGTGTCAGTAACAATGACACAACTATCATTAAGGATGTCCCTGAGGCAACGATAATACCGGACTCTTCTGCGCCTATACCATCGTGTGACATTACAATTGATAATCTAAGCGGCGATTTCTTTAAAGACGAAATTAAAGAAATCAAAATCATTCCGTTAGAAACTACTGACAGTTGCCTGATAGGCAAAATCACACATTTAGCTGTGGTTAATGACACCATAATAGTATGTGATGCATCCAAAGCTCAAAAGGTATTTCTATACGATTCTGCAGGGAAATTTCTAAAATCCATTGGTTCAAAGGGTAGCGGACCCGGGGAGTACAGCGCGATCAGTCAGTTTACTGCTGATGCGAATGGTATATACATATACGATTGGCTCACCTCAAAGTATTTTCATTATGATTATAATGGAAAATTAGTGAGAGAACAAACGTTCCATAACACATGTCCCCAGCAAGTCTATCAGCTTAACGACACTCTTTTTGTGGCTACATATTCGGCGTATTCTAAAGATCACCCTTATTCACTTACATGGATCAATGTTTCATCCGGAGAAGATAAGGAGTGCGATACAGCTCTTCCATTTAAATTCTCAAGAAATTGGGTGTATGGAGAGATTAAAAAGACCATGAATGGAGAAATTTTGTTTTTTAAGTCGGGATATGAGACTGTCTACAAAATTGACAACAAGACTCTAACTTCTTTATTTTCATTAGGTTTCGGCAATTTAGATAGGTTTTACCAACATAACGACAATCTGTCTGAAAAGGATTTTAGAATTAAACTATACAGGGGTAAACCCGAGGAATCACCGGTTAATTTCTATTATGTATACGACTGCGGAGAAAAGCTAATAACTCATTTCCAGAAAGGTTCTAATTCATACGTTTCTGTTACTGACATAAACGACATGATTAGCCATACATACTTAAGGAGTAATATGGAAAATGAGACAATGCCTATACCTTTTATATTTTACGATTACAATCAGAAAAGTATATTGTCATGGTTGGATTCAGAAAATATTCCATTTGTTAAAAGGCTAATAGAGAATCAGGAAGACATGTGTCTCGTAGAAAGTCTAAGAGCCTTCATTGATAAATATAATGAAGAAGATGACAATCCGGCAGTGTGTATATTAACATTAAAATAACTAACATGCATAAGGTGCGACTATTTATTTCAGTATTATACATACTGACTTCGTGCAGTTCGTCGCCCACTTATTCACATTTTTCCAAAAAATTGCCCAGTTCATTAATAGATAAAATTATATGTCAAGAAACTGAAATGAATAATCTGCGTATGTTTGATGGAGTACATTCATATCAAACAAATTCATTTTATCCAGATTCAGTCTATATTGTTGCATATTTCCCCTATTTTTCATGTTCTTCTTGTATTGAAAAAGAGCTCGCTTTACTAAAACATACGATAAGAGATAATAGTAATAGTGCTATATGTATATGTAAATTTAGTTCTAACCGCGAACGCGGTGTTTTCGAAAAAAATTGTGGAATAAAAACATACCGAGTTATAAGTGAAAGTAACCTATTGAAAGATTGTGATGATATTATTGCAATGTTTGTTTTATATAAAAACAAAGCTTGGAATGTAATAGATCTTGAATCTGAAAATGGAGTGTCAGAGGCATATTACAATTGGTTCAACACAATTCTCCAGTTATAAATCTACACAACATAACAAGTAGATGTTTGCTTTAATTCGAAGAGCTCGGCGCATTATAAAATCTTACAATTTTTTAACGCGGATTGAGTGGGGGCAAGTATTGGAGGCAGGAGTGCTTGCGGTAGGACTTGTGGAGGGAATTTGGGGCGCGTTGCAACTTTTCGGGTTTGTCGATAGCGGTCACCCGCGCTACCCGGTGACGGGGTCG
>CATJQX010000174.1 GCA_949742535.1 uncultured Muribaculaceae bacterium | reverse complement strand
GTGCGGGTGAGAGCCTTGAGGGTCTCATACGGATGGGGATATCCCTCGCGGCGCAGGATAGTCTGTATGCCTTCAGCCACCACATTCCACATACCCGCCAGATCGCGGTCTATGGCGTCGCGGTTCAGCAGCAGTTTGCCAAGCCCCTTGAGGGTAGAGTTGATCGCTATCACCGAATGCGCCATAGGCACACCCACGTTGCGCAGCACCGTTGAGTCTGTAAGGTCGCGCTGCAGACGCGATACGGGCAGTTTCTGCGCCAGATGTGCATAGATGGCGTTTGCTATGCCAAGGTTACCCTCCGAGTTCTCGAAGTCGATGGGGTTCACCTTATGCGGCATCGCCGATGAGCCTACCTCGCCGGCCTTGATCTTCTGTTTGAAATACTCCATGCTCACATACATCCACACATCGCGGTCAAGATCGAGGATGATCGTATTGATGCGGCGCAGCGCGTCAAACAGAGCGGCCAGATTGTCGTAGTTTGAGATCTGTGTGGTGTAAGCCTCGCGTTCAATTTGCAGGCTGTCATGCAGGAAACGGGCGGCAAACGCAGGCCAGTCGTAGCCGGGATATGCGGCGCGGTGGGCGTTGAAGTTGCCGGTGGCACCTCCGAATTTGCCGCTTACAGGCACTCTCTTGAGCTGCTCTATTTGTTGGCGCAGACGGTATGCGTACACCATTATCTCTTTGCCCAGACGGGTGGGGGAGGCCGGCTGTCCGTGTGTCTTGGCGAGCATCGGTATGTCTGCCCATTCGGCAGCTTTTGCCTCCAGGGCTACTGTCAGTTCCTCTATCAGGGGGAGGAAACTCTCATGAAGGGCGTCGCGTACCGACATAGGCACTGAGGTATTGTTGATGTCCTGCGACGTAAGGCCGAAATGTATGAATTCTTTCCAGCGGCTTAGTTCCATCTTGTCGAACTCCTCTTTGAGGAAATACTCCACAGCCTTCACGTCGTGGTTGGTCACCGCTTCATGGGCTTTCACACGCTCGGCATCCTCAATAGTGAAGTTGCGGTAGATGCCGCGCAGTTTCTTGAAGATTTCGTCTCTTGTCAGTTTCATCCCTCCGAGCGACATGCTCAGGCTGGCGAGTTGCGGCAACGGCAGTTCTGCCAGAGCGATGAAATACTCCACCTCTACCTTCACACGGTAGCGGATAAGGGCGAATTCTGAAAAATAATTGTCAAGACCGGCTGTTTTGCTGCGATAGCGGCCGTCAACGGGGGAAATAGCTGTTAATGGGCTGAGTTCCATATACAAGCAGATGTGATATGAATGGTGATACAATAGCCAGAACGCTCTCCTGAGCTTTCTGTGATGCAAAGTTAGGAATTTTTTTTGAAAAAAGTCTTTGAAAAATTTGGAGGGAATAAAAAAAGTGCCTACCTTTGCATCGCAATTGAGGCGAGAAGGGCGCTTAGCTCAGCTGGTTCAGAGCGTCTGCCTTACAAGCAGAGGGTCGGCGGTTCGAATCCGTCAGCGCCCACTACC
>CATJQX010000173.1 GCA_949742535.1 uncultured Muribaculaceae bacterium | reverse complement strand
GAGCTTCCCAATATCGAAACCACAGAGATGTGGGACATAGCCGTAATATCGGAACAGGACCGCATATTTCCCGCCTCTAATCAACAGGCCGCATGGGGGGACAGGGCTGTGAGCCTACCTGATGCTCCACATTTCCCTGACATGCAGGCGATGCTTGACCGCTACGTGGTCGACAAGCAGCTTGTGGCCGACAAGTTTTCCAATGCCACAGCCACATATGGATCAAACGCGTCTGTACAGACCTCTGTGGCACAGGAACTGTGGGAGCACACCTCCCCTTTCATCGGCACTTTACGCAACTCCCCGCTTAAAGTGCTTGAGATCGGTGTGGGAAACGGCACACTGACCAGGATTTATGCAGACAACCTTCCGCCATATCGTCTGACCCTGTGGGATATCGCCGATATGCCGCTGCCTTCATGTGTGCCACCGGAGACCGAGATCATACGCTGCGATGCCGAGACGGCAATCTCATCCGTCACTGCCGGAAGCGTGGATCTCCTCTTGTCCGCCTCTACCATGCAATGGTTCCATTCCGTACCCCGATTCATCAGAATATTACCCGGGATACTCGCTCCCGGCGGCATTGCGGCAATGGCGATGTATGGGAACGGCACATACCGCGAAATTGAAGCCGTCACCGGGCGCTCGCTCAGTTACCCGTCGCACGACATGCTCACAGACACCGCACACGAATGCGGTCTGAAAATACTCTACAGCGGAGAGGAAAACAGACAGGTATTTTTCCCAACGGTAAACGAACTGCTAAGACACCTGAAACTGACCGGTGTCAACGCCCTCGGGCGCGATAAAGGCGCGCAGTCATCAGCCATAAAACTGATACGCTCCTATCCCCTTCTACCCGACGGGGCCGCTCCCCTCACTTACCGTCCTCTCTATCTTATTTTACAGAAAGCTCATGGATAAAGTGTTTTTTATAAGCGGAATAGACACTGATGCAGGCAAGACTTACTGCACCGCGTGGTTTGCAAAAAAACTCATGGACGAGGGTCATACCGTCGTCACCCAGAAATTCATACAGACAGGATGCACCGATATGTCGGAAGACATAGTGCGTCACCGCGAACTTACAGGCAGTGAACTCCTTCCGGAAGATCTGGACGGTACGACCGCCCCGCTGATACATACCCATCCTTGCTCGCCACAACTCGCCGCCCGCAT
>CATJQX010000172.1 GCA_949742535.1 uncultured Muribaculaceae bacterium | reverse complement strand
TACACGCATTATGTCAATCCGCTGCCGGAGTATTGACGGGCGAAAGACCTATAGTTGCGGCAAAATCGAGCATCAGCGCACGCGCGGGTTCATGTTCATTAGGTATTTCCCCGTCAAGAATGGCGTTTTTAATGCGTTCCTTTATCGCTCCCACCTCGCGGCACTGCCCTATGCCGAATGTCTGCATAATCTCTATGCCATCTACAGGCGGTTGGAAGTTGCGTATGCGGTCACGCTCCTCAAGTTCCACCATTTTCTGCTTCACAAGCAGGTAATTGGCGCGGAAACGCTCTACTTTGAGACGGTTTTTGGAGGTGATGTCGGCGCTGCACAGAAGCATCAGATCGTCAATATCGTCGCCTGCATCGAACAGCAGACGGCGCACGGCTGAATCTGTCACCTCATCCTCGACCAACGCAATGGGACGCATATGCAGGTCCACAAGCTTCTGCACATACTTCATCTTGTCGTTGAGGGGGAATTTCATGTTGCGGAAAATACGCGGCACCATTTTCGCTCCCACCACATTATGTCCGTAGAATGTCCATCCGGCAGCCTGATCAAACCGTTTGGTCGCCGGTTTGCCGATGTCGTGAAGAAGTGCGGCCCACCTGAGCCATACGTTATCGGACTGTTCGGCCACATTGTCGAGCACTGCCAGAGTATGATAGAAATTGTCCTTATGCCCCACGCCGTTTACATTCTCTACACCTTTCAGCGCGTATAATTCAGGGAAGATCAGGCGCAACAAGCCCGACTGCAGCAACAGCCGCCATCCGATGGAGGGGCGGGGAGACCGCATTATCTTCATAAGCTCATCCATCACCCTCTCTTTGGAGATGATAGTGATGCGGGACGCGTTGCGGCGAATAGCCTCGAATGTCTCCGGAAGTATGGTGAAGTCAAGCTGCGTGGCAAACCGTATGGCACGCATCATGCGGAGCGGATCGTCAGAGAATGTTATGTCCGGGTCAAGCGGCGTGCGTATCACACGTTCACTCAGGTCGCGCACACCATCGTAAAAATCCACCAGCTCGCCGAAACGGTCACCGTTGACACAAAGAGCCATGGCATTTATAGTGAAATCGCGGCGCGATATGTCATCCTCGAGCGTGCCGTCCTCCACTATGGGTTTACGGCTGCTGCGGTCATAACTTTCCTTGCGCGCTCCCACAAATTCCAGTTCATATTTCCGGTTCTTCACCTGTGCGGTACCGAAATTGCGGTACACGGCGAGATGGCTGCCCCGGAGGGTACGCGCCACCTCCTGTGCCACCTCTATTCCGGACCCGACTGTAAGAAAATCTATGTCCTTTGAGTGGCGACCGAGCATGAGATCGCGCACATATCCTCCGACCACATAGCAATCGCGGCCGAGCGAATCCGCTGCCTCCCCAACGAGATGAAATACCGGTTTATCTATTTTATCACGCAGTTCTTCCTGAGTCATTTCTCAGATTTTGTTTAATAACTTCTGTTTGTGTTTAACAACTTCTGTCAAATTCCAGTCAATCATATCAACGGCACTATCTCTTCGGGGCAAACGGTAAGGCACTCGGCACCGTCACCTGTAACGAGATATGTATTCTCCACACCGACAGCGCCTACCTCAGGTATCACAAATTTAGGTTCGAGCGCTATTGTATTGCCTTCTTGCAGTATATCGCGGCTTCTGGGAGCTATCACCGGAAGCTCGTTAATTTCTATGCCGATGCCATGCCCTACGAATCCGGCATGCTGTCTGTGCCCCATGAAGTAGCGTTCCAGCGAGCGCTCACGCACCATCGCCTCCGCCATGGCATACAGATCTTTCGCTGCCGCACCGGGGCGTGCCTCCTTCATGAAGGCATGGCATATGTCGATTGAGCACTGGTGTGCCTCGACTGCAAGCTGCGGGATCTTCCCCAGCGAGAACACACGGGTCATATCGGTCATGTAACCTGTGAAATTGCCGTTGAGATCCACCATCACCGTAGTATTCTCAAGTATTTCCGCCCCGTCTGCACCAACGGGAAGCGAGGGATCAAGCCCTGCTCCACCCATTGCGAAATCATAGGGGGTGGGATTGTCGGCATTCTTGCCGGAAATCACATTGCCCATAAACAGTTCCATCGATGGCCCGCTTATGCGGAATACACCAAGACACCCCTGGAGACGGCTCAGGTGCTCTATCTCCACCTGAAGCTCATGATCTGTCATACCCATACGGTAAAGGCCGGGCACACGCTTGTAGACCTCGGCATGCTTCACACCCGACTGGCGCATCAGTTGCGCCTGTACAGGAGTTTTTACCGAACGCCACCGGCGCAAGACACCGGAGGCATTGGCCGTCTTGCTGTCTGGGAACAGCCCCATCAGACGCAACACGGCAGAATAAGCCGTAATATCGTATTCAAGCCCGATGGTGCCGCCTGTTTTCAATGACGCCTCAGAGAGATATGCCGGGATATTCTCCGGCTTATGTATATATACCACATTGTCTCCGCCAAGCTCTACAGGGCGACGCACGAACCACACAGGCTCCCCTTCCGCAGGGATCCAGGCATAACCGGCATATACCCTGCCGCACAATGCAAGCAGATTGGCATTGTCGCTCACAAGAACCGCATCTATACCCTCGTGGCACATGAGCGCCTGTAAAGCATCGATTCTTTTCCGTGCCTCCGACGGCGCAAGCAATAACAGTTGTTCCATAAAACAGTCACTTAAATATTTTCAGATCACTTCTCATCAGGAACAAAGAAAAGTCCCACCTTGTTTATCCCTCCGAGAGTATCCTCACGCATTATCTGCCTCACTGACACGACGCTTCCCGACGGATGCACCACCGGCGCGAGAGTATCCGTGAGCTGAAAAGCCGATCCTATGCCACGTCCCCTCCATGTGCCGAAACGGTCGACCACCTCCATACGCACCGTATCACGGCGCATGGCGGCGGTATCGGCGTATGTCACCTCCATGCACAGCTCCGTGAACCTGTAGCTGTCGTTATGCGTCACACCGACCACAAAACGTCCCCTGCATAACGAGTCATCATGCACCGGGGTGAATTTAACCGAATCGGCGTAGCGCCACCCCTCGGGTGGCACACGCCGGTATTCGCTATAGTCATTGCAAATGTAGTCGACACAAGCCGTAAAAAGAGCCATGGCAACCGCCACCGGCCACAGCCGTATCATAGGATTACTTGATCTCATTGTTCCGTCTGTTTTGCAGACGGCCTGTCTGCGGGCTTGTCGGAAGTTCTCTCCGCAGCAGGCTTCTCACCTTTGTCTGCCGGTTTCTGTCCCTGCCTGTTCCGGGGAGGACGTTGACGCGACTGTTGCTGCTGTGGAGCCTGCTGTTGCTGCGGCGACCGTGGCGCACCGGAGGCCTGCTCTGGCGTCCCCTTCCGGTTCCGATCCTGACGCGGCGCACGGTCCTGACGGTTACCGCCTCCAGCAGAGGGAGCGCCGTTACCGTTCTTCTGCTGCCGTTTAGGCTGCTGGCCGCCACCTTTCTCGCCTCCGTTGCCTGAGGGCGCCGCTGCTCCTTTCGACTTATCGGAGGAACGTTTTTTCTTCTTCTTTTTATCGAAGCGTGTCAGTGAGTCCTGCCCGAGTATGTCGGCATATTCCGAGCGGGGCTTCTCTTCACCCGTCTCCTCTTTCAAGGCGAGCGGTTTCTCACCCTCCTTGTTCATAGCAGCCACTTCCCATGCACGCGCAGCCGGTATAGTCACCAGGTTCGCGGGGATATTCTTGTCTGTGGAGTATGTGATCTCACCTTTGAAGATATCGGCCTTGAAATAATAATAGGTATTGTCGGCCGTCTCCAGGCGCAGATCCTTTCCGGGAAGTTTCCGGGATGCCTCCATATAGGCGTCGACCTCGAAATTAAGGCAACACTTCAGTTTGGCACACTGCCCGGCAAGTTTCTGCGGATTGAGCGATATATCCTGATAGCGTGCGGCGCCGGTGGAAACACTCACGAAGTTTGTCATCCAGGTGGTGCAGCACAGAGGGCGCCCGCATGGGCCGATGCCGCCTATGCGTCCCGCCTCCTGACGTGCGCCGATCTGCTTCATCTCGATGCGCACCTTGAATGTCTCGGCAAGCACCTTGATAAGCTGACGGAAATCCACACGCTCGTCGGCTATGTAATAGAATATCGCCTTGTTGCCGTCTCCCTGATACTCCACATCGCCTATCTTCATGTTTAGCTGCAGCGACGAGGCTATCTTTCTGGCGCGGATCATGGTGTCGTTCTCGCGGGCTTTTGCCTGCTCGTAACGCTCCAGGTCGGAGGCCTTGGCTTTCCTGAACACACGGTGTTTCTCGGCATCGGGCTTCACTCCGGCCTTTCTCATCTGCAGTCTCACAAGCGCGCCTGTAAGCGATACCTTGCCGATATCATGCCCAGGAGAAGCCTCCACAGCCACCATGTCGCCGATCTCGAGAGGCAGTTTAGCCGAATTGAGATAAAATCCTTTGCGGGTGTTCTTGAACATAACCTCGACCATATCGTCGTCGGCATATCCGCCGGGGATATCATCGAGATAATTGAAGCTATGCAGCTTGCCGCGCTCGGCGCATCCCCCGCAACCGGAGGAACACCGTCTGCCGGAAGGGCATTCCCCTTTCCCGTCGCATCCGGCGCAAGCCTCACATCCTGGTGTGGCGGTGCCTTTGTTAGGGCACGACGCACATCCGCTGCCGCAACAGTCTGTCTTGTTCGTTTCCTCTTTTCTTTCTGACATAAAAGTGTTTCTGAAAAGAGATTATTTCGCGAAGCTCACAGCGCGTGTCTCGCGTATTACGGTAATCTTTACCTGTCCGGGATAGGTCATCTCGTCCTGGATGCGCTTTGCTATCTCGTTTGACAGGCTTTCTGTCTCGGCATCGTCGATCTTGTCGGCTCCGACAATCACGCGCAATTCGCGTCCTGCCTGAATGGCATATGTCTTTATTACGCCGGGATATGATAGAGCGAGCTGCTCAAGGTCGTTGAGGCGCTTGATATAAGCCTCCACTATCTCGCGGCGTGCTCCGGGACGTGCGCCCGAGATGGCGTCGCATACCTGCACGATGGGGGCGAGCAGGGTTGTCTGCTCGATCTCGTCGTGGTGGGCGCCGATGGCATTGCATATTTCCGGTTTCTCCTTGCAGCGCTCGGCGATCTTCATGCCGAGAAGTGCGTGGGGCAGTTCGGGCTCTTCGTCGGGCACCTTGCCTATATCGTGGAGCAGACCCGCGCGGCGTGCCTTCTTGGGATTGAGACCGAGTTCAGAAGCCATGATCGCACACAGGTTGGCAGTCTCGCGTGCATGCTGCAGGAGGTTCTGTCCGTAGCTTGAACGGTATTTCATCTTGCCGATCATGCGGATAAGATCGGGGTGCAGGCCGTGGATACCGAGGTCGATAGCGGTGCGTTTGCCGGTCTCAACGATCTCTTCCTCAATCTGCTTGCGCACTTTGTTGACTACCTCCTCGATGCGTGCGGGATGTATGCGGCCGTCGGCCACAAGCTGGTGGAGAGCCAGACGGGCGATCTCGCGACGCACGGGATCGAAGCCTGAAAGCACGATGGCCTCGGGGGTGTCGTCGACTATGATCTCGATGCCTGTGGCGGCTTCAAGGGCACGTATGTTGCGGCCTTCGCGGCCTATGATGCGGCCTTTGATCTCGTCGGAATCGATATGGAACACTGTGACACTGTTCTCTATGGCAGCCTCGGTAGCCACACGCTGTATCGACTGTATGACAATGCGTTTGGCCTCCTTGTTGGCTGTCATCTTTGCCTCGTCCATGATTTCATTCACATACTGTGCGGCAGCTGTCTTGGCCTCGTCCTTAAGCGATTCTACAAGTTTTTCCTTCGCTTCCTCGGAGGATAGGCCTGAGATATGCTCGAGTGTGTCCTGTGCCGAACGTTTCAGCTTGTCAAGCTCCTCCTTGCGTGTCTCTATCACCGCTTCCTCGGCATTCAGGCGCTGACGCAAGGATTCAAGGTCGTTGCGCTGACGCTGGTTCTCGCTGTGCTGCTGGTTGAGCTGCATCTCGCGCTGCTTCATCTTGGCTTCTGCCGACTGCACTTTCGACAAGCGCTGGTTAGCTTGTTTCTCAGCTTCATCCTTTATCTTGAGACCCTCTTCGCGGCCTTTGAGTTTCGCCTTCTGAAGTATCACGTCGCTCTCGCGCACAGCTTCGTCGATGATAGTTTTTGCACGGCTGCGAGCCATCGACTTCTGGACCGCCACAGTGCCGAAAGCACCTATAGCGAGCCCGACAACGGCAATCGCAATATAGATTATTATAGTCATAGAATTAAAATATTGTTTTTAATGAATATCAAGTTTTCAGTTGTAAAAGTCAGATTACAGAGACGCCTCCCCTGATGCGCGCCGCCTCTGCGGCACAATCGGGAGGGCTATAAAAAAGCGTCCGCACATGGCAAAGTCCTGGGGTAGCCTCACATTTGCCGGCGCTTCACAAAAGGAAGGCAAACATATATGCAAGTACCCGCGGAACCTGCGTGTGCAGAACGGGAAATCGGTCAACAAATATATATTCCAATCATAACGGGGCTTTCGACAGGAGCGACTGTCAGCTCTCCATCTCAAGCAGTATGTCGTCGAGCCCTTTTTCAAATTCTTCCAGAACGCCATTTGTCTCGTTGGCGGAGGAATTGAGTTTATAGAACAACTCGGCGAACCTGAAAGCCACCATAGCGAGCACCTCATGCGAGGTTTTGTTCTTGTACTTGGTGCTCCATGCGTTCCACAGACGGTTTACATTGTACTCCGCCGTGCGGATATTCTCTTCATCGCCCCTGTTGATATAAAGCGGTATCGGAGGCTGGTCGGCAATACGTATCGTTATGTTCAGTTTATCATTCATCGTGCAACATAATCACATCCCGTATCCGGAAAACGGGAGGCTGCGTAAAGAAACACGGCCGTGCCGCCATCATGCCGGAAAGGAGATCAAATCTGTTGGCAGTGCGTGGAGAGGTGCTTGCGGCCACAAACATCGCTTGCCCTGACCGCTGCCGGCCAACGATCAATCGTTGAGGTCGGCGATGCACTTGTCGATTTCCCGCACTAAACTGGAAAGCAATGCCCGTGTGCGCTCCACATCCTCGCGCTCAGGCGCCACGACAGCGGCTATACCCAGATACTCAATCTGGGTGCGGAGCCTCTCGTTTTCCGCACGTGCGCGCTCAAGATCGCGCTCCAGCTGAGCTATCTTCTCCACATCAGCCTTCAGCTGCCGCTTCATAAGCTCGTAACGCTCAAGAATAATGCGGCTTTTAGCGGCTATGCGGGTGACTGTCTGTTGAAGCTCAACGGCCATACTATCCAATTTTTCACAAAAGTAAGCATTCTTTTTCAAACCACCTAAAATATCCTCGCAAACTTTCTCTTTTACACAAAAAAAATATTCTGTTTACATAAATTGCAAATACTCTAAAGGAATGTTAAAATTTTGCCATTTGGGATATTTTTGGTAATTTTGGCCGATTTTTTAATTCAACTCATTATGAAAAAAGCTATCAGCGCGGCGATGGCCGCTGCTATATCCCTCGGCGCTGCCGCCGAAGGATATCAGGTAAACACCTTCAGCGCAAGACAAGAGGGAATGGGACATGTAGGCGTGGCGATGAAACTCGGCGCCGAGAGCCAGATCTTCAATCCCGCAGGACTTTCACTTTCCAGAAAAACCGTTGATTTCTCAGGATCAGTAAGCGCCATAAAAGCTACCGCGACAGCCACACACGAAGGCAAAGAGTACACTACCAGCAATAAGATAAGCACCCCGATGAATGTCTCGGCGGCATTCCGCGTTTACGACAACCTGTATGCCGGAGTAACCGTCTACACCCCCTACGGGTCATCAATCAACTGGGGAAAGAACTGGCCCGGCGCCGTGCTGAACCAATCGGTAGACCTCAAGGTATTCACCGTGCAGCCAACGATAAGCTGGAACATATTGCCGAACCTCTCAGTCGGAGCCGGCCTCATGATTTCATGGGGTAGCGTAAACCTGAACAAGGCTCTGGCACCTTCCGACAATTTCGGCAATCTGGTAGAACTGGTCAACGAATCAAACCGGCTGAAACACCAGGCCGCCATACTCGAGGGGATCATAACTGGCAACCCTGTGCAGACACCCGCACCGGAAGATATAAGATATACCGACAACGGAGTTCCCCCGGCATCGGTAAACCTCAGCGGAAAATCAGAAATCGCGGTGGGCATCAACGCGGGCATCATGTGGGACATCACAGAACGATGGACAGTAGGAGCCTCCTTCCGCTCGAAAATGAACATGAAAGTAAAAGCCGGAGACGCACGCGTGGAATACAATGACGAGATAGCACGCGCGCTCCTCAGCTCCACGCTTGACAATCTCAACACCACAAACTTCTCGGCATCGATGCCTTGTCCATATGTATTCTCGGTGGGAGTAAGCTATAAGCCCATCAGCAACCTTATACTCGCATTCGACGCACAGCTCAACGGCTGGGGCACATACAAACAGCTCGATATCGAATTCGACCATCTTCCCGAATTTGACCAGAACCTGAAAAAAGACTACCATAACGCCATGACATATCATCTTGGCGCACAGTACAGCCTTACAAAACGCTTCGACGTGCGCGCCGGTCTGATGATCGACACATCGCCCTGCAATACCGACTACTATAACCCCGAAACACCCGGCATGACAAAAATAGAGCCGTCTGTAGGATTCAGCTTCAGCCCGGTAAAAGGATTGTCAATCGATATGGCATTCATGTATGTACACGGACTCGGCACAGAGAAAGGCACCGGCCAATATGACGACATACTGGCACGCAGCTTCAACACAAACGTAACAGCATATGAAAAAGGGGTGCAGCAATACAACGCCGCAGTAGCGCTGGCCAACCAGATGGGCCTCCCCCTCCCCTCCTATCAGGGCAAAAGATTCCCTACCCTCGACGATCGGGGTACATTTACCGCTAAATACGCCACCCATGCCATTATCCCTGCAATAGGAATAAGATACGCATTCTGATCACAACCGCACAAACGGCCTGACACAGCCATACGCCACGCGCAGACACACGGAGAAAACCTCTCTGTGTCTGCGCGTGGCGTTATGGCGTATATCATCAGCTTGCATCAGAAGCCGAAAGGCGCTATGAACGCAGCCACATCGGTATCCTCCCAGAAACTTGCAATCGTCATCCATACAAGAAGAAGCACAATGAGCACACCTACACCGATGTAAAGCCACAAATTACGTTTGTCTTTTCTTTCGCGGTCTGAAAATCTGTTGTCACCGCCATGTCTTCTGCGTACCATAATGCAATAAATTATATTTTGTAAATACAACAAATACAAAAGCCATAAAGTTGGGAGGATGCGGCGTCCGCACCCCGGCGGTGCATGCATCGGAACATTGCATTTGCCTTATCTGAATATATTTAGTAACTTTGCAGTGTGGCACGACTTTTAGCTATCGACTTCGGAAAAAAGCGGTGCGGCATCGCCGTGACCGACACACTGCAGATTGTGGCCAACGGACTTACGACCGTCGCCACCGGCACACTCAACGATTTCATCGCCTCATATCTGGCGAAAGAAAGCGTGGAGCGCATAATCGTGGGGTTGCCTACCACGATGCGCGGGGAAGAGTCGGAGTCGATGCGCTATATCCGACCGGGCATAGAACGCCTTCGCAAAGTCACAGGAGAAATTCCAATAGAATTCTTTGACGAGCGGTTCACATCGGTGCTCGCACACCGCGCCATGATCGACGGCGGCATGCGCAAGATGGCCAGGCGCGACAAGGCGATTGTGGACGAAATCTCGGCCACGATCATACTCAACGACTATATCGCTTCCCGCCAGGCACGGGGTGGCATTTAGCGCCAAGCTGGTTATAGAAAAAAAAATAGAAAGTCAATATAATGAAATTACCTGTATATCTCTATGGTCATCCGGTCCTGAGAGAGATCTCGGAAGATATCGACAACACATATCCCGACCTCAAGGAACTTGTGGCCAACATGTTCGAGACAATGTATGCCTCCGACGGCGTAGGGCTTGCCGCTCCCCAGATCGGACGCAACGACCGCATAGTGGTGATCGACGCATCGCCTCTGGCCGAGAACTTCCCGGAGTGCGACGGCTTCAAGCGCACACTCATCAATCCTGAGATAGAGATCCTCGACGGCCCCCAGATAAGCCGTTCGGAAGGTTGCCTAAGCCTCCCGGGACTGAGCGAGGATGTAAAACGTGTGGAGCATATCCGCCTCAGCTATCTCGACGAGGATTTTCAGCCCCACGAAGAGGAGATAAGCGGTTTTGCAGCGCGCGTGGTGCAGCACGAATGCGACCACCTCGAGGGGATCGTGTACATGGATCATGTATCGGCAATCCGCAAACAGCTCAACCGCAGCAAGCTCCGCAACATCATGGAGGGGAAAATCCGCTGTGAATACCCCACCAAGTGTGCGCCAAAGAAAAAGAAGTAAGAAAAATAGAAGTAAGAAGTTAGAGCGGGAGAAGTCAAGCAAGAATAGTTTTGCTGATTCCTCTGATATCTCTGATGGCTCTGATGCCTCTGATTTCCCTGATTCCTCTGATAACAATTAATCCACTTGATATATGGCTGCCCCTAACGCCGACGACAAAAAGATAATCTTCTCGATGGTGGGTGTCTCAAAGACTTACCCTCCCCAGAAACAAGTCCTCAAAAACATATACCTGTCATTTTTCTATGGAGCCAAGATCGGTATCATCGGTCTTAACGGTTCCGGTAAATCATCCCTGCTTAAGATCATTGCCGGTATCGACAAGGATATCCAGGGCGATGTGGTTTTCTCCCCGGGATATTCTGTAGGCTATCTGGAACAGGAGCCTAAACTCGATCCGGGCAAAACTGTGATAGAGGTGGTGCGCGAGGGTGTGCAGCCCGTGATGGATCTCCTCCGGGAATTCGATGAGGTGAACGCCGCTTTCGGCGATCCCGACGTGCTCGAAAATCCCGACAAGATGGATGCACTCATCCAGCGCCAGGGGGAACTGCAGGATGCTCTTGACGCCGCAGACGCCTGGAATATTGATTCGAAACTCGAGCGTGCGATGGATGCGCTTCAGTGCCCTCCCGACGATCAGAAGGTGGAGACACTCTCTGGTGGCGAACGCCGCCGGGTGGCACTCTGCCGCCTGCTCCTGCAGCAACCCGACGTGCTCCTGCTTGACGAGCCTACCAACCACCTCGACGCCGAGTCCATCGACTGGCTCGAGCAGCATCTGCAGCAATATCCCGGCACCGTGATCGCCATCACACACGACCGCTATTTCCTTGACCATGTGGCAGGATGGATCCTCGAGCTTGACCGTGGCGAAGGCATACCCTGGAAAGGCAATTACTCCTCATGGCTCGAACAGAAAACAAAACGCATGGCCCAGGAGGAGAAACAGGCAAGCAAACGCCGCAAGACCCTCGAGCGAGAGCTTGAATGGGTGCGCATGGCTCCCAAAGCCCGCCAGGCCAAAGGTAAAGCCCGTCTGTCAAGCTACGACCGACTGCTTAACGAAGACCAGAAACAACGCGAAGAACGTCTGGAGATCTTCATCCCCAACGGCCCCCGTCTTGGCAACAAGGTCATCGAGGCCAACGGCCTTGAGAAATCGTTCGGCAACAAACTGCTCTTCAAGGACCTCAATTTCTCGCTGCCGCCAAACGGCATTGTGGGTGTCATAGGTCCCAACGGCGCCGGAAAGACTACACTTTTCCGTCTGATAATGGAACAGGAGAAACCCGACGCCGGCACATTCGACGTGGGCGAAACTGTAAAAATAGCTTACGTAGACCAACGCCACCACGATCTGGTGCCCGAGCACTCGGTATACCAGGTGATCTCGCAGGGAACCGAGAGTTTCCGCATGGGCGGACGCGACGTCAACGCCCGCGCATACCTCTCGAAGTTCAACTTCGCCGGCGCCGACCAGGAGAAAAAGATCGGTGTGCTTTCCGGCGGCGAGCGCAACCGTCTGCATCTGGCAATGGCACTTAAGGAGGAGGGCAACGTGCTCCTGCTCGACGAGCCTACCAACGATATAGACGTAAACACCCTGCGCGCGCTCGAGGAGGGTCTTGAGGCCTTCGCCGGATGCGCCGTTGTGGTAAGCCACGACCGTTGGTTCCTCGACCGCATCTGCACCCACATCCTCTCATTCGAGGGTGACGGCAAAGTGGTATTTTATGAAGGATCATACTCCGACTACGAGGCATACAAGAAAGCCCAGAACGGCGGAAAAGAACCCCCGCGCCGCCGTTACCGCAAACTGATGGAGTGATCCGCCAAAACCTACATCAAGCTACACGACCGATGAACATGCTGCTGAGGCGTTGGCTTCTCGCACTGTGCACATTGGCAGCTGTCATGGTGCTGCCTGGATGCAGCTCCACACGCAATGTGCCCGCCGGCTCCTATCTGCTCGACAAAGTGAGCATCACGGTAGCCGACAGCGCGCATGTATCCACCCGCCCGCTATACAACTACCTGAGGCAGACCCCGAACCACAAGGCTTTGGGGTTTGCCCGGTTACAGCTTGGGGTGTACAACCTCGCAGGAGACTCCGCCGGCCGCTTCAACCGCTGGCTGCGCAAGATAGGAGAGCCGCCGGTGATATATGACCAACAGCTTACCGACCAGAGTATCCGCCAGTTGCGTCAGGCACTCATCAACAGCGGCTACAACGACGCCAGGGTGGAGACAGAACTCAGCATGACTTCTGAAAAGAAGATCGGTATAAACTACAAGCTCTATCCCGGCGAACCGCATGTGATCAGTGCCGTCAGCTACGAGTTCCAGGATCCGGAAATAGAGGAACTTGTGATCTCCGATACCATAGCATGGCCGGCACAACCTGGAGAGAAACTCGACAGGAACCTACTTGACCGGCAGCGCGCCATGATTGTGGAGAAACTGCGCGACAACGGTTACTTCGCTTTCACCAAAGAGCACATCGGATTCATCGCCGACACCGTGGCCGGAGAAAAGAACGTGGAGCTTACCATGGTAGTACACAATCCGCGCATACAGCAGCAGGAAGCGGCTGAAGGGAGCGGAAAGGAGGCACTCGGGGAACTCCTCGTCACCCTGCCGCGCCACAACCGCTATATGTACCGCAAGGTAGTGATAGTGCCCGACTTTTCACCGGGCGACAACTCCTCCGACTTCAACTTCGCCGGACGTGACACCGTGTATTATGACGGCCTGGAAATACTGTACGGACCCGACCCCTACCTCAGCCCCAAAGCCCTGTCAGAGCAATGCTTCATCAGACCAGGAGAACTTTACAGCACCACAGGAATAGACCGCACATACGAGGCTCTGAACCGCCTTGCCATACTCAGGTATGTCAACATACTCACCCGTCCCGCCGGGACAGACGGCCAGGAACAGCTGCTTGACGCCTACATACTCCTGTCACGCACGAAAAAGATGGGAGTGACACTCGAACTCGAAGGCACCAACTCCGAAGGGGATCTCGGCGTGGGTGGAGGGATCACTTTCCAGCACCGCAACCTCGCCAAAGGGGGCGAACAGCTGACCGCGAAATTCCGCGGCGCATACGAAAGCCTGTCAGGCAATCTCGACGGCCTTATAAACGACAGCTACACCGAGCTGGCTGGAGAACTCGGCATCACCTTCCCCACATTCAAGGCGCCATTCCTGCGGCGCAGTTTCAAACAGAAAATGAGGGCGTCGACCGAATTCGCCGTCACTTTCATGCGCCAGGAACGTCCGGAATACACACGTGTGATCGCCGGCGGCACATGGCGATACAAATGGGCCGACCGCTCGAATCTCACCCGCCGCACGTTTGATCTTATAGACATCAACGTGGTCAACCTGCCACGCTCCACCATCGACTTCATCGACAAGATAGCGCCCGACAATCCGCTGCTGCGCTACAGCTATGAAGACCACTTCATCATGCGCATGGGCTACACCTGGTATCACACCAACCGCCAGGCTGCATCGGCCGACATAGGCCGCACCTCAATGCAGACAAACACATACACCACCCGAGCCTCTGTGGAGACTGCAGGCTCGCTCCTGTATGCCATATCCTCCATGATCAACCAGCGGCGGTCAGACGGAGTATACAAAATCTTCGGCATACAATATGCCCAGTACCTCAAGGGAGAGATTGACTACACCATCAACCACCGTTTCACGAACCGCAATTCCATTTCGTTTCACACAGGCTTCGGCATAGCCTGGCCTTACGGAAACTCCTCTATGGTGCCGTTCGAAAAACGCTTTTACGCCGGGGGAGCCAACGGCGTGCGCGGATGGAGCGTGCGCACACTCGGTCCCGGATCATATGATTCCCGAAACTCGGTAAGCGATTTCATAAACCAGTGCGGAGACATTTCGCTCATACTCAACCTTGAATACCGCAACAAACTTTTCTGGGTATTCGAGGGTGCACTGTTTATCGACGCAGGAAACATATGGACCATAAAGAATTATCCGAACCAACCGGGAGGATTTTTCAGATTCAAGACATTCTACAAAGAGATCGCCGCCGCATATGGTATCGGCATACGCATGGACTTCAACTACTTCCTGCTCCGTTTCGACATGGGCGTGAAAGCCCACAACCCCGGCAAGGGGCAGGAGAGATGGCCGATAATACATCCACGCTGGGGACGCGACACCTCATTCCACTTTTCTGTGGGATACCCGTTCTGATTCCCGCCAGAATGCTTTTTGCATATAAAACAGATTAAGTATGAAAAAACTCGTGATATTTGACCTTGACGGCACACTGCTGAACACAATCGCAGACCTCGGAGCTGCCACAAACTATGCCCTGGAACAGTGCGGATTTCCCACCCACCCCATTTCGGCATATCCGCGCTTCGTTGGGAGCGGCATAAGCAAACTGCTTGAGCGTGTGCTTCCCGAAAGCCTACGCAATCCCGAACAGGTGGACCGTCTGCGCCCCCATTTCTTCAAATATTACGGGGAGCATATGGCCGATGACACCGTGCCCTACCCCGGCATACCGGAACTGCTGCAACAGCTCACACAACGGGGAGTGAAAATAGCCGTTGCATCCAACAAATATCAGGAAGCCGTTGAAAAACTGATAGGAAAATACTTTCCGGATCTCCCCTGGGCGGCTGTTGAAGGCCAGAAAGAGGGTGTGCCTGTAAAACCTGATCCATCCATAGTATTCGACATTCTCGGCAAATGCCCTACCAAAAAGGAGGAGGTGCTGTATGTAGGCGACTCCGGAATAGACATGGAGACAGCGCGCCGCGCCTGTGTGGAGTCAGCCGGCGTCACCTGGGGATTCCGCCCTGTGAGCGAACTGCGCGAATGCCTGGCCGACAACATAGTGGAAACCACAGGCCAGTTGCTCCGTCTCACCATATGACCTGACAGGTATAAGCCTGATCTTCCCGCCATGTAAACCATGTAAAACCTGATGAAATCGTGATTTTGGAGGTTTTTCTTTTGCAAGTTAAGAATTATAACTAATTTTACGGCCGAAATGGTCGCTCATTCCCGAAGAGTCGAGGAATATAGGAGCATTAAAAGGGAACGAGGTGTGATTCCTCGACAGTACCCGCTGCTGTAAATCCCGCTTGCGACGGTTTAATACTGTTGTCGCCAAGCAGAACGTTTATCGCAATATGTCACTGATTCACAATCGGGAAGGCGCGATAAAACAGGGATAAGTCAGAAGACCTGCCATTTTGCCGACATAAAGACAGCCCCGGGCAATGGGCAGAGCTTCTGACAGATTCCCATTAAAAAAAGGTGTGCGGGGTGCCGCATTCCTATTTTTAAGCATTTGTTGAAAACTGATATATTCCCGGTCGCATGACTTTTGTCGGTGCGACCGGGATATTTTTGTTTCTGACAACCACTGACATTTTTGATGGGAACCATATACAACAGCACACAGACACGCCATAAGAGCGTACAATACCGACAGATGATCATATGCCTTATCGCAGTGCTTCTTCTGAGCCTCACGGCATGCCGGGAGGACGAGCTTGTCGTACCTACCGAATACGATATTATCGGTGACGAGAACTCCGGCAGCGCCATCCGCGGCCTATATCTCGTGAACGAAGGTAACATGGGATCCAACAAATGCTCACTCGATTACTATGATTACCACACCGGACTATATGCCCGAAATTTCTATTCGGAGCGCAATCCTAATGTCATCAAGGAACTCGGGGATGTGGGGAACGACATAGGCATCTACGGTTCGAAACTCTATGTGGTGGTGAACTGCTCACACAAAGTCGAGGTGATGGACGCTCACAGCGGTGTCAGGATAGGCCAGATAGATATACCCAACTGCCGCTACATACGCTTCCACCGCGGCAAGGCTTATGTCAGTTCATACGTAGGCCCGGTGTTAATAGATCCCGCCGCACCCAAAGGCGCCGTTTTCGAGGTAGACACGACCTCACTTGCCGTGACACGCAAAGTGAGTGTCGGCTATCAGCCGGAAGAGATGGAGATAGTCGACGACTACATGTATGTGGCCAACTCGGGAGGCTACCGCGCGCCCGACTATGACAACACGGTGTCGGTCATACAGATGATAGACTTCAAACAGGTGCAGCTCATACCGGTAGGAATAAACCTTCACCGTGTCAAGAAAGACCGTTACAAGAAATTATGGGTTACATCTCGAGGCGACTATCAGAGCCGTCCGTCGCGCCTCTTCGTGCTTGAAAAGAAAGCCGGCTACAATCAGATGGTGGTCACCGACACTATCCCTGCGGCCTGCTCCAACATGGCCATACATGGCGATTCGCTCTATTATTATGCCACGGAATGGAACAACTATACAGGCTCCAACACAATTTCATACGGCATAATAGACATTCGCACAAAAAAGACCGTTTCGACAAATTTCATTACCGACGGCACCGAAAAAGAGATAACCATACCCTATGGTATAGCCATACATCCCGAGACAGGAGACATATTCGTCACCGATGCCAAGAATTACGTCAGCAGCGGCACACTTTACTGCTTCACCAAAGAGGGCCGACGCAAATGGAGCGTGCGCACAGGAGACATACCTGCCCACATCACATTTCTCTACAAATGAAAAAAATAATATACATCTTCCTTTCGCTCGCGGCCTACGGATGCACCGACGAACCACCCACTGTAAATCTCGGGATCGATGACGTATATCATATCCCGCGCATGTCCAAACTACCGTTGCACTCCTCCCTTACCGGCGAAGCCTACCGGTGGACTGTCAACGGACGCACCGTCTCCACATCCGACAGCTACATATTCGTGGCCTCGGAAGAGGGAACATACGATCTTACATTCGAGATAATAGATCCGAAGACACCATATGATTTCAGCTTCACCGTAAATGTAATGCACGAGGAGGTGGAATACAGCCCCTATATAAGCCGCGTGTATGAATACTGTCCGGCACCGGGACAGTTCGTGAATGAGATGCCGAAATATGAAAAGGGGGACACCTATGCCGACATACTGAAAAAGTGCGAGGAATCCATCTCCGGCACAAACGACATAATGATCACTCTCGGAGGATATGGAGGATATGTGACTTTCGGATTCGACCATACGGTGATGAACGTGCCGGGAGAAAAAGATCTCAGGATATGGGGAAACGCGTTCTACGAACTCACAAATCCCGATGCAAAAGGGGGATCTGCAGAGCCTGGGATAGTGATGGTAAGCTATGACACCAACTGCAACGGCCTTCCTGACGATACATGGTATGAACTCGCAGGGAGCGAATACCATAATGCCGCCACCCGACACGGCTATTCGATCACATATCGGCGTCCTGATCCTGACCATCAGCCGGTGGAGGATGACGAGGGTTATCTTGATGATATCACCTATATACCCTGGCATGACTCTCTTGGTGCAACCGGATATATTGCGAAAAACATCTTCCACAGACAGAGCTACTACCCACTATGGAGCGGGGAAGATGAACTGACTTTTTCCGGATCACTGCTTCCACCCAACGGAACGGACACAAGCGGCACGGGAAAATATTATATCCTCTATGCCTACGACTGGGGATACGTGGACAACCATCCCAACGAATTCGAGGAGTTGAACTCTTTCGACATATCATGGGCGGTGGATGACGATGGGAATCCGGTAGACCTCCCCGGAGTGGATTTCGTGCGCGTCTACACCGGCCTCAATCAATATTGCGGATGGCTGGGGGAAACCTCCACAGAGATATCACGCGCATGCGACCTGCACATCAGTGTGCCCGGCATACCTATTCCCGGTCTCCCTAATAATATAAAATAATTTCCACGACTTACTTATGAAAAAAATCCACATTCCCTTTCTGGCACTGATAGCTCTTTCGGCAAAGGCATTCGTTGTCGACTGGGACAGAATAACCCACTGGGCAGGAAGCGGCCCCAATAAGGCAGCTCTGGTAGTACAGTTCAATGACGAAGGCCCTGAAGAGGCATATGTCTGGGGCTACCGGTGGGAGGATGGAGCCGAACCATCGGGAGAGGATATGTTCCGCTCCATAGCCGAGGTATCCACCGATCTCACATTGTTCACCCAGTACACCGGATGGATGGGAAACACGGTATGCGGCATCGGATATTCCGACGGACATACCATCTCGTCGTTTCTTGAATTTGATTTCAATTCGGCGCTTGAAGACGCCAATATCAGTTTCAACTGGTTCTCGGCCAACACGTCGCTCGGACAGACAAGTGTCCCCGGATGGGACACCCAGGAGCTTTGTGACGCCGCCATCGAGGCATCGGCCCTGACACATATCCTTGATCATCCTATCAACGCGCGAGAATACGGCTATGCCTGCTACGACTATGACTGGTGGCAACCTTACAGACGCACCGATGCTGCGCGGCAAAGATGGAACGCGGGGTGGTACAAAGGCTACTGGAGCTATTGGGTAGGGGGAACAGATTCCGACGATCTCTCCTATTCAGGGGTTGGCATGACTTCACGCAAACTTCATGACGGGTGTGTGGATGCCTGGAAATATATGTTTCTTGACGGGCCTGTGGTGTTTTCGCCACGTCGCGAAGGACAAAACAGACCACGCCACACAGCCGGCGATGCTGACGCCCATACCGGAGCCAGCCCACAATGGCATGATCTCAACTACGATCATTTCGGTGTGCCGCAATCCGGTGTAGAACCTCTGTCAGCCACCAATAACTCCACCGTGAGAATATACGACATGCAAGGCAACCTGCTTCTCACTACAGACCACGAGACCACCATATCAGATCTAAAGAGAAAACTTCGTATCGGAATCTACATAATAAAGTGCGGACGGCATACAAAAAAACTGATACTCAACGGCCACTCAGAATAAACCGGCTGAAAGCTCGCTCACAAACAATATAAAACAATTTCCACTACTTACATAGAATATTTCAAACCATAATATATTTTCTCAGATGAAAAAGACTTTGCTATCAACAGCAACAATCCTGTCGGTATGCACAATGGTGGGTACCACCACAGCAGGCGACAAGATCGCTGTGCCACGCACAGTGCAAGGGGTGGAATATACCCCCGACCAACGCAAGGGCAGTCCGGGCACCATGCGCCGCGACTGGGACTGGACCGATCCGGACGATATGGCCGCCGACGGAAGTTTCACAATGGATATGATCCAGAGCTGGTGCGGCGAAGGTGAGAACCAGGCCGCACTCGTAATCCAGTGGAACGACGATGAAGAACCCGCCGCACTTGTGTTCGGCTATCGATGGGACGGTGTGGCTACAGGAGCCGATATGGTACGCGCCGTGGTAGCCGCCAACCCACGCCTGTACGGCCTGATACAATACACCAACGTAAGCTCGCCCACCGATCCGCGCGGAGGATATACCATAAACGGTTTCGGATGGGATGTGGACAACGACGGAGAAATAGGTCTTGTGGACACAAAAGACAACACTGTATATCGTCCGGAAGACGGGCTGCAGATACATCCGCGCGGATACGATCCCGACAAAGGGGGATCATCCGATTACGACTATGATGACTGGAAAGCGCTCGATCCCGACGACATGTGGGGAGCGGGATGGTACCTGAGCTATTGGTCATATTGGGTGAAAGACGATTTCGAAAGCAAGTTCAGCTATTCGAGCTGGGGCGCCTCCGGCCGCGTGCTGCAGAACGGCAGCTGGGACGGATGGAATTTCTCGCTCGACATGATCCCCCGCGACTGGAAAAAATTCGCGGCGGCTCCCGCGCTGATCCCCGACGGTGCCAAGACCGAGTTTGAATACGGAGGTCTCTGTTTCTCGCTGAAAGATTACCAGGCAAAACGGGTGATGGTCTCTCCCGCTGCAAACGGCAGCTATACAGGTGAGATCACCGTCCCCGAAACAATTACAGACGAGGATATCACCTACACGGTAGTGGAGGTGGGAGAAGGCGCGTTCAAGGATTGCGCTGTGACATCAGTCGCTCTCCCTGCCACAGTGACAAAGATCGGCGCGTCGGCATTCGAAAACTCCACTCTCGAGACACTCTCCCTGCCCGACATCAACGCAGTCAAATCAATAGGTGCCAGAGCGTTTGCCGGATGCGCGCATATCTCCACACCGGTGTTCCCCTCCTCCATGACATCGGTTCCCGAGGGAATGTACCGGGGCACAGGCATTGAAACTCTCGAGATTCCCGCATGGATATCGGCAATAGACAAAGCAGCATTTGCCGATTGCGCCAGACTTACCTGTGTGAAAATTCCCGCCACCGTAAAGAGCATCGGCGAGGAAGCATTCGCCGGTTGCGATGCCCTGACACAGGTGGAGTGCGAAAGCACATACCCGCTGCAGATCACCCCCAACGTGTTCAGCGAGCAGGCATATGCCGCCGCTACACTGAGTGTGCCGTCGGGGTTCACCTCGGAATACAGAAACGCCGAAGGATGGAGCAACTTCGCCACTGTCAAAGAATTCACTATCCCTGTAAATGCCGGCGACATATTCCGCGCCGGAGGTGTGACCTATGAAGTCACATCCGCCCTGACCGACAGCGCCACTGTAAGAGCCCGCTACTGCAAGACAGAGGGAAATCCGGACCACGCCAAAGTCATGGCCGCCAACAAGGCCGGATATGTGGGAAATGTGACAATACCTGCCACCGTGACCTATCAGGAGCGGGCTTTCGCCGTCACCGAACTTAGCGACAGCATTTTCTACGGAGCCACAGCCCTCACCGGAGCCGACATACAGGCACCTGTGACACGCATCGGCAAATATGCCTTCAACGAATGCGAGGCCATCACCTCCATCCTCCTCCCCTCCACAGTGAAGACCATTGACACATATGCCTTCGCATATTGCTCCAGAATAACAGAGATACAGCTCCCAGAAAGCGTAGAGGCACTCGAAGGGGAACGCACATTCTTCCAGTGCAATGCTCTCGAAAGGGTAAACATCCCTGCCGGAGTGACCTCACTTCCCAGATACTGCTTTTCCTACTGCAAGGCACTCCAGGAAATGATTCTCGGAGCGGAGATCACCGCGTTAGGAGACAACCTGTTCCAGAACTGCACATCACTCCGCAAAGTGGTGCTTCCCGACGGACTGAAAAAACTTCCCAACTACATATTCAGCAGCTGCGGCGCACTTGCCGAAGCTAAAATACCTGAAAGCGTCACAGAGATCGGGCAGTCCTGCTTCTCAGGATGCGCCCAATGGGATTTCAACATGCCGGCAGGAGTTACCTCCATCGGTTCAGAGGCATTCAAGGGATGTGCGAAAATTACAGAATTCACATTCCCCGCACAGATGACCGAGATCCCGAGCTACGTATTGCAGGACTGTGCTGCTCTCACCAAAGTCACACTCGGAGACAACGTGACAAGTTTCGGCTACGGCGTGTTCCGTAACTGCACCTCACTCAGCGAAATGACCACCAAGGATGGTCAGACCGGATTCAATCTCCCGTCGAGCCTCACAAGCATCGGCTCCTACTGTTTCCTGGGATGCAAAGGGATCAGGGAGGCGATACTTCCCGAAGGGATAAAAATCCTGGGAATAAACAGCTTCCAGAATTCCGGCCTCAAGGCACTTGTACTTCCTGCCGCACTGACAGCCAACATCACCAACAACAATATCGTGCAGGACTGCAAGGATGTGACAATCTATGCATCCATGTCAGCTCCGGGACGATGCGGCACATACACATGGCGCATATCCGGGCAGAGATTCGCTCCCGTCGTAGTTCCGACCGGCACCAAAGCTACCTATGAGGCACAGAACTACTGGAGCAAGTCAGCACTCTCCGAACCGGTACTCGAAAACATAGCCCTTGCCGACATGCAGGCAATCTCCACTTCAAACGGAGAGGCCATAGTGACCGGCCGAGTAAGCGGAATGTATGACCTCGCCGACCTTCCCCTGTCATTCGCCAGAGCCAATGACGCCCTCATCTTCGGCGGAAAGACCGTGACCCTGCGCATGGCCACCGCCGCAGAAGTAAGCCGCGCCGCACGCAGTGAAGAAGAAAACAGCCTTACCGTAACTCTCGATGCCGACGGAGCTTTATCCGCAACCATACCCGTGGAGGAGGGAGCCGAAACCATTTCTCTGGCTGTGAACGAGGGGGAAATGACCTCCGCCGCAGTGGAAGTGCCGCTTATACAGCCCTTCGAGTTCAAAGACAAGGAATATGACGCCCATTTCGACGAGAAATATACTCCCGAACTCATATTCAACATCCCCGACTATACGAAAGACGATGTGGAATTCACATGTTCCGACACCAACGTAGCCTCAGTGGTAAAACGCACCGGTGCCGTATCTGTAAAACGTGTGGAAGGTGACGCCGTAATTACAGCTACACTCAAGAGCAATCCCGACATCAAGGCTGAAATGACCATCCACTCGGCCCTGCGCAACCCGGTGACCGGATTCATTCTCGGCAACGGAAACTCCAGGATCACTCTTACCTATATGGACATTCTGGCCCTATCGCCTGTGGTGGAACCAGCCAACGCCGACATCCAGTCCTACGATATATCCGTATCTGACACTGAAATCGCCACCACATATGCAGCCAAAGCGTTCAATCCGACCCGTAATTTCTATGAACTTGTGACCCACAAGCCTGGTGAAGTCGATGTGACCTTCACCGCACAGGACGGCTCAGGCGTAAGCTCCACCTACCATGTGACAGTAGAGGAACCGGACCGCAGGAAAGAGGCCGACAACTACGAGGATGGTACCTTCTGGCTCAACGAGGACTGGTTCGGACACACCAACGGCTCCATCAACTATATCACCAAAGACGGTGAGCTGAAATACCGTGTCTACGAATCACAGAACCCCTACGAATCATTCGGATGCACTTCACAGTACGGCATCATTCATGGAGGCAAACTCATTGTGATGTCAAAACAGGCCACCGACAAAGGTGACCCGCGCACCGGAGGAGGCCGCGTGGTAGTGGCAGACGCCAACACCCTCAAGACACTCGCCAAATTTGACAACATAGATCCAGAAGGCAAAGGTGACGGACGCGCCTGCATCGGTGTGGACGAGAACAAGGTATATCTTGGTTCCACGGCCGGAGTGCGCGTGCTCGACACCCGCACACTCACTCTCGGAAACATGGTGGAAGGTCTGGCGGCAGGCTCGCAGTATGCAAACCAGTATGGAGACATGGCGGCATCCGGGAACTATGTTTTCCTTGTGCAGCAGAATATCGGCGTACATGTCATAGATACCGAATCTGATGCCGTGGTGCTTACCTTCGGCCTACAGGCCAACGAGGATACTGGAACTGAAGGTCTCGGTTATCCCCAGGGTATCACCGAGAGCAAAGACGGCAATATATGGATAGCCACCACAGAAAAGCAGTCTTCCGGTCTGTGCACACTCGTATGCATCAATCCTGAGACACTCAAGATCATGGACCGTGTGACACTACCCGAAAGCCAGCGCATAACCTGCGGATGGGGTTCATGGCGCTCGACCAACTTCTTTGCCTCCAAGACAGACAACTCGCTGTGGTGGGGTGCAGGTGTGGAAGCGTCTATCGTCTCAGGCAACACAGGCTACTATAAATGGGAAATCGGCACGGATTTGCCCACAACCCCGGTATTCGTCTTCCCGTCGAAACTCCCCGGCATCAACGAGACCACATATCAGGCGCCTTATTCAAGCGTGCGCTATGACGACCGCACAGACCGCCTGCTGATGGCCACCACACACGGAGCATCCTCAAACTACCGTTATACATGGCTCAACTGGATCGACTGCAAGACCGGCGAGATCGCAAAGACAATCCGCATGAAGGATTACTACTGGTTCCCGGCTCTGCCGATCTTCCCCGATAAATATGCCCCCGAGTTCGGAGAGATGCCAGAGCTACGCTTCACTCCCGACAATAACGCCCCGGTAGAGATAGATCTTTCAGAGATCGTGACCGACCGCGACAACCATGACGTGAATATCAAGGTAGAAAGGATCTTCCCCGAAAAGAGCGAGACTGCAGCCGCACACGAGGCAGGCAACACTCTTGACGATATCGCGGAGGTAACACTTGAAAGCAAGAAACTCACCGTGGTTCCACGCGCCAACGCAGTAGGTAAAGCCACACTCACGCTCAAGGCCGAATCCAACGGACGTGTGTCAACTATCGACATACCTGTGATCAACGATACTTCCACCGGGGTTGATCTCACCGATGCCGGCAACGGCACAATCTCGATTGTGGACCGCAGGATCACAGTCTCAGGCATGAACGGCGCTCACTTCACGGTTTATGACATGGCCGGTGTGGCTGTAAGCGCCTTCACCGCTGACTCCGACCGCACCAGTGTGGTACTCACCGTACCCGCAGGGGTGTATATCCTCACATCCGTAGACCGCACATTTAAATTCTCCGTGAAATGAACAGAATCGCCCTGACAGCGGCAGCACTCTTCGCAGCCTTGTTTTTCAAGGCTGCGGCAGAGGATGTCGACTATACCGACGGATTTTTCATTGTCAATGAGGACTGGTACGGTCACCAAAACTCCACGGTAAACTATTTTCAGCCCGACAACCCCGATGGCGATTACTGGCATTACAGGGTGATACAGACCGAGAATCCCGGTATGGAACTTGGATGTACCAACCAGTACGGTGCCATATGGGATGACCGTTTCTATCTCATAGCCAAACAGGACAAAGATCCTGGAGCCTATATCACCGGCGGACGCATCTCTGTGGCCGATGCCAGGACGATGAAACTGATCGGGCAGCTGCAGCTCATAGATCCTTCAGGCAAACAGTGTGACGGCCGTGCCTTCACCGGTGTAACCTCACAAAAAGGGTATGTGTCAACAAGCAATGGCATATGGGTTCTTGATCTGGCCACACTCCAGATCAAAGGACAGGTGGAAGGATCCTCAAATCCAAACATGGATGCGTCTGATGACAAACCTAATTCCGATCCTTCAAGTTCGCTATATTACGGACAGACAGGCACTATGGTACTGGCCGAAGGAAAAGTCTTTGCCGTGCACCAGCAGTACGGAGTGCTTGTCATAGACCCGCTGACCGACAAAGTGACAGAAGTACTCGACATGGGTATCGTAGACGATGCCATAGAGGAGGAAACGGGAATCCGACCGTCAAAACCTGCCGGGATAGGCTCTACCATAGTGAGATCTCTGGACGGCGACCTGTGGTACGGCGTAGCTAAAAACGTGCAGGGAAGCGGAGCCACACTCCCCTATCTCGTGCGCCTTGATCCGGCCACACTCGAGCGTGAGGTAATCAGAATAGAGGGTGACGACATGTATCCTCCATCAAACTCCTGGTATGCATGGACACCCGATCCGTTCTGCGCCTCATCAGTCACCAACACGCTCTACTGGTGCGGCGGACCTAACAGTTGGTTTACCAATTACCGTGTCTTCCGTTATGACATAGACACCCGGTGTCTTGAAAAGATCATCGACTTTTCGGAAGAGCCAGGCGACTGGCACATCTACGGATGCTCCCTCGGCATACATCCCGAGACAGACGAACTGTATGCATCGGTATTCCATAAATTCGTGGATCCGACATATGTGCTGCGACGCTACGATGCCGACGGCATGCTACAGATGGAGTATCCCATGATCTCCAACTACTGGTTCCCATCGCTGCCTGTATTTCCTCAGGGAGCAGGCCACTCCGGAGTGGAAAACGTGGCTGAAGAACGGCCCGAGATATCCATACGGTTGGAAAACGGCAAGGTTGTGGCCGGCAGCGGACACACAATAGAGGTTTATCGCCTTGACGGCACCCAGATACCCAACCGCAATCTCGCAAAAGGAGTGTACATCGTGAAGACTGGAATTGCCATCCATAAGATCAGGATCTGACCGGTACATTCACATCCGGAATATGAGCCGAGACAGCACACGCATAGCGGTTCAGGACACCAGCCAAAAGTCCGGTTTTGCGATCAGCCACAATCGGGAACCGGACTTTTAACAGTTTTTTTTACATATTGAAGCCGCCGCTTCTTTATTAACAAAAAAAGCCGTAACTTTGCAGCCGAAACTTCCAAAGCAATCTGCGGCTGCCGCAAAAATGAGACGGCGCCTTCATTCAGAAGAAGAAAATATTTCATATATCTAAGGTAAAAATAAACAAATGGAATTTTTGTCAGAGCTTCTGTTGCCCGGCAACACATCACTGGCTGCCACGCTTGTACTGCTGTCGTTTGTGATAGCTGTTGGCATCTATCTGGGCAAAATCCGCTTCTGGGGTGTGTCCCTCGGCGTGACTTTTGTCCTGTTTGTCGGCATCCTCATGGGTCATTTCGGTTATGAAATCCAACCCGAAGTATTGAAATTCGTCCGCGAGTTCGGTCTTATCCTCTTTATCTTCGCCATCGGTCTGCAAGTAGGCCCGGGCTTCTTCTCCTCCTTTAAAAAAGGTGGCATAAGGCTCAATATGCTTGCCGTACTGGGCATCCTGCTCAATGTGGCCATAGTAGTGGCCATATACTTCATCGACGGCAAAACTTCCATCAGCGCCCTTGTGGGCGTGATGTCGGGTGCGGTGACCAACACCCCCGGTCTCGCCGCTGCACAGCAGGCCGCTCCCACCCCCGAAGATGTAAACCTCATGTCAATGGGCTATGCCGCCGCATATCCTCTCGGAGTGCTCGGCATCATCCTTTCCATCCTTATCACCAAAGCAATCTTCCGTGTGAAAATAGAGGATGAGATCGATGAGATCAACCGCGAGACAGAGGAGGGACAGGTGAAACCCCATCTGGCAAGCTACGAGGTGGTGAACACTCTTGTTGACGGCAAGACACTCCTTCAGCTCCATGACATAATACACTGCGATTTCGTGGTATCCCGCCTTATGGACAAAGGGGGCAACATCATCATCCCCAAATCGAGCACCCAGATACATGTAGGTGACAAACTCTATGTGGTGATGTCGGCTCAGGACGAGCCCAGTTTCCAGGCCGTTCTCGGACACCCCATCGAAATGGGCGACGAGGAATGGGAAGCCGTGGCACCTGACAATGTGGTATCGCGCCGCATACTCATCACCCGCAGCGAATACAACGGCGTGTCACTCGGCTCGCTCCGCCTCCATAAAGGTTACAACCTCAACTGCACCCGCGTGAACCGTGCAGGTGTGGACCTGCTCGCCTCTCCCGGCCTGCGCCTGCAGATGGGCGACCGCATCACTGTGGTGGGTGAGCTCAACGATATCGACCGCCTCGCGTCCAAGCTCGGCAACTCGATGAAACGCCTCAATCAGCCCAACCTGGTGACTATCTTCATCGGTATCCTCTTCGGTATTATCGTAGGATCTATCAACATCGGCTTCGGCATGAAACTCGGTCTCGCAGGCGGCCCGCTCGTAGTGGCTATCCTGCTGAGCCGCTTCGGATACAAG
>CATJQX010000171.1 GCA_949742535.1 uncultured Muribaculaceae bacterium | reverse complement strand
TGTGAAAAAATGTGCAAAAAAATCACGGAAGTATGAATGGATATTTGTGGAAATTTTCATACCTTTGCGGCGTCAAAATCAGAGATATTTCAGGTATGAAATTCACTAAGATGCACGGCGCCGGAAACGACTACATCTATATTGATTGTATGGATGGGACGTTCGGAGGCGATGACAGTTCGATTCTTGAGGACACCTCCCGTATCGGGGGAATTTCGGAGCGCCTTAGCCACAGGCACTTCGGTGTCGGCGCCGACGGCATCATACTCATCCTCCCTTCCATGAAGGCTGATTTCAGGATGAGGATGTTCAACGCCGACGGCTCGGAAGGGCGTATGTGCGGCAATGCCACCCGCTGCATCGGTAAGTATGTTTTTGACAATCACCACACCGATAAAAAAGAAATAACGCTCGAAACCGCTTCGGGCGTTAAATATTTGACGCTTCATACCGGTGAAGACGGCCGGGTTGACTGTGTCACGGTAGATATGGGTGCTCCCGTGCTCGAGCCGTCGGCAATACCCGTATTGGCCGATAGTGTGGCCGATGCAAGCCACATAGGTGTCTGTGCGCAGGGAAAGGATTTTACGCTCACCGCAGTGTCGATGGGCAATCCACACGGAGTAATATTCGTGGATGAGATAACCGACGCCCTCGTTCATCAGGTGGGACGCGAGCTGGAGACGCACCCTATCTGGCCCGACAGAGCCAACATAGAGTTTGCCCGCATGCGTGGTGACAATGAGATAGAGATGCGTGTATGGGAGCGCGGTAGCGGCGAGACGATGGCTTGCGGCACAGGCGCATGCGCCACTGCGGTGGCCGCTATGCTCACCGGGCGCACAAGTGAACGCGAGGTCACGGTGCGTTTGCTCGGCGGCACATTGCGTATAAAATGGGATCCGGCAAACGGACATGTGTATATGACAGGTGGCGCGACCACTGTTTTCGATGGGGAGATAGACATGCAGTTCCGACAATGACGCATTATGCCGGATGTTCCGCGGATGTATGCCGGGTGTGGTAGAGAGGGGGATTTTTATTTTTTCACGACAATTTTCCGAAACGATGTTTCATATAAACGACAACTTTTGCAGGCTTGCCGACAGCTATCTTTTTTCTGAGGTGGCGCGTCGGATCAACGCTTTCAAGGAATCGCATCCCGATGCCGATATCATACGTATGGGTATCGGTGATGTCACACGCCCGATTTGCGATGCTGCAATAAAGGCGATGCATGCGGCTGTTGACGAGGAGGCCGATGCCTCATCCTTCCACGGCTACGGTCCCGAACAGGGATATGCTTTCCTGCGCGATGCCATCGCCGAGCATGATTACCGTGCACGCGGCGTGGAGATCGCTCCCGACGAGATATTCGTGAGCGACGGCGCCAAAAGCGATACCGGCAACATAGGCGACATACTTTCCACTGCCAACCGTGTGGCTGTGACCGACCCGGTATATCCGGTATATGTGGACACCAATGTGATGGGTGGCCGCGCCGGAGAGCTTGTGGACGGTTGCTGGAGCCGCATCATATATCTTCCGGTGACTGCCGAGAACGGTTTTGTGCCAGCTCTTCCCGCTGAAGTGGCAGATGTGATATATCTGTGCTATCCCAACAATCCGACGGGTACCACACTGACACGCGAACAGCTCAAGGTGTGGGTGGACTATGCACGCGCCCACGGCTCACTTATTCTCTATGATTCAGCTTACGAAGCTTTTATCCGCGACGAGAATGTGCCTCACAGCATATATGAGATACCCGGTGCCCGCGAGGTGGCCATAGAATTCCGCAGCTTCTCGAAAACCGCCGGATTTACTGGTGTGCGTTGTGCCTATACGGTTGTGCCCAAAGAACTCAAAGGGCATATGGCCGACGGCAAGGAGGTGTCGATGAACCATCTCTGGAACCGCCGCCAGTGCACCAAGTTCAATGGCGCGAGCTATGTGTCGCAGCGAGCCGCGGCTGCCATATATACCCCTGAGGGGAAAGCCCAGACCCGCGAGACAATAGACTATTATCTGCGAAATGCTGCTGTCATGCGCGAGGGGCTTATCGCCGCCGGACTTGAGGTGTTCGGAGGTGAGAACGCGCCTTACGTTTGGATAAAGACACCATGCGGCAAGGATTCGTGGCGTTTCTTCGATATGCTGCTCGAGCGCTGTCATGTGGCAGGCACCCCCGGCAGCGGCTTCGGCCCTTCCGGCGAGGGATACATCAGGCTAACGGCGTTCAACACCTACGAAAACACAGTGGAAGCGGTCAAGCGCATCGCGGCCACTGATTTCAGCTGACCCCCACACGGCGGCTCCCGAGGCAGACGCCTCAGGAGCCGCCGCCGCTATAAGCCTCTCTCTTCATGTGACTCTTGAAACAAGGTGGTTTTTACCATCCATTTATTCAATATTCAAATCATTTAATTTATGTCGTTACTTAGATTTAAAGTTGTGAAGGAAGCGTCCGACCGCAAACCTGTGCATGTGGAGATACCTTCAGAACGCCCGGAGCGTTATTACGGGAAAGCAGTGTTCAACCGCGAGAAAATGTTTGAATATCTGCCTAAGAAAACTTACGACCAACTCGTTTACGCTATCGACAACAAGCAGCCGATCTCACGTGAACTTGCAGACAGCGTGGCAGCCGGGATGAAAAAGTGGGCCATCGACAATGGCGTCCGACACTATACCCACTGGTTTCATCCTCTGACAGGAGGGACTGCAGAGAAGCACGACAGCTTTATCGAGCATGACGGTAAAGGGGGAGTAGTAGAGGAGTTTGACGGCAAACTTCTGGTGCAGCAGGAACCCGACGCATCCAGTTTCCCTAACGGCGGCATACGCAATACTTTCGAAGCCCGCGGATATTCGGCATGGGACATCTCATCGCCGGTATTCATCGTAAACAATACACTTTGCATACCCACCATCTTCATTTCCTACACCGGTGAAGCCCTTGACTTCAAGACTCCTCTGCTGCGTGCGCTCAACGCCGTAGACGAGGCTGCTGCCGATGTGGCACGTTTCTTTGACAAGGACGTGAAGCATGTGAACTCCTATCTCGGATGGGAGCAGGAGTACTTCCTTGTGGATGATGCGCTCTACAACGCGCGCCCCGATCTCGTTATGACCGGCCGCACGCTCATGGGACACGAAAGCGCCAAAAACCAGCAGCTCGAGGACCACTATTTCGGAGCCATCCCCTCGCGCGTGGCAGCTTTCATGCTTGATCTCGAGATAGAATGCCATCGTCTTGGAATACCGGCGCACACACGCCATAACGAGGTCGCACCTAACCAGTTCGAACTTGCCCCGATTTTTGAGGAGACCAATCTGGCCAACGACCATAACCTGCTTCTGATGTCGGTTATGACCGAGGTGGCCCGCCGTCATAATTTCCGCGTACTTCTCCACGAAAAACCGTTCGCCGGTATCAACGGTTCGGGCAAGCACAACAACTGGAGCCTCGGCACCGACACAGGCACCCTCCTTTTCTCTCCCGGAAAGACACCACGTGAGAATCTCCGCTTCATAACATTCGTGGCCAACGTCATGGCTGCCGTATATCACCACAACGGTCTGCTCAAAGCCTCCATCTCGTCGGCTACCAACGCTCACCGTCTGGGTGCCAACGAGGCGCCTCCCGCCATCATCTCCATCTTCACCGGAAAACAGATCGCTGACATTCTGGCAAAGTTGGAGACCAGCACCGAGGACGAGCTTATCACTCTCGGCGGCAAGGAGGGCATTGACATGGGTGTGGCCCAGATTCCGGAAATCATGATGGACAACACCGACCGCAACCGCACATCGCCTTTCGCCTTTACCGGCAACCGTTTCGAGTTCCGTGCCGTGGGTTCTTCCGCCAACTGCGCGTCTGCCATGATAGCCCTCAACGCCGCTGTGGCTGATCAGCTCAAGCAGTTCAAGGCCCGTGTGGATGCCCGTGTGGAGCGTGAGGAATCGCTTTACCATGCCATACTCGAGGAGGTGAAGAAACTGATCGTGGAGTCGAAGCCTATCCATTTCGACGGCAACGGCTACAGCGATGAATGGAAGGCCGAGGCCGAGGCCCGCGGTCTTGACTGCGAGACTTCCGTACCGAAGATCTTTGACGCATATCTGCGTCCGGAGTCGGTGAAGATGTTCGGCGATACCGGTGTGTTCACCGAGTTTGAGCTTCATGCCCGCAATGAGGTGAAGTGGGAGACCTATACGAAGAAAATCCAGATCGAGGCACGTGTGCTCGGCGATCTGGCTCTGAACCATATCCTTCCTGTAGCGACCCGCTACCAGTCGATGCTCGTGGATAATCTGGTGAAACTGAAAACCCTCTTCCCGGTTGCCAAAGGTAACGAGCTTACCGCCCGTGACCTCTCCATGATCGAGCGCATGTCGGAGCATATGAGCGTGATCAAGGAGGAAACCGAGCGTATGGTGAATGCCCGCAAGGCAGCCAACAAGATAGAGAACGAGCGTGAGAAAGCCATCGCATATCACGACAATGTGGTGCCCGCTATGGAGCGTATCCGCTACCATATCGACAAGCTCGAGCTGATGGTCGACAACGAGATGTGGCCATTGCCCAAATACCGCGAAATGCTCTTCATAAGATAACAACCATCTAACGCAAGACCGGGAGACGGAGCCTTCCAGGCAGTCTGCCGGTCTTGCTGTTTCATGCCATTTGAATAATGGAACAACTCAAACATGAATGCGGTGTGGCGATGATACGCCTCCGCAAGCCGATTGAATATTACAGGCGTAAATACGGCTCCTACTCCTATGCGCTGAACAAACTCTACCTGCTTATGGAGAAGCAGCACAACCGCGGGCAGGAGGGTGCCGGTGTCGGGGTTGTGAAGATGCATGCCGAGCCGGGACATGAATATGTGTTCCGCGAGCGTGCCCTCGGCACCAACGCCATAACGGAAATATTCTCCAACATACTGCCACAGTTCGAGCAGGATCATACCGATGACCTGACGGCAGACGATGTAGAGCGCCATTCTCCTTTCATAGGGGAGATATATATGGGGCATCTGCGATATTCAACGACGGGTAAAAGCGGCATATCATATGTGCATCCTTTCCTGCGCCGCAACAACTGGCGGTCGCGCAATCTGCTCATGTGCGGCAACTTCAATATGACCAATGTAGATGAGGTGTTCCGCGCGATTGTGGCAAAAGGGCAGCACCCCCGCATCTACAGCGACACTGTGGTGCTCCTCGAGCAGCTCGGATATGCGCTCGACAAAGAGAACCACCGTCTGTACAGGCAGTTCCGTGACACACTTGAAGAACCGGAACTGGGGCTGGCCATCGAGGACAATATCAATATCACCAATGTGCTCGGAAGTGCTACCCGCGACTGGGACGGCGGTTTCGTGATCTGTGGTGCGACAGGATCGGGCGACATGTTCGTGCTCCGTGACCGCAACGGCATACGCCCGGCGTTCTATTATATGGACGACGAGGTGGTGGTGGTGGCTTCGGAACGCCCCGTGATACAGACGGTATTCAATGTGCCGCGCGCATCTGTCAGCGAGCTTGAACCTGGAAGCGCCCTTACTGTAGACAGGAAAGGTAATGTAAATATAGCCGACATACTGGGGAAAGGGGAGAACCGCCGCTGTTCCTTTGAACGGATATACTTCTCACGCGGCAGCGATGCCGACATATACCGGGAGCGTAAGGAACTCGGGCGCCTTCTTGTGCCGGAAATAGTCAGGGCGGTAAACGGCGATATTGACCACACGGTGCTCTCTTTCATACCAAACACGGCCGAGGTGGCTTTCATAGGTCTTGTGGACGGGTTCAACAGCTATCTCAACGAAGTGAAAACCTCGGAGCTGCTCAGGATGCAGAAAGAGGGAACAATGACACCTGAGCGTGTGACGAAACTGCTTGACCGCAGACTGCGTGTGGAAAAAGTCGCGATAAAAGATATAAAGCTGCGCACTTTCATCGCCGAGGGAAACTCGCGCAATGATCTTGCGGCGCATGTATATGATGTGACATACGGGTGCATCGAGAACGACCGTGACTATCTTGTGGTGATCGATGACTCCATTGTGCGCGGCACCACTCTGAAACAGTCGATCATCGGTATGCTTGACCGGTTGCATCCCAAGAAAATTGTGATAGTAAGCTCTTCCCCGCAGGTGCGTTATCCCGATTATTACGGCATTGACATGTCGCGTATGAGCGAGTTCATAGCTTTCCGTGCCGCTATCGCATTGCTTAAGGAGAGAGGCATGCAGAATGTCATAGACAGTGTGTATGCCGACTGTCTGCATCAGATAGAGCTTCCTGCCTCGGAGCAGACAAATGCTGTGAAGGCGATCTATGAACCGTTCACTCCCGAAGAGATCTCACGCAAGATGGTGGAGATGCTCACCCCGGAGGGCACAAAGGCAGAGGTGGAGATCGTATATCAGAGCATAGAAGGGCTTCATAAGGCAGTGGGTACCTGCCCCGGCGACTGGTATTTCTCCGGCGACTATCCTACACCGGGGGGAAACCGCCTCGTCAACATGTCGTTTATAAACTACTACGAGGGTAATCCCGACAAACGATCCTGAGGAGCCTGACATATGCCTCCTGTTTAGGTTGTCATATGACATATAAAAATAAAAAGATGCGGCGTCAGATTTCTTGGTTCTGACGCCGCATCTTTTATCTATTCATTTCGCCTTTTGGGGCGATGTGCTATGACTTATCAGGGATTCCACTGTGAGGCAACCATGCGGAGGCTGCTGCAACCGATTGTGCGGAGGTCAACGAGCTGGTTGAAACGGCAGTTGATGTAGGTAAGAGCCTGGTCAAACGATACATCGAGCGTGGTGAGCTGGTTGTGGTCGCAAAGCAGACGCTGCAGGTAGGTCTGGTTGCTGAGTGTGAGGGTTGTGAGGTCATTGTACGAGCAATCCACGAAGATGAGCTGCGGGCAGTCGTCCACCTGGAGTGAGGTAAGGTCGTTGTAGGAGCAAACAAGGTCAAGAAGCATCGGACAGTTGCGCATGCCGAGTGAGGTCATGTTGTTGTCGGAGCAGATGAACGAGGATAGCGATGGAAGACCGCTGACGATGATTGATGAGATCTGGTTATCGTCCATGTTGATGTTCTCGAGTTTCTCCACTCCCACCAGAGTGATGCCGGTGAGCTTGTTGTAGCCGCAATAGAGGTTCTTGAGGTTCGTGCAATACTGGATGTTGAGCTCCTCGAGATGGTTGCCCTGGCAATTCAGTGTTTTGAGTGTCGTGGAGTTTGCCACATTCAGTTCCGCAAGACGGTTATTGCTGATATTGAATGTCTCGAGCATCGGTGTCTCCGAGATGTCAATGTCTGTAATACGGTTCTTATAGATGTTCAGTGTATTGAGCGCGGAGCATCCGGTGAAACTGAAAGAGGAGATCTTGTTGCGCTGCGCGTCGATGCGTGTTACTGCGGTGGCGCCTTTAAGATCGAGGGAAGTGATAGCGTTTCGTGAAACGTTCAGTTTGGTAAGGGCTGTGAAGCCAGAGAGGTCGAGTGATCCGGCGAGATGTTTGTCGCTCCATTCGATAGCGGTGACATGTCCGTTTTCAACAGTCACCCCTTCCCAGGAGGAAGGATTCTTGATGTCTGTGATTTTAAGGGCCTGTGCGTTTGTAGCGTCTTTTTCACCTGGAAGTGAAAGGAACTGCTGGAGTTGACGCAACTCGTTTTTGTCAATTTTCTGTGCTGATGCCGTCATGCATCCTACCATGACTGCGATCAATAATAGAGCTTTTTTCATATCTAAATAGTTGTTAGAGGTTTTCTGTAATCTTCATTATCTCAGCTTTTATTCTATTAACATTTGCATTTAACAAAAGGTTGAGCCGTGTGTGAAATTCTCGGAAAATTTTTACATTAAGATTCTGCACAGGGGTATGGCAAACACATTGCCTCCCCCTCATACACGTTTCTGGGGCGTGTATGAGGGGGAGGCAACATGTCTGTTATTTTTTTCGCGGCAGATAAAAATTTTTCTGGATCTACCGAAAAAAGTAGAAAGAGTGGGGGATTGATGCGGCGGTTGCCGGTATGTTATTGCCGCCCGAAGCGAGCCTTGAGTTCGGAGGATTCCTGCTCGGCAAGCTCCCAGAGAGACATGGCTGTCTCGAGGTCGCGTGTCTTGGTCTGATGCAGTGTGAAGATGTCTCCGTCTGTTTCGCCTGCGGCGATGCGCCGTTCTATTTCGGCTATCTCTTCTTCGGCTGCCGCTACTGCCGCTTCCGCATCCTCCACTTTTTTTGCGGCGCGTTTGAGCATTTTTTCGCGTTCGCGCTGTTCGGCATAGCTCAAGGCAGGAGCGGCATTTTTGCCGGTATCGGCATCTGTTTTCCGTGAGGGTGATGCCGCCGGTGCGCCGTTGCCTTTTTTTGCCTCTTTGTCTGCCGGAATGTTTTCACCCGATCCGGGTGATTTGCTGAGTTCAAGCTCCTGCAGTGAGCTGATCTTTTTCTTTTCAAGGAATTCGTATATGCCACCGAGGCATTCCCTGACTTTTCCGCCACCGAATTCATAGACTTTTTCCACAAGGCCGTCGAGAAACTCGCGGTCGTGGCTGACCACTATCACTGTGCCGTTGAAATCCTTGATCGCCTGCTTCAGGATATCCTTGGTCTTCATGTCGAGGTGGTTGGTAGGCTCGTCGAGGATAAGCAGATTCACCGGCTGGAGGAGGAGCTTTATCATGGCCAGACGGGTTTTTTCGCCTCCGGAAAGCACTTTTACCTTCTTGTCCGACGCCTCGCCGCCAAACATGAACGCACCGAGGATGTCGCGTATCTTGGTGCGGATGTCTCCGGTGGCCACATGGTCGATGGTGTCGAACACAGTGAGCGATTCGTCGAGAAGCTGCGCCTGGTTCTGGGCGAAATATCCTATCTGCACATTGTGGCCTATTTTCAGATTGCCTGTATAGGGGATCTCACCCATGATACACTTGACAAGGGTTGATTTTCCCTCGCCGTTTTTGCCGACAAAGGCCACTTTCTCGCCGCGGCGTATGGTGAATGTGGCGTTGTCGAATACCTGATGGTTGCCGTATGCCTTCCCTACGTTGTCGGCGATGACCGGGTAGTCTCCCGATCGTGGCGCAGGGGGGAAACGGAGCGAGAGGTGCGATGTGTCTGTCTCGTCGATCTCGATGCGCTCTATTTTTGCGAGCTGTTTCATGCGGCTCTGCACCTGCACGGCTTTCGTAGCCTTATACCTGAACCGTTCTATGAAGGCTTCGGTATCGGCGATCTCCTTCTGCTGGTTGAGATACGCGCGTGTCTGCTGTTCTATTCTTTCACGGCGCAGTTCCACGAATTTGGAGTAGTTGACCGCGTAGTCGTATATTTTCCCGCATGAGATCTCTATGGTGCGGTTGGTCACATTGTCGATGAACGCGCGGTCATGGCTCACAAGCACCACTGCTTTGGCTTTTGTGGCGAGGAACTGTTCAAGCCACTGTATGGATTCGATGTCGAGGTGGTTGGTAGGCTCGTCGAGCAGGAGAAGGTCGGGGTGTTTGAGCAGGAGTTTGGCGATCTCCACACGCATGCGCCATCCGCCTGAGAACTCAGATGTGGGCCTGTCGAAGTCTGAACGCAGAAAACCGAGGCCGATGAGGGTGCGTTCCATTTCGGCTTCGTGGTTCTCGGTCTGTTCCATCGCGAGGTTCTCGGTGAGCAGCGATACTTCGTCGATTATGCGGTGGTATTCGTCGGAGTCGTAATCGGTCCTTTCAGCCAGCTGTATGTTGAGGCTGTCGAGACGTTTCTGCATGTCGTCGATGTGGCTGAATGTCTTTCGCACTTCCTGAAGGAGGGTGGTCTCGTCGGCCAGTTTCATCTGCTGTGGCAGATAGCCTATGGTGACGCCTGACGGCACGGCGACACATCCCGAGGTGGGGGTCTGCAGTCCCGCGATTATTTTCAGCATGGTTGATTTCCCGGCACCGTTTTTGCCGACGAGGGCTATGCGGTCGCGGGGATTGATCACGTAATTTACATTATCGAAGAGAGATTTTGCACTGAATTCTACTTTAAGGTTCTGTATAGCTATCACAGCCGTATGGTGAAAGTGTATTATACAATCGGATTAATTTTTGTGGTTCCGGTCTTTTTTCCGGTGGTGTATTACCAGACGCCTGCGGTCTGTTATGACAATATCCATGGCCACATCATGCTCCTCGGCGGGAATATCCTCCTCTATGAGCTGGAAGTCATATCCCACACCTATTTTGGTGGCGGATGTGGATGACAGCAGACGGTCGTAATAACCTTTTCCGCGGCCGATGCGGTTGCCCCGGCGGTCGTATGCCACGCCCGGTACTATGATGAGTTCTATGGCATTTATGTCGGTGGTCTCGTCGCCTGTCGGTTCCTCTATATGGAATGAGCCGAGTGCCATCCTCGAGCGGTCAAACGGCAGGATATCGAGGTTCACACCGTTCACTCTCGGGAGGAAAAAATGTTTCCGGCCGCACCATTTGTCAAGGAACTCACGGGTGGAGAGCTCGTCGGGGAGGGAATGATACAGGAGCACATTGTCGGCCAGCAGGAAAGCCGCCGATTGCTCGAGGCGGTCGAAGACGCTTTTGGCAGCGTATGCTTTTTCGGCCTGTGAAAGCAGGCTTTTACGTGTCTTTATCCGGTTTCTTATATCATTCTTGTCCATGGCGTGAGGTATTAAATGGCTTCCCGGGAAGATGTGTCACTTCCCTTTTGTGGAAGCGGGCTTTCCCTTCTTGTCGTTCGCGGAAGCGCTGTTTCTGTCGCTTTTTACCGGGATGTCGGCTCCGCCTTTCTGGATCTCGCTCACCGCGCGGCTCACATTGGCGTCGATGCGGTTTATGAGGTTGAAATAGGCGTTGTATCCCAGTACATCGCGTGCTATCAGCGCTTTCAGTTGATTAACAATCAAGTCGTGTGAAATGTTGATGTAATACCACCGTGCCTGGATGCCGTTGCGTGTTGCGAAGTTCACAAACATCCGCAGGAGCGCGTCGTCGGCAGGGAGACGCTTGAGAAGTTCCTCCACGTCTGATGCGTCCTCGAGTTTTTCCCTGTTGTTGTCCACATAGTCGAACGCGAATTTCTGCAGCAGCCCGGCGTTTGCCACATTGAGGTAATATGATGTGATGCCTGATGTGTCGTTAGGCACAAAGATATCGGGCATTATGCCTCCTCCGCCGTAGACGGTGCGTCCGTTGAGTGTCTGGAATTTAAGTTCGGTATCGAGTTTTATCGAATCCTCGCTGAACATCTCTCCGCGGTTGTATCGGTCGAGTATGTCGTGTCCGTACAGGGCGCTGTTGGAGTAGTCTTTCTGTATGCATCGTCCCGAGGGGGTGTAGTAGCGGCCTATGGTGAGGCGTATGGCACTGCTGTCGGGCAGTACGGACTGGCGCTGTATGAGGCCTTTTCCGAACGAGCGGCGTCCGACGATGAGCGCGCGGTCGTTGTCCTGCAGGGCACCGGCGAGGATCTCTGAGGAGGAGGCTGAGAATTCGTCGATAAGTACCACCACGCGGCTCTCCTTGAAGTTGCCGTTGCCGTCGGCCTGCACTCCCGAGGGGGTGTAATAGTCGCGCCCTCTCGTAGTGGCTATGGTCTGTCCTTTTTCGAGGAATTCGTTTGCCATGAGGAATGCTATCTCCATGAAACCGCCGGAATTGCCGCGGAGGTCGATCACATAGTCGGTGGCACCCTCGCGGCTGAGATCGTTGAGGGTCTGGAAGAATTCGTCGTAAGTGGTGCGTCCGAACTTGTTGACCCTCACGTAGCCGATGCCTGGGGCGAGCATGTAGCCGGCGTCGACGGATGTGTTAGGCAGTTCGCCGCGTATCACGTCGAACTGCAGTATCTTTTTCGATGTCTGGCGTCTGATGCCGAGTTTTACAGGTGTGTCGCATTCGCCGCGCAGTTTTTTCAGTACCTGCTCGTTGGTGATGCCGATCCCGGCCACGTCCTCTCCGTCTACTTTCACGATGCGGTCTCCGGCCTTGATGCCGATTTTCTCGGATGGACCTCCTGATACGACTTCAACGACGGTGATGGTGTCGTTGTTGATCATGAACTGTACGCCGATGCCGCAGAAAGAACCGTCGAGCTCGTCGTTTACGGCCTGCAGCTCTGATGCGGGTATGTATGCCGAGTGCGGATCGAGGTTCGAGAGAAGTCCCGGAATGGAATTCTCCAGAAGGCTGTCGAGGTTCACATTATCCACATAATCGTTGCGAATGAGATTCAGTATGGTCTGAAATTTCTTTTGTGTGGGAGTAGGCCCGGCATGGTGGTTGAGCAGGTTGTCGGCAAACAGTCCTGCAATGAACGCCAGTGCCACTATGAGAGGCACCCAGGTGGATGTTTTCTTCAAATTATTCACGAAGCAGTAAAAATAGTAGTGTAGTCAGTATGTATGGTTGCAATGATCCGGTACATTTCAGGGATGCTCCGGCTCGAGGTCGGCTATCTGCTCGCATCTGACGCCGGCACGTTTCAGAAGCTCCACACCGTCGGTGATGCGGTAAAGCTCGTGGAACACTACCCGTTCTATGCCGGCCTGTATGATAAGTTTGGCACACTCGAGGCATGGGGATGCAGTGATGTACAGTGTGGCGCCGGCCGAGGAGTTATTGCTCCGCGCCACTTTTGTTATGGCGTTTGCCTCGGCGTGCAGTACATACGGTTTGGTTATTCCGGATTCATCCTCGCATACGTTTTCAAACCCGGATGGTGTGCCGTTGAAGCCGTCGGAAATGATCATCGAGTTTTTTACGATGATGGCTCCCACCTTGCGGCGCTCACAGTATGAATTCTCAGCCCAGATACGTGCCATCCTCAAGTATCTGCGGTCTATTGTCTCCTGCTTTTCCGAGGAATAATGGCCGTTGTGGGTATCGGTATATTCGGTTGTCATTTTTAGTGTGGCTGTTAATAGCTTGCAAAGGTACTAACTTCCGCTCAAACTTCATGCAAATTTGCTGTGCTTTTTGATGTTATAATCGGTCTGTGCAGTCCATGTATGCCTAATGCGGGTTGTATTGATGTAGTGACATGTGTTTATGATGTTTTGAAAAAAATGATTAACTTTGCAAGTTAAGATGCTTTTTGTTATGATTATATTGTTGATGTATCATAGTGGCATGATGTACTGACCGTTTTTTTTGAGGATTATTAGAATGATATGAGGATCAAATGGATATACTTGGCTGTATCGCTGGCTGCCATGCTGCATCCGGCGCATATGAATGCAGACATTAACGCACAGGGTGGTGTCCACCTTCCCGGAAGTGTGTCATCCACACCGATCGTATGGGAAGGATCGGCACACATGGTGTCGTCAACCGAGGGTGTCGCGGCTGTGACTGTGACATTGGAACCGGGATGGCATCTGTATGGCATGCGTATGCCACAGGATGGCCCTCAGCCAACGCAGATAAGTTTCGAGTTCCCTTCAGGAATGGAGGCTGATGGCAGACTGACGGTAAACCGTGCGACAACGAGGAAATACGATGATATGTTCGGGGCCGAACTCGAGTACTGGGACGGGGGCGACATACGTTTCACACGCCGTTTCAGACTGACGGAGGGCACTGCCCCGGGCCGTATAAAATGTGTGGTGCGTTTCATGGGATGCGATGACAGCACATGCCTCCAGCCCCAGACGAAGGAATTGTATATCACAGTGAAACAAACAAATTAAAATCATATTATATATTTGTTCTATGTGTCGAAAAATTCTGTCATTTGCGCTTTTGCTGCTGTTTGCGTTGCAGCTTAATGCCCAGACGTTCGATCCGATAAAATGGGAGGCTTCAGTGGAGGACAACTCCGCTACCGGAGCCACGCTGCGGTTTGCTGCCACTATCGAAAAAGGTTGGCACCTGTATGGTTTCGATCTGCCGGAGGATGGCCCCAATGCGACTTCAATAAAACTCGATCTGCCGGAAGGTGTGACCGCCGAGGGAGATTTTGTGCCCGACCACGCCCCGAAAGAGGAGTTTGACCCGGTGTTCACCCTGAAACTTTCGTGGTGGGAAAATGATGTGGTATTCACCCGTCGCCTGAAAATCGCCGATGGCAAGTCGCATGAGATAACAGGACAGATTTTTTTCCAGGGATGCAACGACCAGACATGTATCGCTCCGCAGAAGATACCTTTCACATTAAAGGTGGGTACCGGCGAGGTGGCAGCGGCGACCGCTGATGCGGAACAGCCTGCGGCCGCGCCTTCCAATGCGGCACCCGACGTGGCCAAATCCCACTGCGAGGCCGACTGGTGGGCGCCTGTGGATATCACTGCAGAGGATGTGCCTGCCGAAAATGTATCTTCAAGTCCGCTGTGGGTTATCTTCATATGGGGGTTCGGCGGTGGCCTTCTGGCTCTGCTCACCCCGTGTGTATGGCCCCTTATACCGATGACTGTAAGTTTCTTCCTTAAAAAGAGCGGCAGCCGCCGCAAACAGGTCAGCGATGCCATCATATACGGCGTAAGCATCGTTGTGATATATCTTACACTCGGATTGATCATCACCGGAATTTTCGGAGCCGGAAAACTTAACGAGCTTTCTACGAATGCGTGGTTCAACATGGCTTTCTTCCTGCTGTTGTTGCTGTTTGCCATCAGCTTTTTCGGCGGATTTGACATTCAGCTGCCCGAGAAATGGCGTAATGGCGCCGACGCCCGTGCCGAGCGTGCCACAGGTCTGCTGAGCATCTTTTTCATGGCGTTTACCCTCGCGCTGGTATCGTTTTCATGCACTGGTCCCATTATAGGCACACTGCTTGTGGAGGCCGCCTCGATGGGTAATTTTGCCGGTCCCGCCGCCGGTATGGCCGGTTTTGCCATAGCACTCGCTCTGCCGTTCACACTGTTTGCCGTTTTCCCGTCGTGGCTCAAGGAGGTGCCCCGCTCGGGAAGCTGGATGAACTCAGTAAAAGTAGTGCTCGGATTTCTGGAACTTGCCCTGTCGCTTAAATTCCTCTCCGTGGCCGATCTCGCTTACGGCTGGGGAATACTTGACCGCGAGGTGTTCATCTGCCTCTGGGTGGTTATTTTCGTGATGCTTGGTCTCTACCTGCTTGGAAAGATCAGGTTCTCGCATGACACACCTCTTGACCATGTGTCGATACCCCGTTTCTTCATGTCGCTTGCATCGCTGTCGTTTGCGGTATATCTCATACCCGGCCTGTGGGGCGCTCCTCTGAAAAGCGTGAGCGCGTTTGTGCCGCCGCTGTACACCCAGGATTTCAGCCTTTACACAGGCGGTGTCTTCGAGGAATTCGACGATTACGACGAGGGTATGCGCTATGCCGCCGAGAACCATCGTCCGGTGCTTATCGATTTTTCAGGACATGGATGCGTGAACTGCCGCAAAATGGAGGGCGCCGTGTTTGATACTCCCGTGGTAACCGGTATAATAAAGGAGAATTTCGTACTGATCAAACTGATGGTAGACGAGAAGAAAGCGCTTCCGGAACCGATGACAGTGGAGGAGAACGGCCAGAAGCTGACTCTCGAGACGGTAGGTGACAAATGGAGCTATCTCCAGAGAGTTAAGTTTGCAGCCAACTCACAGCCGTATTATATAATTCTCGACAATGATGGCAAGGCTCTTGTGTCGCCGACATATTACGACGAGAATGTGACCGCTTTCGTGGAATGGCTGAACGCAGGTCTCAAAAAATACTCTGAACAGAATTAATCCGACAAGTATAAGGAATACAGATATATATTTATATTGGATATAATGGAAAGACATACGCGTCAGGAGAAACTTGAGGCGCTTGGAAAAGTGCTTGATGTGCTGGACACGCTACGTGTGAAATGTCCGTGGGATGCGAAACAGACAAACGAGAGTCTGCGGCCGAACACCATCGAAGAGGTGTTCGAGCTGTGCGACGCCCTCATCCGCGAGGAGGATGCCGAAATAAAGAAAGAGCTTGGCGACGTGCTGCTGCATGTGTTCTTCTACTCCAAGATAGGGGAGGAGAAGGGCGCGTTTGATGTGGCCGATGTATGCGATGCCCTCGCAGCCAAGCTGATTTACCGTCATCCTCATGTCTACGGAAATGTGCATGCCGATGACGCCCATCAGGTGGAGCAGAACTGGGAGGTCATAAAGCTGAAGGAGAAAGATGGCAACAGGAGCATCCTCGCCGGTGTGCCCGCGGCTCTTCCGGCTCTGATAAAGGCTTTCAGAGTCCAGGAGAAGGCTTCAAATGCCGGTTTCGACTGGGAAAAGCCTGCCGATGTATGGGAAAAGGTGCGTGAGGAGATCGGCGAATTCTCTGTGGAGGCGGAAGGCTTCCCGGGGAAAGACGAAGTGTCGGCCGCACAGCATGCGCGCATGGAGGAAGAGATGGGCGATCTGATGTTCTCGCTTGTGAACGCCGCGCGTCTCTATGGCATAAGCCCCGAAAATGCTCTCGAACGTGCCAACAAGAAGTTCATCTCCCGTTTCAACTATCTTGAGGGACGAGCCAAGGAGCAGGGGAGGAAACTCAATGAAATGAGCCTTGATGAGATGGAGGCTTTGTGGCAGGAGAGTAAGAAAAAAGAGTGATGTGATTTACTTCATGCCTAACTGGCAGTCATACTATAAAGTGTGCATTTCGGGGGAGCCGTTTCAACTCAACCAACAGCTTGGGTAATGCGTATTAATTGTGGCGGCTGATCTGATTTGGCATATCTGAATCCAGACCTCTTGCCTGTAAACTATAAACGACAGACTTATATGAAAACTTTAAGGAACCTGATACTGGCAGTAGCCTCGCTCACGGCGTGCACGGCATTCGTTATGCCGCAGACAGTCTCCGGGCAGGTGAACCAGATTGACGCGGATATAAACATTATCCCCGATAAAGTTGCCAAGACCGACGACGGCATCCGTGTGTCGGTATGCCTGATAGGCATCCCCCATACTTCACAACGTATAGATAGTGTGGATCTGAAAGTGGATAAAAAGATCTATCCGGCCACTGATATAGACGGAGTGGATTTCAAACGCTATTTCCAGTTTGAGGATGAGGGTGTGATAACCATCGAGGTGGATTTCCCCTTCAAGGGCACTCTGCCTAAGAATTCCACACTGCTGTTCCATACAGTTAAGGGGGATATAGTGTCACCTGCCCGTCAGTAACCAGATCAGGAGAGGGATGATAGTTTGCGTAACCGAGAAACCGAGTGTGGCACGTGATATCGCCGCAGTGGTAGGCGCCACTGTGTCGCGCGACGGCTATATAGAGGGTAACGGCTATAAGGTGACCTGGACTTACGGCCACCTGTGCTGCCTTAAGGAGCCGGCAGATTATACGGAATGGTGGAAACGGTGGTCGCTTGGCTCGTTGCCTATGGTGCCTCCGCGTTTCGGGATAAAGCTGATCCCCGAGGCACGTTATGAGCATCAGTTCAATGTCATAAAATCTCTGATTGCTGAGGCCGATGAGGTGATAAACTGCGGTGACGCCGGGCAGGAAGGTGAGTTGATACAGCGCTGGGTGATGCAGAAAGCTGATATACATTGTCCGGTGAAGCGACTGTGGATCAACGACCTTACCGATGCATCCATCCGCGAGGGGTTCGACCATCTGCTCCCTTCCGCCGAAAAGGATAACTTGTATCTGGCGGGGCTTTCGCGTGCTGTGGGTGACTGGCTTCTGGGCATGAATGCCACAAGGCTTTATTCCCTCAAATATTCCGAACCGGGGAAAGTGCTTTCCATCGGGCGTGTGCAGACACCGACCCTTGCCATGCTCGTGCAGCGTCACAAGGAGATCGCCAATTTCAAGCCTGAGGATTTCTGGGAACTCAAGACCATATACCGTGAAGCGGTGTTCAACGCCACATCCGGGCGTTTCAATTCCGAGGCGTCGGCCAAGGAGGTGGCCGACAGGATAAGGCAGGTGCCCCTTGTCATAACCGATGTGACCGAGAAGAAGGGAAAGGAAGCTCCTCCGAGACTGTTTGACCTTACTTCGCTGCAGGTAGAATGTAACAAGCGGTGGGGATGGTCGGCCGACGAGACGCTGAAGCTCATCCAGACGCTTTACGAGAAGAAGGTCACGACATATCCGCGTGTTGATACGACTTATCTCAACGATGCTATCTATGCCAAAGTGCCGGATATTATGCGTCGGATGACGCCGTATGCCAATCTGACGGCGCCGCTGCTCGCGCAGGGTAAGTTGCTGAAAAGCAAGAAGGTGTTTGACAACTCAAAGGTTACGGACCACCATGCCATCATACCCACAGGGCAATCGCCATCGGTGCTTGCTGGCAATGAGAAACTGATGTATCACCTGATCGCGCAGAGGTTCATAGCCAATTTTTATCCCGACTGCGAGTTCATGTCGACAACAGTCATGGCCGAGGCCGACGGCATAAAATTCAAGGCTCTCGGGAAAGTCATTGTGAAATCGGGTTGGCGTGATGTTTTCGGGAAAGAGAACAGACAGGAGGGTGATACATCGTCTGACGACCGCATCCTTCCTTCGTTTACCGTGGGAGAAAGTGGCCCGCACGAGCCGTCTGTGGTAAAGAAAACCACGCAGCCTCCGAAATATTACACCGACGCGACACTCCTGCGCGCCATGGAAACCGCCGGCAAGACGGTTGATGACGAAGAGTTGCGTGAGGCCATGAAGATGAACGGCATCGGACGCCCGTCGACACGTGCCGCGATCATCGAGACACTTGTAAAACGCCGGTATATATATCGCCAGCGCAAGAACATCATGGTGACCCAGGCGGGTATCGACCTGATAGACACTATCGACGAGGAACTTCTTAAAAGCGCCAAGCTTACCGGAATCTGGGAGAATAAATTGCGCCAGATCGAGGATGGCTCCTACAGCGCGTCGGAATTCATCGACGAGCTTAAGTCGATGATAGAACAGATAGTGCACAATGTGCTGACCGACAACTCTATGAAGCGTATAGCGGTGGCGGATGAGGATGCCGGAAAAGGCAAAGGTGGTGCCAAGGGGAAAACCGGAAGCGCCGATGGCGAACCGAAACCGGCCCGGAAACGTGCCCCTGCGATAAAATCGCTCGAGCAGATCGTGTGCCCCCTATGCGGCGAGGGTCATATTCTGAAAGGGAGGATGGCTTACGGATGTTCGCGATATGCCTCGGGATGCACGCTGAATCTTCCTTTTGTGGAATTTCCGAGCGATCTTACTCCTGCCAGACTTGCCGCTGCCATAAAGAAAAAATTCAAGTCCTGACAATGGCGATTCCGGCACGGAACATATTTAGAGATAATAAGGTGGTTTACTTGGAGATCGCGGATGCGGCAAAATGATGGATATGAGTTTCAATGATCTGATACAATGGGCAACGGTAGTGGCTGTCATAGTGATAGCCGTGGTTGTCATAGTGAGGAAAGTGTTGCAGTTCCGCAAGGGATTGAAAGAAGGAAACGGTCCGTCGTGCGGATGTGGTTGTGCCGGATGCACCATTGATTGTGACCTGAAAAAGAAAGGGAAAACAAAAAATCATAAATAAGGCCATGGATAACAGAAACTTTGCCGGCGCTCTTGCCCAGAAGCTCGGTTGTGATGCCGCCACTGCGGCAAGACTGCTCGAGGGATTCAGCATGATACTCCGCGAACAGTGTGGTGAGGAGAACCGTGTGGCGATCCCGGGTTTCGGGACTTTCGAGGGTGTCAAGCATGACGAGGAGATAACGACTGATCTTGTCACAGGCAAACGGATGCTGCTTCCCCCCTCGATAGAGGTGAGGTTCGCCGCGGGAGGAATGTTGAAGAAAAGAATGAAAGGGGGGCAGAAATGAGTATACTTCCATTGCCCGTGATAGTGGCACAGCTGACAAAAATAAACGGGTGCAGCGAGGATCTTGCAAGAGCGTTTCTTGTGGATTTTGCGGATCTTGTTGGTGCCGCACTCGCCGACCAGGGTTTCTGTGAGGTGAAAGGTATAGGTGTTTTCCGGAAGATTGAGGCCGGGGGGACAGTGACGGTGGAATTCGGTCCTGACCCGTCGCTCGCCGAGGCTGTGAACCTCCCGTTCTCGATGTTCGAGCCGGTGGAGCTTGACGATGAGGTGACCGAGGATATGCTTGAGGCTGCCGCCGAGGAGGCGGAGACTTCGGTGATGGCACCGTTGACGGCGGCAAAGCGCGATGAGGCGCCGGCCGACGTGGCTGTGCCGTCTGAAGTGGACGAGGAACCATCTGAAGTGGACGAGGAACCATCTGACGTGGATGCCTCTGAAGTTGGTAATACTGCCGATGATGAGCCTCAGACAGAGGAAAGCGAGGAGGCACGCCACGTAACAGATACACCTGTCAGGGAAACGGTTGTGGAAGATACAGTTGTGGAGGAGACGCCTCAACCGGAGCCTGCTCCAGTTCATGGGCCTTCGCGGCAGGCATCCCGGTCACGCGCAGGTGTGCGTCAGGTTCCCAGATCCCTTAACGAGAAAATCGCCGAACAGCGCCGGGAGGCACCTGCTGTTACCTACGAGCGTGTGATAGAAAAGGAAAGGGTGGTTGAAAACAACCACCATACAATGAACATAGTGCTTACCGCGTTTCTGGCTCTGATGGCAGGACTGCTCATCGGATTTTTCGCATATGACAGGTTAAACTTAAGTGCGGTGAAAAGTGTTAACATATCAGCGGAGGATGTACAGGTATATCATGCGGCGAGTGATGTTCCTGAGGCCAAAGCCGAACCCACAGAGGTGGATTCCACGCTGATAAAAACTGATCCCGAACCCCGCGCTGCTGTTGCGGAAAAAACGGTTCCCGAAATTCCGGAAGCTTCGGTGGCGACACCCGGTGTTGTTACCGATACGGTGCGTGCGGGGCGTTTTCTTACTACGATGGCACAGAAACATTACGGGAAGAAAAAATTCTGGGTTTATATCTATATGGAAAACATCGACAAGCTCGGCGATCCCGATCTGATACCCCCGATGACAACCGTTGTGATCCCTCCCGCCTCCAAATACGGCATAAAGCCGGGTGACAGAGCCAGCGAGGAGGCCGCCGAACGCAAGGCCGCTGAGATTATGAGCCGTTATTCCAAAAATTGATTATTTCTTAATAGAGCTAAACTCAATTAAGAAAAAATTAACATTCCCGTTTCACATTCTGGGGCTATAATTTTATATTTTTGCACTCGGGTTGTGAATATGTGCAATATCCGCAGATAGCGTTGGCGCGCATATGCCGCCCATAGGGTGAGGGGAAAGTCAAATAGAAAATAAAAAGACTAACTGATAAATAATTATGAGTGAAACGGTAAATATCCGCGAGCTTAACGACCTCGTGGCGAGCAAAAATGATTTTGTCAATCTCATCACGCGGGGCATGGATCAGACAATCGTGGGGCAGAAACACCTTGTGGAGTCTCTGCTGATCGCGTTACTGTCAAACGGTCATGTGCTTCTGGAAGGTGTGCCCGGTCTTGCCAAAACTTTGGCCATCAAGACTCTGTCGCAGCTGATAGACGCCAAGTACAGCCGCATACAGTTTACCCCCGACCTTCTCCCTGCCGACGTTCTCGGTACGATGGTGTACAGCGTGAAATCGGAGCAGTTCCAGGTGAAAAAAGGTCCTATTTTCGCAAATTTCGTTCTGGCCGACGAGATCAACCGTGCTCCAGCCAAAGTGCAGTCGGCTCTGCTCGAAGCCATGCAGGAGCGTCAGGTGACTATCGGCGACCATACATTTCCGCTTGACGAGCCTTTCCTGGTAATGGCAACCCAGAACCCCATAGAGCAGGAGGGCACTTACCCTCTGCCCGAAGCGCAGGTTGACCGTTTCCTGCTGAAAGTGGTGATCGGCTATCCTTCACGCGAGGAGGAGAAACTCATTATCAGACAGAATATCACCAACGAGAAAAAGACCGTGACTCCTCTGCTCAAGCCCCAGGAAATACTGGAAGTGCAGAAGATCGTGGAGAAGATATATATCGACGAAAAGATCGAGCGCTATATCGTGGACATCGTGTTTGCGACACGTGTGCCGGCTGAATATGGTCTCAAGGATCTCGGCAGCATAATTTCTTTCGGTGCCTCTCCACGTGCCTCAATCTCACTGGCCCGTGCGGCGCGTTCCTATGCATTCCTGCATCAGCGCGGATATGTGATTCCGGAGGATGTGCGTGCCGTATGCCACGATGTGCTGCGTCACCGTATCGGTCTGACTTACGAGGCAGAGGCCAACAATATCACCGCCGACGAGATCATATCTGAGATTCTCGACAAGGTGGAGGTGCCCTGACGCATAGTTGTCCCGGCCTGTGAAAAAAGGCGGCGGTCGTCTGTGATGCCCGCCGCCGTAACATAATCAAATGTTCAGAATTATACCAAAGGCATAAATCCGACGCCAAGCACAATTATAACCGCTGATGGACGCAAACGAACTGCTTAAAAAAGTAAGACGCATAGAGATAAAAACCCGCGGACTTTCGCAGAACATATTCGCGGGTGAATATCACTCGGCTTTCAAAGGCCGAGGCATGACATTTTCTGAAGTGCGTGAATATCAGTATGGCGACGACATACGCGACATCGACTGGAATGTCACCGCCCGACATAACCATCCATATATCAAGGTGTATGAGGAGGAACGCGAGCTTACGGTGATGCTTCTGGTGGATGTGAGCGGTTCCCGTCTTTTCGGCGCCGTAGGTGAGGAGAAACGCGAGATGATAGCGGAGATAGCCGCCACGCTCGCTTTTTCGGCGATCCAGAACAACGACAAGATCGGCGTGATATTCTTCTCGGATAAAATAGAGAAATTCATACCTCCCAAAAAGGGGCGTAAACATATCCTCTTCATAATCCGCGAGCTGATAGACTTCACTCCCGAGAGCCGCGGAACCGATATCGGAATGGTGCTTAAATATTTCTCGGATGCGCTGAAGAAACGGTGCACCACTTTCCTGATTTCGGACTTTATCGACGACAAGGATTATTACAAGGCTCTCTCCATCGCGTCGAACAAGCACGATGTTTACGGAATACAGGTCTATGACAAGCGCGACGCGCAGTTGCCCGACGTAGGGCTGATGCGTGTGGCCGATCTTGAGACCGGCCGCGAGATGTGGGTGGACACGTCCTCCAAAAAGGTGCGCAACGAGTATGGCCGCTGGTGGTATGAGCGTCAGCAGATTATGAGCGACACGCTCAAGCGGTGCGGTGTCAATATCGCGTCGGTGGCTACTGACGAGGATTATGTGGCGGCTCTGATGGGGCTGTTCAAACGCCGCGGATAGCGGGAAGTGAGTATATCATACAAAGAAGATATAAAGACATGAGAATTTCCAGACCCTACATATACGCCATGTTGCTGGCTTCCTCCATCGGCTGCAGCGCGTTCGACGGAAGCGCCGCAGTGCGTCCGTCAGTTACCGCGGCGATCGATTCAAGCCAGATAACGATGGGCTACCGCACGGCCATCAAGGTCGAAATAGTGGATAAGGCCGCATCTCCGTCGCAGCTTGTCGTGGACAAGGCTGTGTTTCCCCCGGAGGTGGAGATCGTGGACTGGGTGTATGGTGATACAACCGACCTGGGCAACGGGATGGTGGAGATGAAACGCGCTCTTGTGGTGCAGCCGTTTGATTCGGGGGTGTACACCATCCCTCCGTTTCTGCTTGTGAACGGTCCCGACACCGTGCGCTCAAAGGCTTTGACACTGAAGGTGAACCCGGTGGATGTGAGCGCCATGTCGGATATAAATCCGCTTGCATCTGTGGCTGATTTCCACAGCAAGTGGTATGACTGGCTCCCCGACTGGCTCACAGAATACTGGGTGTGGTATCTTCTGGCGTTGCTGATAATAGCGGGCGGAATATGCGGCTATCTGATCTTCACCAAGAAGGTGACCGTCAACATCCTTCCGCAGAAGAAACGTCTGCCGCCTGACCAGATCGCTTTCAGCCGCCTGAACGAGCTGAAAGAGGCACAGCTGTGGGAGAAAGGTCAGGAGAAGGAATATTATACCCGTCTGATAGATATCCTGAGGGAGTATCTGCAGGAGCGTTTCGGAATAAACGCCATGGAGATGACCTCCTCACAGATTCTCAAGGCTCTCCGCTCCAACGAGGAGACGCGCCTTCCCCAGAAATATATGGAGAGGGTAGTGGAGATAGCCGATTATGTGAAATTCGCGAAAGTGCGCCCTATGCCCGACGACAATGTGCGCTCCTGGCAGGATGCCCTCCAGTTTGTGGAGGATACGAAACCTGCAGAGTTGCCTGAGGATTCAGCGAATACTGAAGATGCCGGAGCAGAGGTGGAACCCTTAAAAGGAAAGGATAAGAAATGATTCATTTGGCACATCCAGGCGTGTTATGGCTGTTTTTGCTGTATGTACCGATGATCGCATGGTATGTATGGAAACACCGTAGCGCACATGCCGCGCTCGAAGTATCTACAGTGCGTCCGTTCGCCCGGCTCAAGCGCCCGGTGAAGCAGTATATGCAGCATCTCCTGTTTGCGTTACGGCTTCTGGCGATAGGGTGTCTGATAGTGGTTCTCGCCCGTCCGCAGACCCGCGATGCCTGGCAGAAGTCGCACACCGAGGGAACCGACATGGTGCTTGCGCTCGACATATCGTCGAGTATGCTCGCACGCGACTTCAAACCGGACCGTCTGGAGGCGGCAAAGAAGATCGCGTCGAGATTTATCAATGGCCGCGAGAGCGACAACATGGGTCTGGTGGTATTTGCCGGGGAGGCTTTCACTGGTGTACCGATGACAACAGACCGCGCCGCGCTCACCAACTATGTGACCGCTCTCAGCCGCGAGATGCTTGAGGACGGTACCGCCATCGGCGACGGCCTGGCCACTTCAATAAACCGCATAAAAGACGGCAAGGCAAAGAGCAAGAGTATAATCCTGCTTACCGACGGCTCCAACAATACCGGTATCGTGGCTCCTCTCACCGCAGCCGAGATAGCCCACAAGATGGGTATAAAGGTGTATACCATAGGTGTGGGTACCAACGGCACTGCTCCCTACCCGCAGGTAAACATGTTCGGCCGCATCGAGTATGTGCCTACCCCTGTGGTTATCGACGAGGAGACGCTGAAACAGATAGCCTCCATCACCGGCGGCAAATATTTCAGGGCCACCAACAACAAGGTGCTGAGTGAGATATTCGACGAAATAGACAAACTTGAGAAGACCGAGCTTGATGTGCGCAATTTCTCCCATACCGAGGACAACTATCTGCCGTGGGCGCTTGCCGCACTGGGTCTGTTCCTGCTCGAGATTGTACTCCGACACACATGGTTGCGCACTATTCCATGACGGTGATGCGCGTGTGGAACAAAATCTCTGAAAAACGGACTATTAAGTAACTGTTCAAAATTATGTTATATATTGGTCAGATTATTTCAATGTTTCTTCAGTAAAATTTTTGAGTTTTTTGAACAAACATTAAAATTATTTCGACCAGTTACTTAGAATTTGAAACAATGACGTTTGCATATCCATATCTGCTTTATCTGCTGTTGCTTGTGCCGGTGGTATTCGGCCTGTGGTTCTGGGCACGTATGGCCCGGCGGGCAAAGCTGCGCCGCTACGGACAGCCCGAGCATCTGCAGCATCTTATGCCTGAGGCATCGAAGTACATGCCCGCAGTGAAGATCACGCTGGAACTTCTGGCACTGGCGGCTCTGATCGTGGCTGTGGCAAGGCCCCGGGCAGGGGAGAAGGAGGAGGTGGAAAACACTTCCGGCATAGAGGTGATGATAGCTTTCGACGTGTCGCGCTCGATGCTCGCATCCGCTACGGACGATCCCAACGGAGTATCGCGCCTGCAACGCGCCAAGTATATTCTCAACCGCCTGATCGACAAACTCGACAACGACAAGGTGGGGCTTATCGTCTTTGCGGGTGAAGCGTATACACAGCTTCCCATCACTACCGATTTCCTTTCGGCAAGGATGTATCTCGACGAGATATCGACTGATATGGTGCCCACACAGGGCACAGCCATCGGCACCGCCATTAACATGTGTATCCACTCGTTTTCGCCCGACGAGGAGATCAACAAGGCGATAATAGTGATAACAGACGGTGAGAACCATGAGGGGGATGCCCTTGAGATGGCCAAATATGCCGAGGGACTCGGCATAGAGGTGGATGTGATAGGCATCGGATCGCTGAAAGGCGCTCCCATACCTCTTGACGGAAAACGCGGGGAGTTCCTGAAAGACGATTCCGGAGCTCCCGTTACCACTTACCTCAACGAGAGTATGGCAAAGGAGATAGCCTCGGCAGGCGGTGGCGTATATATCAACGGCAGCGGCGCGAAAGCCGTGGATCAGCTTGTGGAGAGCCTCGACCAGATAAAGAAGAGCGACCTGCAGCATGTGACATACAAGGCGAGCGCCGAACAGTTCCCGGTTTTCGTGTGGATAGCCGTGATACTGCTTGTGATCGACGCATTCGTGATGCCGCGCAAGATAGGATGGCTCAAACGCTTCACTTTCTTCCACCGGTCTGAAAAGTAACCAAATCCCTTTTGACAATGAACAAGTTTATCTGCATATTACTCAATATGGCGCTTGCGGCGACATCCGTAAACGTGCTGTCATCATGCAGCGACGATTCCGAGAAGGATACCGCTCCGGTGGTGTCGACTAAACGTGAGCGAAATTCGATAAAGGAGGGCAACAAGCTGTATGGCGACAAACGGTATGCCGAGGCGGAAGTAGCATATAAGAAGGCACTTGAAGAGAATCCAGACAATGCGGTGGCCCAGTTCAATCTCGCTTCCTCCTATCTGAAACAGCGTGGGGAGGATCTGACAAACAAGGAAGATTCGCTTGTGCGCACCGCTGATGCGATGCTGGCACGTCTGGCACAGGATCAGAATCTGGCGGAGCCGTCGTTCTACGACCGCGGCAACGTGGCATACAAGGCCGAAGATTATGCATCAGCGATCGAGATGTATAAAAACGCCCTGCGCCGCAATCCCGAGAACAATCAGGCACGTGAGAACCTGCGTCTGGCCCAACTGAAAAAACAGGAACAGGATCAGCAAAACCAGGATCAGAACCAGGACGACAAGCAGAACCAGGATCAAAACCAGGATCAGAATCAGGACAAAAATCAGAACCAGGACCAGAATCAGGATCAGAACCAGGATCAGGACAAGAATAAAGACGAACAGGAAAACCAGCAGGACAAGCAGGATCAGAACCAGGACAAAAAAGACCAGGAGCAGAAGCAGCAGCAAGGTGGTCTGAGCGACGCAAGCGCGCAACAGATCCTGAAAGCGATGGAGGATAAGGAGAACGGCACGCGTCAGAAAGTGGAGCTGATGAAGCAGAACGAAGAGAAGCGTGCCAACCGCCGTACCACCGCCAAACCGTGGTGATGCCTCACGTATTAATTAAAACTGACAGGTAAAAGTGATTTTGACTACATATTTCAACAGACATATGAAAAAGCTGTTATTGACATTGGGTGTGGTTATTGCGACGGTGTCGGGACTTTGGGCCCAGACTTCGTTTCAGGTGGTTCCGCCCCGCAATGTGATTGCCGGCAATACCTTTTATGTGACTTACCGTCTGACCAACGGCTCCGGCAGCGGGCTGAGCGCTCCGGCAGTGGCTGGCTGCAAGTTGCTGAGCCAGCGCCCGGGTGTGAGCACGATGCAGTCTGTGGAGATTATCAACGGACACCAGACCTCAAGCACTACAGAGGATTACACATACACTTACCGTGCCGAGAAGGAGGGTACCTATACCATACCGGTGGCCTCAATACAGGCAAACGGCAAGACCTACCAGACAAAGCAGACACAGTTCAAGGTGCTTCCGCCTGACCGCAATGCCGGAAGGCAACAGCAGCAGGGTGGTGGCTTCGGCTATCCGGCACCCACGATCGACGATCCATCCACGCAGGACAATGCCGCTATAGGCAAGAATGACATTTTCGTGCGTGTGCTCCTCAACAAGAGCCATGCCTACGAGGGGGAGGCGATAGAGTGCACTCTGAAACTTTACACCAAATTTGAGCGCATCAACTCCTTTATGGTCACCTCTCCTCCTACATACGACGGCTTCCTTATCGAAGAGATCGATACACAGGCGTCGCTTAACGAGGTGGAGCATTACAACGGCCAGAACTATATCACGGCCGTGCTGAAAAAATGCATCATCTATCCCCAGAAATCGGGCAAGCTGACCATCAATTCAGGTAAATATGACCTGAGTGTGGTGCAGCTCGAGCGTGTGTCGAACGGTTTCTTCATTTCGGCGCGTCCGGTAGAGAAGTCGGTACAGCTTCAGCCATTCAGCCAGACCATAGAGATTTCGCCGCTGCCGCAGCCAGCCCCCGCAAGTTTCTCCGGTGCTGTGGGACAGTTCAAGTTCGAGAGCCGCATGAGCTCCACAGAACTCCGCACCGGGGAGGCCGCATCTCTGGAGTATATCATTACCGGTACGGGTAATATCAAATACCTTAAAGCTCCGAAACCGGTTATCCCCAACGAGTTCGAACAGTATACGCCCAAAACGGAGGAGAACAGCCGCGTGACCGGCAACACAATGACCGGCACAGTCACGGCGGAATATACAATTGTGCCGCAGAGTGTGGGCGAGTTCAAGATTCCGGCTCAGGAATTCAGTTATTTCGACATCGCAAAGAAAGAGTACGTAACGCTTACAGCTCCTGGATACACGCTCAAAGTCGCCAAAGGATCGGGTACGACCGCCTCTGTGGACCAACGCGACATCGAGGCAAAAAATCTGGATATACTCCATATCAAACTCGGCAAAAAGAATCTGAGCAAAGACCATACTCCCATTGTGCGGTTCTGGTGGTACTGGAGCATCTTCGGAGTGCTTCTGATAGTGATGATCACGGCTACATGGGCTTATGGACGGCATATGAAACTTGAGGCCGATGTGGTGGGCCGACGCACTTCCAGAGCGAACAAAGTGGCGCGCAAACGTCTCAAGGCTGCCGAGAAATTCATGCATGCCCATAAGAGCGAGCAGTTCTATGAGGAGATGCTCAAGGCCATGTGGGGTTATCTGAGCGACAAGCTCAACATGCCGGCTTCGCAACTGACACGTCAGAACATCGTGGACACCCTGTCGCAGCGAGGTGTGGCTTCCGAAGTATCAGACAAGGTGATAAAAATACTGGATGATTGCGAAATGGCACGTTACACTCCCGATTCATCGCTCGATTCTTCGGTGGAAGCTCTTTACAACGAGGCTACCGATGCCATAAACGCGATGGAAAAGAGCCGTATCGTAAGTAAGTCATGAAAATTATTAAGCACCCTCAAAAACATAAGATACTGACATCATGATAAGAAGGATATATTCTATAATAGCTTTGTCTGCGTGTCTGCTCTGTGTGCCCGTTGCCGCACCCGCGCAGAATGCCGTGGAGGCAGAGCAGAATACAGAGGCCGCCGTATCGGGGGATACTGTAAACTCTGATGAGGATCTTGTCAATGCGGCGCATGAGGAGATGAATGGCGAAGCGCTTGCCGCGAGGGCAGATTCGGCTTATTCGGCTGATAATTTCACCCTTGCCGAGCAACTTTATAAGGCGGCTATGGCTGCGGAGGGGACATCAGCGCCTCTGTTCTACAATCTCGGCAATGCCTATTACCGTCAGGGAAATCTCGGTATGGCACTGGTGAATTACGAGCGCGCGCTGAAGATAGACCCGACGATGACAGATGCTCGTGTCAATCTGGAGTTTGTAAGGACAAAAATAACCGACAAGCAGATTGACAGTGGCTCAATAATGACAACTTTGTCTGACAGTATAATAGGCTTTTTCAAGGCCGACACGTGGGCTTGGATAGCCGTGATTCTGTTCGCGATCTTTCTCGCAGGTGCCTGTACGTACCTGTTTTCGTCGGTGGTCATGGTAAAAAAGGTGAGCTTCTTCGGTGGAATAATAGTGTTTTTCCTGTGTGCCGGAGCTGTGATAGTATCGTTTGCCGCGGCCAACCGTGTAGACAACAATGATTTCGCCATAATCCTTTCGCCTGCCGCGCAGCTGTCGACCTCTCCCCGTGAGGCTCGCACTCAGTCCGAGGAAGCGTTTCTGCTGCATGAAGGCACGAAAGTGGAGATTGTGGACTCGGTGAGCGGAACTGCCGACGGCGCCTGGTATGAGGTGAAGGTAGGGCATGAGCGTGCCTGGATAAAAGCCTCCGATGTGGAGCGCATATAAGTGGAATATGGGGCAGTGAAAGAAATTTTTCAGCCTGTATTCCTATAAATCTTTGATTGCGTAACTATTAGGGCGAGTGTTGTTGAAAGCATGTTATAGAACATGCTGAATTGATTTGGAAAAGAGAAATAAGTTATATAAATTTGAACTCCACGCAAGCAACTTCATTCCATCAACGGTAAATGCATGTAAGTTGCCATAGCTGGAAAAGAGCAATTATAAAAACTATTAACCCTCCAAAAATAAAAGAACATGACAAAGACCATCACTTTCAACGACCTGCGTCGCCTGAAGGACAGTCTGCCCGATGGAGCGACAAGCCGCATTGCCGACAAGCTAAACATAACCGCTCAGACCGTCCGCAACTATTTCGGCGGTTCCAACTATGAGTTTGGGAAGAACTGTGGTGTCCACATAGAGCCGGGTCCCGATGGGGGCATAGTGGTTCTTGATGACACCACGATTTATGATATGGCGGTGGCCATCCTCGAGGAAGAGGAGCAAAAGAAGGAGCAATAAGCCGGAAGGCATCATATCTCCGACGTAAAAAGATAACCGCGCTTTGGGCCGCTTGTTTCGGCGGGACCTTAAGCGCGGTTTTTTAGGAGGACGTGTCAGGATTCGCAATTCTGGCACATCGCCTTAAATATTCTCCAAGTTACTATTACAATTCTTCATGACACCGAACCGACTTATAACTTTAGCGATACATACATACGAGAGAGCCTTGCCGATCAAGAATCTTCTTGAGCGGGAGGGCATTTATGTGGAATTGAACAATGTGAACCTCGCGTCGCCTGTGGTTTCGGCCGGGGTGCGCATACGTGTGCTTGAGTCGGATCTGCCTCTCGCTTTGAGGATCGTGGAGAATTTCGAGATATTCGCGGTACCTGATCTCAATGTGATATCAGAGAAAAGGAAAATACTTGTACCGACGGACTTTTCGGAATGTTCGTTCAATGCGGCTATTCCTGCGATACATCTGGCTTCCCGTCTGAAATGCGAGATCGACTTCCTGTATGCATATATGACCCCTGTAGGGCGGGAGGATGTGCAGCTGTCGGATGTGTATGATTACGAGACTGCCGATATAGAGGCTTCCCACATGCTGCAGACGGAGGCTGAAAGTCTGATGGGGCGTTTTGTGGAGAAAGTGAAGGTGGCTATGAAAGAGGGGGCGATCCCTGTGGTGAAATACGGGACAGTGGTGACGGAGGGGCTGCCTGAGGAGGCGATTCTGGAATATACCCGCGAGAACAAGCCCCTGATGGTTGTGATGGGTACACGTGCCGCGCACAAAAAGGAGTCGGAACTTATAGGCAGTGTGACGGCCGAGGTACTTGACTCGTGCCGTGTTCCGGCTTTCACGATACCGGAGACAGTGGATTCTGCAAGTTTCAGGACTCTGAAAAAAGTGGCATTCTTCTGCAATCTTGACCAGGAGGATATGCTTGCGCTCGACGCGCTGTACAGACTCTTCCCCGAGATGAGCCTTGAAGTGACTCTGCTGCATATGCCGCGCCGCAGCCTGCGCAAGTCAATAATGCCAGCCAGGCAGACAGAGGAGAATCTGCTTAAGTATTGCCGCGAGCATTTCCCGAACTATACCTTTGCATTAGGGTCTGTAAACCTGCCTCTTGACGAGACGCAGTTCAACACGGCTGACGGGAAGAGGGAGTATGACCTGCTGTGTATGCCCAACAAGCGCAAGAGTGTGTTCCTGCGGGTGTTCAATCCCTCGCTCGCACACAGGATACTGTTCCGCTCGGATGTGCCGATGATTGTTGTGCCTGTATAGTAGTGCCGGCTTTCTGCAAGGATTTTTTCGTTGATACACGATCCCGCAATTATTTTGAGGAATTACTTATTGTTTGACTATGGATATTGATGGAGCGCCATGTCTGAGCATAATAATGCCCGTATATGGTGTGGAACGCTATCTGAATGAGGCGGTGGACTCTGTGATAGCGCAGACTTACACGGACTGGGAACTGATACTGGTGGATGATGGCTCGCCTGACGGTTGTCCGGCCATATGCGATGAGTACAGCCGCCGCGACAGCCGTATAAAGGTGATACATAAACGGAACGAGGGGCAGGGGGCTGCGCGCAACGATGCAATAAGAATGGCGCGTGGTGCATATCTGGGGTTTGTGGACAGCGACGACAGCATAGAGCCTGACATGTATGAGAAACTGATGGGTGCGTTATTGAAAAGTGACGCCGATATGGCCATGTGCGGGTATTACCTGGATTTCAAGGGGATGAGGAAATTCAAGCAGCCTATTCCCGATGCGGGTGTATATGCTGGGAGCGATCTTATGCGCGAGGGTTATCTGGACCGTAAGGTGCAGAGCATATCGTGCGACAAGGTGTTCAGGAGGGAAGTGGCCGGGGACGGTTACCCGTCGCAGCGTTATTTCGAGGATCATGCCACTATGCTGCATTGGTTCGCGAAAGTGGGCAGATGGGTTGTGGTGCCCGAGCCGATGTATCATTACCGTATGCGCCGGTCTGGAGTGACCAACGGTTTCAGTGTGGAGAAACGGATGGCCAAGTTCCGTGCCGATCTTGACAGGGCGCGTTTCATGACGGATCTTCCTGCTGACAGGCATGGAATGACAGAGGCTGAGATTGGTGCCCAGGTAGTGGGTAGTGCCGTGAGTGCGGCGAAGGCAATCGCCCGCGGATGCGCTGATGCTGACGCAACCGACAGGGCTATCGCTGAAATACTTGGCTGCACATCGGATTATTTCAATCTGTGCTGTGGTATTCTTCCTGCAAAAACGGCACGGCGCTATGAGCTGATGATGAAAAATCCGGTATGGTTCCGCCGAAAGATGAAGCTCGAGCGGATGTTTGTCTTTGCCGGGAACAGAAAAGAGAAACTGTTATACGACTGATGATTTACAAAGGAAAATGAAAGTCTCGCTGATAGTGGCCACATATAACAACCCGGAGTTTCTCTATCTTACACTGAAAAGTGTGATGAACCAGAGGAGGCTTCCTGATGAGATATTGGTGGCCGATGACGGGTCGGGTGAAGATACCCGCATGCTGGTGGAGGAGATGGCGGCGGAATCTTTTGTGCCGTTGCACCATATATGGCATCCCGACGAGGGGTTCAGGCTCGGGGCGATAAGAAACCGTGCCATAGCTGCGGCCGAGGGGGATTATATAATCCAGATCGACGGGGATATAGTGCTTCATCCGTCGTTTATAGCTGATCATGTGGCTATGGCGCGCGAAGGATGGTTCTATTCCGGTAGCCGTGTGCTGCTTTCACCCGCAACCACAGAGAAGATGCTCACAAGGAAAATTGTGGAACTGCCAGAGGATGCCCCTGAACGGAAGAGTGGAAAATGCAGGCGTATTCCGTGGCTTATGCGCATGATGAGAAGATATAAAAGCGGGGACGGGAGCTATGTGCGCGGATGCAATATGGCTTTCTGGAGGAAAGATCTCCTGAACGTGAACGGTTACAACGAAGATATCCAGGGATGGGGGAGAGAGGACTCGGAGCTGTCCTACAGACTGATAAATTCGGGGAAGAAAAAGGGTTTCGTTAAGTTCGGAGGCATCGAATACCATCTGTATCATAAGGAGAATTCCAAAGAGAACGACGCGCGCAATATCGCCATGATGGAACGTGCGGGCAAGTCGGGTCTGACGAAAGTGCCGAACGGTATATGCAAGCCAGGAGATGCGGATGTAAAATAAAAGCATTTGAAAAACAGGAAAGTAGAGCCGATATGCAAACTGTGCCTGTAAAGAACGTGCAAAAAACTTTCCGGCTCTGATGAAGAAAACATATCCTTTTTGATTGTAAAAAGAGTAGAATTACTAACTTTGCATCGTGAAAAGCTATTTCCGGTGACAGAATGTCTGTTGCCGGAAGTATCTTTTGTTGGTATCAACAGGTATTGCGTAAACAGCTGTATCTGAAATCTTACTTCAATCAGCATTTAGGTTCATCAAAAATAGGTACATATTATGTGTGGAATTGTTGGTTATTTAGGCGATAAACCTGCCTATGAGATTTTAATAAAGGGTCTTCACCGCCTGGAGTATCGCGGTTACGATTCATCCGGAGTGGCGCTGATGGCTCCCAACAATAAACTTAATGTCTATAAGACCCGTGGCAAAGTTGCCGACCTCGAGCGTTTCTGTGGAGAGAAAGATGTGGATGGTGCAATAGGTATTGCCCATACGCGTTGGGCCACCCACGGCGAACCGAATGACACAAATGCCCACCCCCATGTGAGCCACAGCGGCAATATCGCCCTGGTGCATAACGGCACCATTGAGAATTACCATGTGCTTAAAGAGGCTCTGGAACTGGAGGGCTGTACGTTCAAGAGCGAGACCGATACAGAGGTTCTCGTGCAGTTGATAGAGTATATAAAAGAAAAAAACCAGTGCTCGCTGCTCGACGCTGTGCGCGGCGCATTGAAAGAGGTGGTAGGAGCTTATGCCATAGCTGTGATCGATACGAATGAGCCGGACACCATGATTGGGGCACGCAAAAGTTCTCCGCTGGTGATCGGCATAGGGGAGGGGGAGACATTCCTGGCCTCAGATGCCACCCCGATCATCGAATTTACCGACAAAGTGGTATATCTGAATGATGACGAGATCGCTATTATCCGCCGCAACGAGCCTCTCCAGATTGTGGACTCTGACAATGTGCCAGCCGCGATAGACATAAAGACACTGCGCATGTCGGTATCGCAGCTTGAAAAGGGGGGCTATCCGCATTTCATGCTTAAGGAGATTTTCGAGCAGCCGCGTACCATTCAGGATTGTATCCGCGGCCGTGTGGCGTCGTCGGGTGACGAGGTACTTCTGTCGGGTGTGACAGAGCATCAGGACCGTTTCATCAATGCCCACAGGATCGTGATTGTGGCGTGCGGTACATCATGGCACGCCGGTCTCATAGGCAAGCGTCTCCTCCAGGAGATAGCCCGTATACCGGTGGAGGTAGAGTATGCGAGTGAATTCCGTTACAGCAATCCGGTGCTGACGCCGAACGATATAGTGATCGCGATCTCCCAGTCCGGCGAAACGGCAGACACCCTGGCCGCCATACAGATGGCACGCAAGTGCGGCGCGTTTGTATATGGCATATGCAATGTTGTCGGTTCATCCATAGCGCGCGCTACCGATTCGGGTACATACATCCATGTCGGTCCGGAGATTGGCGTGGCATCCACAAAGGCATTTACCGGGCAGGTAACCGTGCTTACTATGCTTGCCCTGGCAATAGGCACTCTCAAGAATACAATCTCGAAAGAGACACGCCGGGAGATCGCCGATGCCATCCGCTCCCTTCCGTCGCTTATAAAGCAGACACTCAAGCTCAATGACAGCATAGAGAAGCTGTCGGGCATATACACATATGTGCATAATTTCCTTTACCTCGGACGAGGATACAACTACCCGAGCGCACTCGAGGGAGCGCTTAAGCTCAAGGAGATAAGCTATATACACGCAGAGGGATATCCCGCGGCAGAGATGAAGCACGGGCCTATAGCGCTGATTGACCATGAACTGCCAACGGTGGTGATAGCTCCCGACGACGAGATGCATGAGAAGATCATATCCAACATACAGCAGGTGAAGGCGCGCGGCGGCTCGGTGATCGCTGTGGTGACCAAAGGTGACACTACCATCAAGGAGATTGCCGACCATGTGCTGGAGATTCCTCAGGTGCCCGAGTGTGTGTCGCCTGTGATTGTCTCTGTGCCTCTGCAGCTTCTGGCCTATCACATCGCTATCAAGAAAGGGTGCAATGTGGACATGCCCCGAAACCTTGCCAAGTCTGTAACTGTGGAATAATAAGCAAGATCCGTTGCAGATAATGGAAAACGGTAATCTATATGCCCAGCTGTTCTCCTCTTTCATGCGTATAGGCGCATTTACTTTCGGGGGCGGCTGGGCTATGATATCACTGATAGAGCGTGAGGTTGTTGATAACCGGAAGTGGATAAAGCGTGAAGAGTTCCTTGATCTGCTTGCGGTGGCGCAGTCGCTGCCAGGTATTCTGGCGGTGAACATTTCTGTGGCTGTAGGCGACCATCTGCGCGGCATGAAGGGGAGTATAGCGGCTGCTCTCGGCACAATTATGCCATGTTTCCTGATCATACTCGCCATTGCGGTGTTCCTGACGCCCGACCTGATTCAGAATAACCATGTGGTCAGCTCCATTTTCCGCGGGATACGTCCGGCAGTAGTGGCTCTTATTATCGCTCCTGTAATAACGACTGCGAAATCATCGCATATAGGATGGAAAACGGTATGGATTCCGGTGGTAGTGGCTCTTCTCATATGGTCGGGCATACCGTATGTATCAAATCCGATTATGTTCATAGTGATCGGAGGGGCGGCAGGTTATCTATGGCTCAGACGCCAGGAGCGTCTGCTGACCGATGCCCGGATAGAGCGTGAGGAGAACGGAGGTGATGGCCGGGAAAGTGGCAAAGATGCCGATTTCCTGAAATAACGAGTTTATTATGATATATCTGAGACTTATCTGGAGTTATCTGAAAATCGGTCTGTTTGGCTTCGGGGGCGGTTACGCGATGCTTTCCCTGATTGAACGCGAGATTGTGGGTCCGGGCTGGATTACTGAGAAGATGTTTACTGATATCGTGGCCATCTCGCAGATGACTCCCGGCCCCATCGGGATAAACTCAGCCACTTACATAGGTTATGCGGCTCCGTTGCATGCAGGTTACGACAATCCTTTATGGGGATTGCTTGGATCGCTGATCTGTACGTTGGTGGTGGTGTTTCCGTCGTTTCTGCTGGTGGCGTATACAAGCCATTTTATAAAGAGACATAAGGAGAGTGTGGTGGTAAGGGGTATCTTTATGGGGCTGCGGCCGGTGGTTATAGGGCTTATCGCGTCGGCTGCTCTCCTGCTGATGAATGAGGCCAATTTCGGCAGCGAGTCAGGTGAAGTGCTCATTTCTGTCGTGATTGCTTGTGGTGCTCTGGCAGCTGTACTTTTTACAAAGATCCATCCTATACTTGTGATAATTCTTTCCGGACTGGCCGGTTTTATAATATATTATTGAAAGGGGAACGGAAATTATGAGAATGACGTATGATGAAGCTGTGGAGTTTCTGTATCTGCAGACGCCTCAGTTCCAGTCGATAGGCGCGGCGGCATACAAGCCGGGGCTTCAGACGGTGACAGATCTGGCTGTGGCTTTCGAGAATCCGCATATGAACTATCCTGTGGTGCATGTGGCTGGCACAAACGGCAAAGGATCCACTTCGCATACGATTGCGGCGGTGCTGCAGGCCGCGGGATATAAGGTGGGACTGTACACATCGCCTCATCTTGTGGATTTCCGCGAACGTATGAGGGTTAACGGCGAGAAGATTCCACGTGACGAGGTGGCGCGTTTTGTCAACGGTTATGTGGAGTCCGGTCTGTCGGAAAGGCTCGCCCCTTCGTTTTTCGAGCTTACAACGGTGATGGCTTTCGAGTGGTTCAGCCGCTGCAAGGTGGATGTGGCTGTCATTGAGGTGGGACTTGGAGGCCGTCTTGACTCCACAAATATTGTCGACCCTCAGCTTTCGGTGATAACCAATATTTCATTTGACCACATGGCGCAGCTCGGCAACACGCTTGAGGATATAGCCAGGGAGAAAGCCGGCATAATGCGTCCCGGAATACCGGTGGTGATAGGGGAGCCGAAGGAGAATATCAGGAAGTTTCTGGAAGAGTGCGCGTGCAAGTGCGGCGCTGTTCCCAGGCCGGTTTGCGGTATGTTTCCCGATGCGGGTTTCAGTTATTCCGCCGCCGGTATGCTGAGGGTGGATGGAACGGAATTCGGGGCATTGGAGTATCAGCTTACAGGTGACTGCCAGAGGGAAAATTCACTGACGGTGCTTGCCGCTCTGAAGGAGCTGAGATCTCTGGGGTGGAAGATAAAGGACTGTGATGTCGCCGAGGGTATGAGGCATGTATGTGACGCAACCGGTCTGATGGGCCGGTGGATGAAGATTGCCGACAGACCGCTGACGATATGTGATACGGGACATAATGAGGGTGGATGGGAGTTTCTTTCCCCACAGCTTGGCCGGCTGCCGCGTCCTCTTGTTGTGGTGCTCGGCTTTGTGAATGACAAGGATACATCGCATATTTTCCCGAAGTTGCCTGAGGACGCCACATATATATATACCAATGCGGACATTCCGCGCGCGCTTCCTGCGGACAGACTTTCTGAGATTGCAGAGCGTGCCGGTCGAGCGGGAAGGGCTGTGGCAGGTGTGAAGGAAGCCTATGACAATGCTGTAGCCTTGGATCCGGGGGCTATATTTATCGGGGGAAGCACTTTTGTAGTGGCTGATCTGCTGAAGAGCCTCGGCAAATAGCATTTTTGCCCTGTTCCATAAAATATAATATCCCCTCCTGACAGTCATGTGACGGAACTGTCGGGAGGGGATATTGTTTCTGTTATTCCGTGGAGTGATACACTACAGAATGGCGGGTTATTCTGTCACCTTGATATATCTTACTCCGTGGGGAGCGACAAGGTAACTGGTGTCGGTGGTTGAAAGGTCCTTCTGACGCCAGAGATCGCGTATGTTTTTTACGTTTCCTATTCCGAGCGCTTTCTTGTATTTGTTGAAATCTACGGTCTGCTCGTCTGTGCCGACATTGAAGATGCCTATGGCACGGCTTCCGTCGCTGAGGGGACGGCTCCAGATCTGGATATCGCCGTCAACGATGTCGCGTTTGGCCTGTTTGCCGAGGGTGTCCTGGTTGATGGCGTTGACTTCGTTGTTGCACAGGAGATTGATAGTGAAATCGTCGAGCTGTGCGAGGTCGCATCCGATGAGCATGTTGGCAGCGAGAAGGGTCCACAGTGTGATGTGGGTGTACTGTTCGTCGGGTGTGAGGCGTGAATCCCTGAGGTTGTCGCTCCATCCTACTTTTCCCACGATGAGCATGTCGGGGTCGTTCCAGGCTCCCGGGCGTGAATAGGGATATAGGTCGGCCTGCTGTACGAATCCTATGTCGTAGAGTGACTCCCATGTGTCGACGATGTCGCCTGTGGTGCGCCATGAATTGGCGTCGACGCATTCGCCCCATTTCCATACGTCCTGCATACCATACTGGCAGAGGCTGTAGAATATGTCGCGTGGCTGTTCGCGGAGGAACCCTTCCATGAGGAGGTATGGGCGGATGTATGATGCGAGGGTTTCTTTGTCGGCTTCGTTCTGATGTTTGCGCCAGTATCCGCACCAGTC
>CATJQX010000170.1 GCA_949742535.1 uncultured Muribaculaceae bacterium | reverse complement strand
TAATGCAGTAGATAACTAACTAATTCGTAACCTATTACTATCATGAGCAATTAACCTACGCTCATTTCCAATAAATTACACTCTTTTCGTAACTTCCTTTCGCAAAAATAAGAAATTATTCCCGTCCTCCAAAATATTCTCCTGATCATCCCGTTTAAATAAAATACTAACCAATATTTCAACTATGAGATCTGCCAATATCTTAAAGAGGGTAATTCCGCTGATCTTTCTCTCCGCCGCCACCACCTTTGCTGCCGATACCGCATCGGCCAAAAGCAAATGGGAAAACTATAATATAGGTAAAATCGTTTTCCACGACAAATCACCGGAAACAAAGGGATCGAAGATTTATCACAGCATAATCCCCGAACCGGAAGCGTATATCACCGACCAGGCGCATGATGTGCTTTCCACACTCTATTTTTCGCCTAAAGACAGCATAGTGCCCGTGAAGCGGCTTCACTACACTCTGGAGGATGTGGACGGCATTTCGGCCAAAAGCGGTGGCAACGGCAACGTGGCCGTTTTCTACAGCACACGCCATATAGAGAACTCGTTCGTCAACAACGACACCGCCAAGGTGCTGTTTGAAACCCGCGGAGTATTGCTCCATGAACTCACCCACGCCTTTCAGCTCGAGCCGCAAGGTATCGGCGGATATGGTGACAACCCTGTTGTGTGGGCTTTCATCGAGGGGATGGCCGATGCAGTGCGTGTGGCCAACGGAGGTTTCACTCCCGCCGACCGTCCGCGTGGAGGACATTACACACAGGGCTACCGCCATGCCGGTTATTTCTTCAACTGGCTCCGCGAGACCAAAGATCCCGACTTCCTCCGCAAATTCAACCGTTCCACCCTTGAGGTGGTGCCCTGGTCATTTGACGGTGCCATAAAATATGCCCTCGGCTCCGATGCCGAAATAGAGGCACTCTGGAACGAATACCAGATAGCCATGGGCGACAAACAAGAATAAAATTTTTCAGCACATAAAAAATCATGGGGCCTCCGGATTGATCCGGAGACCCCATGATTTTTATATCAATGTACATCAGGCCTGTTTCTCAGCCTCAGGAGCGATCAGCTTATATCCCTTGCCGTGGATATTTATGATCTCGATAGAGGGATCGGCCTTGAGGTGCTTGCGCAGCTTGGTGATGTAGACATCCATGGAGCGTGCGTTGAAATAATTGTCATCGATCCATATGGTCTTGAGCGCATAGTTGCGTTCCAGAATCTCATTTACATGCGCGCAAAGCAGGCTCAGGAGCTCTGATTCCTTGGTGGTCAGCTTGGTCACCTTGTCGTCGATCATCAGCACCTGTTTCTGGGTGTCGAAAGTGAAGCGGCCGATCTTGTACATGGTCACTTCCTTCCCCTTCTTCCCTTTCACACGGCGCAGAATGGCCTCGATACGGAACACCAGTTCCTCCATCGAGAAAGGTTTGGTGATATAATCGTCTGCGCCGATCTTGAATCCTTCAAGAATATCTTCCTTGATAGTCTTGGCAGTCAGGAAGATGATAGGCACCTCGCTATTCACCGCACGAATTTCCTGCGCCAATGTGAAGCCGTCTTTTTTCGGCATCATCACATCAAGCACGCAGATGTCATATTTCCCTTTCAGAAAGGCCTTATATCCGGCTTCCCCGTCGGCATACAGGTCGGCATTGAAGCCTTTCGCCTGCAGATATTCCCTCAGGAGCATGCCTAAGTTTTCATCGTCCTCGCATAGGAGGATTCTCATACGATCATCCATAGTCTAAAGCGTTGGTTATATTTATATAATTATTAATTTTTCTAAATTGTTCATTCAACCGTTAATTTTTTTCATCAGTACGGTTCCCGCATTACCTTGATGATCCTCCGTCGGCTACATCATCGTCATCTGACGGGGATGCCAGCAGGGGGAGAATGATCACGAAACGCGATCCCTTGCCAAGCTCGCTCTCTGCTTTTATCTCCCCTCCCATAAGGTTTATCATCTTATAGACATATGCCAGACCAAGCCCGAAACCTTTCACGTCATGGCGGTTTCCTGTGGACACGCGGTAGAACTTCTCGAATATCTTCTTGAGGTTCTCCTTGCTTATGCCTATGCCGTTGTCGCCGACTATGATTTCAAGCTTGTTCTGCGGGAGATTGCGTGTCGTCACTGTAAGCATAGGCGGAACATCCTCTTTGCGGTATTTGAGGGCATTGTCGAGCAGATTGAAGATCACATTGGTAAAGTGCATCTCGTCCACGTTCACAATGGCATCCTCCGCATCAAAACGTGCGTCGATTTTCCCGCCGAATTTCTCTACCTTGAGCCTGAAGGTATTGACCACATTGCTTATCACGGCGTTGGCATCGGCATCCTGCATGCGTAGCGTGCCCGATTTCTTGTCGAACATCGACATCTGGAGCACCTTCTCCACCTGGAAACGGAGACGCTTCGTCTCGTCGTTTATGACAGTGGATATGTGCTGCATCATCGGGGCCGATTTGCGCACCGACGGGTCGTTAAGCATCTGTGCGGCCAGTGAGATGGTGGATATAGGTGTCTTGAACTCGTGGGTCATGTTGTTGATGAAGTCGTTTTTCATCTCCGTGAGTTTCTTCTGCCTGAACGCTATGATTATGGTGTAGATAAACACTATCAGCAGAATGAAGGTGAAGATAAACGAGGGGATCATGAATTTCAGCGAGCTCAGGATATATGTCGTCTTGGAGGGGAAATATACCTTGAGATAATTCTTTTTCGAGGCGGGATCGTTGCGGAAAAGCGACTGCACGAACATGCTGTTTTCAAGCGTGGCGGGGTTCACATTGGCGAAACCCTGCGACTGGTAGAAAACCTTGCCGTTGCGGTTCACTACGGCGAACTCAAACGGAAGCTCCAGGCCGTTGTTCTCAAGCTCGCGGCTCAGATATCTGCGTACCGACACCGAGTCGGCGCGCTCCTCTATGGGGCGGTCACCGGCCTTGTTCATGATATTGATGATCACGTCGTCGATCACACCCTTCTGGTAAAGGTACTGCCCTTTCAGCTCCTCGCGCATGCTGTTGTAGCTGTTGGCGAGATTGTTGTCGTTCTGGATCTTGTATATCTTCTCGGCATCACCTTTGAGAGTCACGTCACCCTCAAGTCCGCTATGCGTGGTGAAACTGTATCTGAGGCCTCCGAGATGTGGCGCGCCACCATACTGGGCGTATATCGAGGAGGATTCAACCTGCGCCACATCCTCCTCCAGAAAATATTTGGTCTCATCCTGCTCCAGAAGCGACGACACAGCATACAGCGACCGGCGCACACCTTCGGTGAACTGGTCATCACGCATGCGTATCATACTCTCCATATACATGATCTGTATATAGAGCAGACCGATCACGGTCATCGCCATAAGAACTGTGAGCAACCATATGGTTGATTTTTTCATTCTTTTCTGTTTCTGTTGAGTTTAAATCGGGATAGTCTGTCTGAATCACAAAACGGATAGAGAAACACACTCTTTGTTTCATCTCCATGCACGCATACCGGACTATCGGTTTAAAAAACTTATATAAGATTAACAATCGGAAGTCCCATAAGTTTTATTACTTTTCCAGGTTCCGGATACGGGCATGCAAAAAGGCGGGACGCAATTAACACCCCGCCACAAAATTAACATAAATACGTTAAAGTGACAATACCCTTACATAGAAAATATCTCCTAATAATGCCAAAAAAACTATATCATTATGTTAAATACCCCGTATGGGTCACTCTCTGTTCAACGATAGCCTTATTAGCGAAAGCGGCAAGGATGCGACAGAGAGTGATACCGGACGCAGGACAAGCGCTTTTGCCGCCTCTTTCGTCTCTTTTCCCATCCCTTCAGGAGAAGTGGCGTGGCGGGGAGAAAGATCCCCGGAACATATGGCGGCTTTAAGCATATTGTAAGTGCGGGGGTTCACATTGAGCGAATCCATAAGTTTCATAAGTTTCTCTCTGCGCTCTCTATCTTCTACCGAACTGAAAAGGCTGTGCTGCACCGCCCCGCCCGGCACTATTTCGGTAATGTGCACCCCGGCACGCCTGTAAAGCAGACCGGGACGATAAATCGTGTGAAGCGCCTCCACAGCCTCTTTTATAAGTGTCAGCGAATCGGCTGTCGGTTCCATAATCTTTCTATAGGCGCTGTTGGAATACTGCTCCAGCTCGGTGCGGTACTGGTTTGTCTGCAGGAACACTGAAATGGCGGCAGCACAGGAATTCTGCTTTCTGAGTTTGCGCGCCGCGATGGTCATGAACGACGCCACAGCCCCCTCGAGATCAGCCAGGCCGGTGAGACTGGGGGAGAATGTACGGGTGGTGCTTATCTGCTTGCGGTGATCCCCGCTGTCGGTATCCGCCTCGATGCACGGACAGCCGTTAAGTTCTTTCCACGTGCGGCGACCTGTCACATTCACTATCGTCTGCACCTGCGTCTCAGGCATATCGGCAAAATCTATGGCCCTGACTATACCATACCGGCGCAGACGCGCGCCCTGGCGGCGCCCCACTCCCCATACATCCTCGATATCTATAAGCGCCAACGCCTTGCGTCTTTTTTCGTCACTGTCTATGGCACACACGCCACGGTAATTCGGATATTTTTTCGCGAAACGGGCCGCCACTTTTGCCAGAGTGCGCGTAGGAGCTATCCCGAAAGAGGTGGGAATACCGGTCCAGCGGCGCACACGGCGCACTATCTCCCTGGCCATAGCCACCATCTGCTCCTCCGGCATTGCGGGAAAACGGACGAACGCCTCGTCTATCGAATAGATCTCCACATTGCCGGCCACACTCTCCACCACGCTCATCACACGCGACGAAATATCGCCATACATCCTGTGGTTGCCGGGGAGAACCACCACGCCATGGCGCCTGATAAGGTCGCGTATCTCGAAAATCGGCTTCCCGCGTGTGATTCCGAGAGCCTTCGCCTCGTTTGACATAGCCACGGCACACCCTTCGTTGTTGCTTGTGACAACAACCGGTATTCCCTCGAGCCACGGGCGGAAAACCCTTTCGCACGATACGAAATAATTATTGCAGTCTATCAGTCCGAACACGTCTGTTGCCGAAAGAGGTTCATAAACGGAGGTGCAAAGCGATGCCTTGAAAAAATGGCTGCGGCGACATATCAGTTTGCCGCCGCAGCTTTCATTATACTGTTATCCGGGATTATCCCTGATGCTGGGGACGGAGCAGGTCATTGACCGTCTTTACCGGGTTGAATGTGCTCACCGGCACTTCCACGAACGCGGTGTTCCAGTCGCTCATGGCACCGTTCCATAGCCCGGGCAGCTCAAGCGCTTTCAGGCTGCGGCCGTGAAGCGATTTTGAGGAGATAAAGCCTGTCTGCGGATCCACATAACGGGTAAGATCGAACTTGTGACCTTCAGCGTCGCGCACATAGCATACCAGATCCACCGGATTGAAGTGTGTGGCTTTGGCCATCATCTGGCGGTTCTCCTCCTTGCCAAGATCTATCTGTGTGCTCTCGAGGATCTGAAGCGAGCGCGAGCCGTCGGTGTTGTATGTGATATACGGGCCTCCGCCGGGCTCACCTTCGTTTCTCACCATGCCGCATACACGCAGAGGGCGGTCAAGTTTGGCACGCAGATAGTCGGCGAGATCCTCTCCGTGGAGATCTGCCAGTTCCGGTGCGTCGAAACTGAACGCCGAGCGCATGAAGGCACAGACCTCTCCGAGCTGCTCTTCGGTATAGGAGCGGCTGTCGATAAGGTTTATATAGCTTATTATCCTGTCATGCAGTTCCATGAGATAACCGGCGATCACCTTCTTGTAACGTAAGGTGTCGGCGCGGAGCTTGTCGGGCACCACATTGTCGATGTTCTTTATGAACACCACTTCAGAATCGATATCGTTGAGGTTCTGGATAAGCGCGCCGTGGCCGCCCGGACGGAACACCATCTCACCGTTTTCGCGGAAGAGGGTATTGTCCTCATTCACGGCCACGGTATCGGTAGATGCCTTCTGCTCAGACATGCTCACGTTTATTTTCACATTCATCTTCTTCTCTATGGCGGGAGTCACCTCAGCAATTTTTGCGGCAAACGCCTCGCGATGCGATCCCGACACGGTAAGATGCATGTTCACGGTGCCGTCGGCCTGGCGGGCAGACTGGGCGCCCTCCATGAGCTGCTCCTCCACCGGAGTGCGGGTGCCATCGCCGGCATGGTGGAAAGTAAGCAGACCTTTCGGCAGGTTGCCGTAATTCAGCCCCTCAGGTCTGATGATAGCGGCTATCACATCTTTCTCGCGTCCTTCGGCAAGAAGAGCGTCCACATCTTTGGAATATCTGGCCAGAAGCAGATCGTTCAGTTCCTTATAAAAAGCCACATCATGAATGCCGGCGATAAGTTTCTGCACATCCGATCCTTCCTCGGGATGCTCTTTCTCACCGTCTACAAAAGCGAAAAGAGCCTTGAACATACGCGATGCGGCTCCTGACGCGGGCACAAACTTCGTCACCTTCCCGCCGTCGGCGAGATAGCTGTCCCAACGCTCCACGGCCTGGTTCTGCTCCTCATCGGCCAGTACCGTAATGCCGTTGCCGGGGCGTGCGGAATCATAAATTCTGAGATATGGGAAACCTGTAACGAAGCGGTCTATCTGTTCCTGCAGCTGCGTGGCGGAAATGCCTCTCGCTGCGAGTGTCTTCAAATCTGAATCTGTCAACATTTGTTGTTATAGTTAGGATTTATTTGTTTGATTGTTGCGTATCGTCATTTATATAACAGCCTAAGGCATATGTTTTCTCAGTGCATCCGTTTTATAAGATTGTATGACGGAACCACACCAAGCTCTCCTGCTTTGGAGAGGTTCACCACACCTTTGTCATGGTCTCCGATCTGGAAATACACATATCCACGGTTGTAATATGCCTCCCCGAAATCGGGCTTCATCTCTATAGCCTTGTTATATGCCATCAGGGCCGATGTGAAATCGCCAAGCTCGGCGAGCACATTCCCTTTGTTATAGTAGGCGAAAGCCATGCGGGGTGACAGCTCTATGGCCTTGTCCAGATCGGCAATCACAGCCCGGGTCTCCATCTGTCTCTCCGAAGCCTCCACATTCCCTGCCTGCATGGATTTATAGCGTGCGGTGGCACGCTCGAAATATCCGAGAGCGAAATCAGGCGTCAGCGCGAGGGCGCGGTTCAGATCCTCAATAGCGGAAGCATAGTCGCGCAAAACCACAAAGTCCATGGCACGTCCGAAATAATCGATGGCGCGCGGTGTATGGGTTGAGAGATAGGAATTATAATACTCCACCGAACGGAAATGCCGGTTTATATTAGCCTCATCCGACGGACCGGTGTCGGCATTTGTCAGCTGCACCAGGAAACGGAGCATACGTGTGGAGTTCACATCGTCAATCTCTTTCATGTAATATGCCGATGGGCGCAATTCGGTAGGAGAGGTATAATAACTCAGGGCAAACAGCGGTTCAAGCTCTATACGCCTCGAGCGGTCCTGCACACGGCCGCGTATGTTCTTGTTGTTGAATTCCTCCTCCACTTCGATGGGACTTTCCACCGTGCGTAGCGCGGCAAATCTGCGTGCTACCGCCTCAGGGGTGAGTTTGTCCTCCGTCGAGGCGCTCTGCGAGCCGTTGCCGCGGTCGGCAGCGTCGCTGTTTCCGCCCGAAGGCACCGTGACAGGTTTCCCGCCCACGACAGGTGTCTGGGCGTTACTACCCCCTGCCGGAAGCTGTTTTGACAATGCGAGCGCACGGTTGTAGTCTTTCTCTGCCACAGCCATATTGCCAGCCATCCTCTGCAGGTTGCTCCTCATGTAATATGCCTCGGGGAGTTCCGGAAACGCCTGAAGCAATCTGTTGACATCAGCCATAGCCGAAGTCACATCCCGTTTTTCGGAATAGAGGTACGCACGGTTGTAAAGTGAGCGGTAATCGTCGGGGTCAAGCTCAAGGGCACGACTGAAATCCTTTATGGCATTGTCGTTGTCACGCACCTCCATACGGAGCAGGCCGCGGTTGAATATGGCGGCCACATTAAGCGGATCAAGCTGCAGGGCGTAATCGTAGTCGTCCATCGCACCGTTGTAGTCGTCGAGGTTGTATCTTAGGAAAGCGCGGTTGATATACAGGCCCGGCTCACGCGGCTGCAGACGTATGGCTTCTGTCAGGTCTGTGGCGGCACTTTCGAAGTCGCGCCGTGAGCTCATGGCTATGTCGGCACGCAGCAGGTAACCGTTGGCGGAATTCTTGTTGAGCTGCAGCGCATGGTCAATATCGGCACTTGCCGCCACAGTGTCCCCCTGCTGCAGATAGAGCCGGGCTCGTCCTATGTAACCGTTCTCGAAATTCGGAAAATCCTGCAACAGCTGATTGAACGAGGCCATGGCGCTGTCGGCCAGATTAAGTTCCTGTTGTGCAAGAGCCTTGTTAAAGAGCAGTCCGCGGCTTTTTGCCACCAGTTTCAGCGCGCTGTCATAATCGCTCACCGCCTCGGCGAGCTTACCGCGGTTCTGACGCGCCACACCTCTCACCTCATAGGCGTCGGCGATAAACGGGTTGCGCTCTATGGCTGCGGTGGCATCCTCTTCAGCCCCGAGGAAATCGTCAAGGTTCAGTTTTGCGATAGCCCTGAAAAAATATGGCTGTGCCAGATACGGCTTGGCGTTTATCGCCTGGTTGAAATACTGTATGGAGAGCATGTAGTCCTCGAAATAGAGGGAGTTCTGCCCTACGCGAAGCACCTGCTCCGCATTTATCTGGGCCGTTGCGCGAAACGGCTGTGCAAGCCACGCAATCAGTAAGCTATAGCAAAATATATATTGTAACAGTCTGAGCCTCTTCATAATAACAGTGTGCCGGACAGCCGCATTGTCACAAGCGCCTGTTCAGCACACAAATATACGATAATCTTTCCTGCCCCACAAATAAGAGTATGCAAACTTTCCTTAAGCATTCATAGCATATCCAAATTCATGCGAAAGACACAGACCTCCGTAGCGTCAGTCAAGTTTTAAGACTGCAAGGAATGCTTTCTGCGGCACCTGCACTGAGCCGATCTGCTTCATGCGTTTCTTGCCCGCCTTCTGTTTCTCGAGCAGTTTTCGCTTACGTGAAACGTCGCCGCCGTAACACTTGGCGGTCACATCCTTGCGCACTGCCTTGATGGTCTCGCGTGCTATGATCTTGGCGCCGATGGCGGCCTGCACGGCGATATCGAACTGGTGGCGCGGGATGAGCTCCTTGAGTTTCTCACACATTTTCCTTCCGAAAGCCACAGCGTTGTCGGCATGGGTGAGGGTGGAGAGAGCGTCGACGCTCTCGCCGTTCAGAAGCATGTCGAGTTTCACAAGGCGCGAATCTCGGAAATCATGGAGATGATAGTCGAAAGAGGCATATCCTTTGGAGATGGATTTCAGTTTGTCATAGAAGTCTATCACTATCTCACCCAGAGGTATGTCGAAGGTCAGTTCCACACGGTTGCCCGAGATGAACTCCTGTTTTATCAGTTCGCCACGCTTTCCGAGGCACAGCGTCATTATAGGGCCGATAAAATCGGTGGTGGTAATGATCGACGAGCGTATGTATGGCTCCTCAATATGGTCGATCAGCGTCACTTCCGGCAATCCCGAGGGATTGTGCACCTCGGTGACGCCACCTTTCTTGTCATATACCTTGTAGGACACGTTGGGCACCGTAGTGATCACCTCCATATTGAATTCACGGCTAAGACGCTCCTGTATGATCTCCATATGAAGCAATCCGAGGAAACCGCAGCGGAATCCGAAACCGAGCGCCATCGACGACTCCGGCTGGAATGTGAGGGAGGCATCGTTGAGCTGCAGTTTTTCCAGCGACGATCGCAGGTTCTCGAAGTCTTCCGCCTCGATGGGATAGACGCCGGCAAACACCATCGGTTTTACCTCCTCGAACCCTTCGATGGCGGGAGCGGGGCGTCCCACATGGGTTATGGTATCGCCTACTTTCACCTCCCTTGAGGTCTTGATTCCTGAGATTATATAACCCACATTTCCTGCCGACAGCTCCTGGCGCGGCACAAGATCGAGTTTGAGCACACCGATCTCATCGGCATGGTATTCCTTGCCGGTAGACACGAATTTCACAAAATCGTCTTTACGGATGGTGCCGTTGACTATCTTGAAATATGCGATGATGCCACGGAAGGGGTTGAACACGGAGTCGAAAATGAGAGCCTGCAACGGAGCTTCCGGGTCGCCGGTCGGAGCCGGCACACGCTCAATGATGGCTTTCAGTATCTCGTCAACACCTTCGCCGGTCTTTCCTGACGCGCGTATTATCTCCTCGCGCTTGCACCCGAGAAGATCCACAATCTGGTCCTCCACTTCATCGGGCTTCGCACTCTCCAGATCCACCTTGTTTATGACCGGTATGATTTCCAGATCGGAATCTATGGCCATATACAGGTTGGATATTGTCTGCGCCTGTATGCCCTGTGTGGCGTCCACAATAAGGAGCGCACCCTCGCACGCAGCGATTGAACGCGACACCTCGTAGGAAAAGTCCACGTGCCCCGGAGTATCAATCAGGTTCAGTACATAATTTTCCCCCTCGAACGCATAGGCCATCTGGATGGCATGGCTTTTAATTGTTATGCCACGCTCACGCTCCAGATCCATATCATCAAGCACCTGCGCCTGCAGGTCTTTGCCGGCAACGGTCTTGGTGTATTCAAGGAGACGGTCGGCAAGGGTGCTTTTGCCGTGGTCAATATGCGCTATGATACAGAAATTCCTTATATTCTTCATTTGGAAACAGTCAAATAAGTGTAACAGCGGTCAAGCCACATTTATGGAATCGCGTCTGGCGCCACTGTTTCAGAGGTGCAAAGATACGAAAAAAACCGGAAACTGCATGGTATCCGGTTTTTACTGATATATCGTGCATCCGCCACGATAAGTTTCCGTCGGATCCGCCCTGATCAGAAGGGAAGATCGTCGGTAGCGGCGGGTTCCGAAACGCCGGGGAATGGCGATGGGGCGGCAGGAGCTGCCGGAGCCGCCATAGGGGTGGGGAAAGCACCGGCGGGCTGCATGTCGGCGGGCATACCGGCTGCTGCAGGCTCGGACTTCCATCCGCGTATACTTGTGTACCAGCGGCCGTTGAATTCGCGGCTCTCTATGTCGAAACTCAGTTTGATCACATCTCCCACATTGAGAGGGAACTGATCGGCACGTTCTCCGAAGAAGTCGAAATGCACTTTCTTGGGATAAGTTTCCTGTGTTTCAAGCACATATTCACGTTTTTTCCAGGCATTGCCGCTTTTGGATATGCCAGACATCTCGGGGAGAGCCAGTATGATTTTTCCGGTGATTTCCATTATTGTTTTCTTTCTTTCGTATTTGGGAATACAAATTTAGCAATAATCCACCGTCTGCCAAAATTTTCTCACCCAAAAGTCAGTGTGCCACATCAAAAACCTGTTGGAAAAAACTTCCGTATCTGTCGTCGCATTGCATGCGCACACCTCAGCGCACGCTCTCAATCGTGAGAATGCTGCGGTAGTCCGGTCCTTCGAGAGTAGCCTTCACAGTAGCCTCGCCGGGTGAGTAGGCATTATACCATGTTCCCGGGGCATCGGCATCCTCTTCATAACGGTGCGCGAGAAAGTCATCCAGTTTCTTTTCTCCGCCGTTGCCGAGATCAGATACATTGAATGTAACCACTATCCGCGCGAGCCGGTCGTCAGAAAAGTGGTAGGCATATCTGATATGGTCGCTGCCGTCGTCGGTGGCGTTGGCGAAAATCGGATTTCCGGGATTTCTCAGATACTGGAAATGCGCTTTCACAAACTCCGCATACGGCATGCCGATCTCCATATGAAGGTTAGGGAAGACCGTTTCCTCAGGTTCTACGGTAATACGGTAACGGGCGTTGGCGATAGATGAATTGTAGATCTCGCACTCCCCTATATGGACGGCGACAAAAGTCTGGGCACCGTTCTCCCCCTCTCTGAGTTCCCCCACAAAAGGATTGTCGCACACGTAGCCACCGGCCTCGAATACCAGTGTCTCGCCATATATCACACTTCTGTCAATGGCATCCTGCCTTGCCGGCTCCTCATCGCTTGAACACCCCGCCAACAGAAGAGCGAGGAAAGCTGTCGCAAAAATTTTCCTCATAACGATTGATTTATTTTGTAATGTGATTGAATATGACGTCATACATTTATATAACGTAATCGTGGGACAAATATTTTTTTAAATTATAATTTTTTGTAATATTTCATGATATTCTTTAATGCCGCATAGCATACGCTTGTTTATTTTCGGTGCATACAGGCATATCTACTACATGTATGGCTCCGGATAGCGCCCAAATGAAGGAAAAGTATTAACTTTGGGGAAACAAAAAAGATTTATCTATGGCTTGGCTGACCACACCGCTTGAAAGCGCCGAATCAGGTAACCTCGTGATGGGGACCGTAAGGACTGACGTCGAGAAATTTATATCAAATCCGCGTTTCCGCTACCGTGTGGAAACGACATGGAGCTACACGCCTGCAGCGGGCGGAATGCCCGATGAGGCTACATCCGAACTTATGGAAAAGGTTCAGGAAGCTCTGGAAACAACATTAAAAAAAGACCCTGTGGCAGTGCTCACCGGAGTTTACACCGGTGAAGGTGCCCGCGACCTGGTGTTCTATACCCTCAGCCTCCATATTTTCCAGAGAAAATTCAACGAAACGCTTGCCGCTTTCCCTGAGCTGCCTCTCACCTTCTCAGCTGAGGAGGATCAGGAGTGGGAGGAATACCGCTCCATGCTCGCCATAGCGCAGGCCTCTGACAGCGACGAGGAGGCTGATGAAGATACCCTCTGAGAAGCGTTTTACCCTGATAACTGCCGGTCAGCGGCGTCACTCACACTGAAAACCGATTTCTATAAGATAGTCGTCGGCGATGTAGTTGTCGCTCTGGATATACAGGCCGGTACCACGGTCATGAAACCTTCTGCATGTGTCACTGCGATAGAAATCCTTGAGAGCCTGCAGAGGAGAGATGCCGACTTTTTCGGCAATACGGCATGCTATGACGCCCATGCGGCTCCATCTCAAAATATCCAGTATTTCCTTACTGTAATTATCCATCAGTCTGACAATTTTATAGATTCGCAGAATTTAAGATGTCTGTCAAGCATTTCCTGATTCAGAATACAGATCTGATTGTTTGGTTTAAGGTAACGGAGACGCCTGATCGCACCTTCCTCTGACATCAGTCCGTTGATAAACAGATTTACGGTGTCAATCACACGGTCGTTTGCCACACCACCCTCGATATAGTCATATTCTTTCCATACAGGCTCTCCCTTTCTACATGCCACGATAAAGTTGAGCCAATCCTTGTCATACTGCTCGAAAATTCTTATACGTGCGTCTTTGAACATGTTCTCGCGGTCAAGAAGATACACGTTGAGGATCGCAGGCGCCTGTCGCTCGGAAGCACGCCGTGAAGCCCACATAACTGCCTGATCATAAACATCTGTCATATAAAATCCCGGCCCAAAGTCAAGGTTCTTGCGGCCAACTCTGCATAAAGGTCTGGAGATAGCTTCTGTGGCAGCATGGTATATCTCTATCTTATCCTTCATTATTTCCGGTGTTTTTTGCTTCCCAACGATTAAGGGTATCAATGATATTATCAGTCAGATTTGTCCTGTCCTCAGTATGAAGAGCCTCATAATGGGGATATATGTAGTTGTCGATAAGACCGACAGCCTCCATCCTGTCAAGCATTTCATCATATCGGCAGCCGATACGTGCCGACGCGCTTTCGATACAGGAGGCAACGAACCCCATCTTTATTTCATCATCAGAGAGTTGATTCCACGTTTCCATAGAAGTTGAAAGTTAAAAGTTGGCATCCTCAATCAGGCAACCTAAGATACACCATCATAACGACGGCCGGTCAGCGGCAGGCGGCGAGAGCCTCGGCGCACCGGCGCCCGTCGATTGCCGCGGAAACTATTCCGCCGGCATAACCGGCACCTTCACCGCAGGGATATAGCCCCGACACCGCCACATGGCACAGATTTTCCGGGTCGCGGGGTATGCGCACCGGAGACGATGTGCGTGTCTCGGCGCCTATAAGCACAGCCTCGTTGGTAAGGAAGCCCCGCGATTTGCGCCCGAAATCGGAGAACCCTTTCTGCAGGCGTTTCGCGATAAACGAGGGAAGCAGCCTGTCGATCCGTGCCGGATGTATGCCCGGCGCATATGATGTGGCAGGCAGAGAAGCAGAGACCTTACCCTCTACGAAATCGCGCATGCGTTGCGCGGGAGCGTTCTGCGATCCGTCGGCATCGTCATAAAAACGCCGCTCCACATCTTCCTGAAACCGCATCACTTTCAGCGGCCCGGCATCGTTGTAATCTTCCAGATCCTCGGGAAGCACCTCCACGACCATACCGGAATTGGCCCATTTGCCTCCACGGGAAGCAGGCGACATGCCGTTCACCACAAGCTGTCCGTCGCCGGTGGCGGCAGGAATTATGACCCCTCCGGGGCACATGCAGAATGAATATACACCGCGCCCGTCGACACGCGTCAGCATGGAATATTCGGCAGCGGGCAGATACTTGCCGCGGCCGCCGGGATTATGATACTGTATGCGGTCTATCAGTTGCTGCGGATGCTCCAGACGCACACCGACGGCTATCCCTTTAGGCTCAAGGAGCACTCCCCGGCGGCAGAGCATCTCATATACATCGCGGGCGGAATGCCCCGTAGCGAGAATAACCGGACCTGCAACAGTGGATCCGTCTGATGTCACCACCCCTTTTACTGTATTACCGTCAAGAATGAGATCCTCAACCCTTGTGGAAAAACACACCTCTCCCCCGCATCTGATTATAGTATTGCGCAGGGCGCTTATGATTTTGGGTAACCTGTCGGTACCGATATGCGGATGTGCGTCCACGAGAATATCTTCCGAGGCGCCGTGGCACACGAGCGTCTTCAACACCTCCTCCACCGAGCCGCGTTTCTTGCTGCGGGTATAGAGTTTTCCGTCTGAATAAGCTCCTGCACCCCCTTCGCCAAAGCAATAGTTGCTGTCAGGATCCACCACATTTTCGCGTGCGATACGTGCCATATCCTTGCCACGCTCCTCCACGCTTTTCCCGCGTTCGAGCACAACGGGACGCATCCCAAGCTCTATCAGACGCAAAGCCGCGAAAAGACCGGCCGGTCCCGCACCGACGACCACTGCCTGCGACGCCCCGCTCACATCGGGATAAACCGGGCACACCGGGGCGGTATCCTCAGTGGCCGGCGTCTCGTCGACCCACACTTTCAGCGTCAGATTCACCATTACCTGGCGCTGACGCGCGTCGATACTGCGGCGCAGTATCTTCACATGGCGGATGCGGTTAACATCAAGCTGCAACCGTGTGGACACTGCTGTCTGAAGCCTCAGCGGCACATAGGCCACTTCGGGAGTGACCCGCATTTCTATATTCTCAATCATCGGTATCGTCTGTTTGCGCCATTCCCATGGAGGGAGCGGCAGGTTGCATCTTGCGGCTTATGCGCCGCTGCATGATTACAAGAGTTATCACGGCCACAATGAAAGCCAGCATGTCACTGCCTGCCATAGACAGCCATACGCCTTTTACCCCGAAATACCGCGGAAGTGTCAGAAGGAAAGGCAACAGGAATATCAACTGGCGTGTGAGAGAGAGGAATATTGATATCTGCGGCTTACCTATAGACTGGAAGAAATTCTGTATCACAATCTGACATCCCACCACAGCATAAAATATAAAGTAGCATCGGAATCCCTCGCGGGCTATGGATATGAGCCCCTCATCGACTGTGAAGAGCCTGCTGAGAATATCGGGGAACACTTCAGTGATAAAGCATCCGAAGGCGGTGATGGAGGTGCCTATCCATATGCCTTTATACAAGGTCGCCTTCACGCGCCCCCATTGGTTGGCACCGTAATTGAACCCGAGTATCGGTTGCATGCCCTGTGTTACACCGAACACCACCATCACAAAAAACATGGTGACACGGTTTATGATGCCGAATGCCCCGATGGCGAGATTCCCGTCGGCACCACCGTAATCAAGAAGCGCCTTGTTTATGAATATCACCACCACACATGTGGTGACATTCATCAGAAACGGCGACAGACCGATAGCATATATCTTTTTCAGGATAGACCCTTTACACCAACTGTTGGCCGCATTGAAATGCACATAACTCTTTTTTGAAAAAAAGTGGAACAGCACCCAGATCAGAGCCACGAACTGCCCCGCGTTGGTGGCCCAGGCCGCACCGGCTATCCCCCATTTCAACGTGTAGATAAAAATAGGAGCGAGGATCACATTTACCACCACAGACAATAGAGCTGAAATCATTGCCTTGCGAGGATATCCGGTGGCACGCATCAGGTTATTAAGCCCTATAAAGACATACGACATCGGCAATCCGTAAAGGATAACCTCCATGAATTCACGCGCATACACTATAGTTTCGGCCGTAGCGCCGAAGAACCTCAGTATCGGATCTATGAAAATCAGCGTGAGACCACCGAAAAGCACCGCATGAACAAGACAGAAGGTCATGACGTTATTGACCACGTCTGTGGCTTTGCATACATTGCGCTGTCCGAGGAATATGGAGCTGATAGTGGCGCCACCGGCTGCTATCAAGGTACAGAACGCCATCACAAGATTCATCAGCGGAAGAGTGATCGCCAGCCCGGCTATAGCCATAGCCCCCACTCCGCGGCCAATAAAGATACTGTCAACAATGTTATACACAGACACCGCCACGCTGGCAATAATCGCCGGTATGGAATAATCCAGCAGAAGTCTGCCAATAGGCTTTGTTCCAAGTGTCATCGGATCATGACGCATGGCGGAAGGACGCCGGTCTCCGGTTTTCCCTCGCCTGATATCATTTATATTTTGGAAATCTGTCATATCTCAATTGCAATATATTCTGCAAATTTACTGAAAAACGATGGTTCGCTGTGTTAAAAGTTGTAACTTTGCGACCCGTTGACGCTCATGGCATCATGAGCGCTCGAATTAATCTCAAGTAAGTCATGAAAATTATCACGCATAAAAAATATCGTCAGGCTTTATATTTGCCTGAAAGCAAGCTCTCTTATTGTACTAAATAATTTCCACTGCTTACTTATAATAATACAATATTTATGATATATAAAGCTGCATTGTTCGACCTCGACGGAGTGCTGATTGACTCCGAGACATTATACACACAATTCTGGGAAAAAGTGGGACGCGCGCATCATCTGCCATCGCCCACATTCGCCTACGACATCAAGGGAACGACACTTAACGACATACTCACCACACATTTCCCAGAGCCGGAAGTGCGGCGCGATGTGGACCGCATGCTGCATGAGTTCGAGAACGAAATCGTATATCCCGT
>CATJQX010000169.1 GCA_949742535.1 uncultured Muribaculaceae bacterium | reverse complement strand
CTCAATCGAGGATGAGGAAGCTCGACTTTTGTTCCGACTGAGCGACGGCGAGCTTGCCAAACGCTATGTTAAGGAGCTTCCCAACTGGGCTTCAACTATCCTTCCGAGATAGAAAACGGCAAAGTAACCGATGTCATTCTTATTAACTTGAAATCTCATATTTGTACCGTACATTGCTAATTCGTTGGTAATCAAATATGGATGGATTTGAGGAAGTGAGCTGCGGTAGTCAACTGATGATACAGACTTGCGGTTGGCGGAACTATTCTTTTGGGCTGGGTGTTATAATCGAGGAACTAATATTTAATTAAAATATAGAATTATGGATGAGAAAAATGTTGTTCTTGAGGCAATGCGCAAGGCGGGCGAACCGCTGAATGCCGGCAAGGTGGCAGAGTTGACCGGTCTTGACCGCAAAGTGGTCGACAAGGTGTTCGCGCAGTTGAAAAAGGAGGGCGCCATTGTGTCGCCTGTCCGCTGTAAATGGACGCCGGCATGACCTTTGCGTCTGTTTATCTGACAATCTGAAAGGTACTGCATTAATTTATGCAGACAAACCGCACCCCGGCAAAATCTGGTGTTTGCCGGGGTGCGCATATTACTGACTGTCGGAAATTATAAACGTACTGAGAATACCCTTATGGTCGCTTGGCCATATTCCTGTCGGTTCTATAAATGGGTCTTTAGAGGTGTTCCCGACAATTTCACCTCTCACTATATCCTCGGATGGGCCTACGATAACGGCGCTGTCTAACATCAGCGACGGATCCGGGTAATAGTAGATAAAATCAATGCGGTCCCTTTCGTCCATGTCCGGTAACCAGACGAGTTTGCTCAGATCCGTATCTTTGTTCCCGGCAGGATATGTGAAGCCGGGATGTGTCACCGCATCGGGATATATTTCGCGGTATGCATCCTTGAATCCGGCCTCGGATAAAAGCATGGAACAGTCCCAGTTTATGATCAGGCCGTTATGGTCTCTCATGTTTCTGGTGTTTTCCTGCCAATCGAGATGTGACGGTTCATTGAAATCGCCTCCCAATATGACCAGATGTCCTTGTTTTATTTCTTTTGCGGCGTCTTCCAACAGGGCTTTGACACCTTCGTCGCGGAAAGATAGTCTGTTGGCCGTCAGTATGGCGTCTACATCGCTGACCTGGTGCGGTAATTTTTTCCATGTAGTACCGCTATAGCCTCTGGGTTGATAACATTCGTAATGTGTCCAGTCCCAATGCACGGAATATGCGATTAATTTTTTCTGACCGATACTGACGGTGGCTTTGCATACAGGATTTGGTCTTGATTTGTCTTCAAGTGTGAAGCATGAGCTTGCTTCTTCTATCCTGATCTTTGACAATACGCCCATCGTCTGTCTCAGATTCTCTCCATAGTACACCTTGCCTCTCTTTTTCAATTCAGTGGCAAGATAGTCCATGAAATGTTCTTCATTATGGCCGGCTATCTCACAAAACAGAGCGATATCCGGGTCGGTCTGGTCAATTATATCCACAATTCCTTTCAGTCCATCCGGCACATTTTCCCCTAATACCCATAAATTCAATTGGAGTACCTTCAGTGTATCCTGTTTACCCGCGACCCTGAAAGTGCATAATGACAGCAGAATTGTGATAATCAATAGTTTTATAATTTTATTCATCTTAAGTTACTTAAAATGTGCATTAAGTTAGTGCCCCACGTCTCACGACCACCAGACTGGTCATAAAGATACGATATAAAATCAAATCGGCCAACCGCATAATGCATTTTAATGCAGAAAAAGAAAAATGGTAATAATCGACGGTAAATCGGTAGGAATAATCGGCGCCTTTCTGTTAAATTTGCAATATAAATCAGATCGCTGATGAATGACTTGAATACAAACAAACCGCATGCTTTAATACCCGGATGGGATGATGAAATAGATTGCAGGCGGTCTTATGTAAAAATGATTAAATAACTTAATACCTATAATTTTATGTTAGGAAACTTTATATATTCCAACCCGACGAAACTTTATTTCGGTGATGAGGCACAAAAAAATCTTGTGGCCGCGCTGAGCGGATTCGGTAAAAAGGTCCTTCTTGCATACGGAGGAGGTTCAATAAAGCGCAACGGGATCTACGACGATGTGATGGCTGCTCTCAGTGAGGCGGGAAAGGAGGTTGTGGAGCTTTCCGGCGTGATGCCTAATCCCACTCTTGCCAAAATGAAAGAGGGTGTGGAAATAGTCCGCAGCAACAACATCGATTTCATTCTGGCTGTCGGCGGAGGTTCCACAATCGACTATGCCAAAGCTGTAAGCGCGTCTGCCGGTTATGACGGTGACGCATGGCAGCATTTCTGGGTAGAACAGGCTGATCCGGCGCCTGAACAGAAGATAATCCCTATCGGTGCTGTGCTGACTATGGCAGGCACCGGATCGGAGATGAACGGCGGCTCGGTAATTACCAATCAGGAAACCAGAATGAAAATCGGCAAGGTGTTCGGCGAAGAGCTTATGCCCCGTTTTGCGGTGCTTAATCCTCGCTATACGTTCTCTGTGCCGAAGCGTCAGATGGTTGCGGGTATCTTTGATATCATGAGCCACATCATGGAGCAATATTTTTCCGGTGACGATGACTCCACTTCCGATTATCTTGCCGAAGGGTTGATGCGTTCAGTAATAAAATCAGGCCGGGATGCTGTGAAAGATCCAGAAAACTATGAGGCGCGCTCCAACATCATGTGGTCAGCGACATGGGCATTGAATACTCTCATCGGCGAAGGGAAGACACAGGACTGGGAAGTACATATGCTCGGGCATGCCATCAGCGCCTACACAGATGCAACCCACGGCATGACGCTTGCGGCCGTATCCCCTTCCTACTACCGACTGATAATGAATTATGGAGTGAAGAAGTTTGCCCGCTTTGCACATGTGGTGTGGAACATACCGGCAGAAGGAAAGACAGAAGTGGAGCTTGCTGCTGAGGGGATAGATGCTCTTGCTGCCTGGATCAAAGAAATCGGGGCTGCTTCCGACATCTCGTCACTTGGCGTAACACGGGATATGATAGAGGGAATCGCAGATGCCACCCTCATAATGACCGGCGGTTACCATCAGCTTACCCGCGCTGAAGTAGTTGAAATATTGAGTAACAGTCTGTAATGTAATGTTTATATTTGATACAAAAAGAATGTGCGATTTGCTGTTTGTTAAGCAATTTAAAATCTGAGAAAATTATCGTGAAAAACTAATTGAGAGGCTGTCTAAAACTTGTTAGACAGCCTCATGGATGGCTGCTTATGGTTGCGCTCGCCTCGTTGCTGGTGATTCTTGTGGGTTCTTGTGGGTTACGGAGAAGTGCGTCAGTCTGCTATATTCCAGAAATGGAGTACGATACGAAAAGTGATAAAACACCTGGTGAGAACCGTCGGGGTTCATGGCTAATTATGTATCCATGCTGAACTATATGATGAATCTGTGTGTTGATAAACTGGTGACAATAATGTCGCCGCAACGATTAAAATAAATTGTTTCAGCTATGGATAAATATGTATGTGAGGTTTGCGACTGGGTATATGACCCGGCGGTAGGTGATCCCGACAGCGGTATCGCGCCTGGAACATCGTTTGAGGATATTCCAGATGACTGGGTATGCCCGGTCTGCGGTGTCGGAAAAGACCAGTTCGCACCGGTGAAATGAAAATTACAGAGATATGTAGGATGGAGGTGATGGCTTAGGCCGTTTAGGTTTCCATCCTTACATAAATATGGCTGTGTATCAAGAATCGCGATTTTTGACACACAGCCATAAAATATTCCATATATCAGGTTCGGAATATCATACTAATTTAATAAGATTGCGCTCCAAAAGTCTGACATAAAAGACTTTTGGAGCGCAGTTAATATAATTCTCAGTTCAGACTTTGAGTATATCAGATCTTATTGAATGGCTTGACCATAATATGAGAAAATGGTGAAATTGAAAATATTTCCATCCTGTATCACAGTTTGGTACACCATGAGGATAATTTTGCGGTGAACAAACACTTTAGCGCTTTACCAAAGCAAAGAAGTATTAAAAACAACAAGATATGGAACAGATCACTAAAAATGAGTTTCTTAACTCTGTACTCGAAGCCGAAGCATGGAAAGAGATTTCCCGCAACGAATCTCTAAGCATTGATATACTTGACAGGTATGCCGACAAGCTGGATTGGGATGAAATCAGCGAAAACCGTGACATCATCTGGACCCTCGACGGTATCGACAAATTTGCCAGCCGTCTAAACTGGAGCGCCTTCTCTCAGGAATGCCCCAACCATATCATCAACGAGGTCACTCTTCAGAAGTTTGCCAACCGTTGGGATTGGAAAGCAATCTCAAATCGATACTGCTTCTATAACGACTGGTCTCTCCTTGAAAAGTTTGCTGACAAGGCTGACTGGAACGAGGTCATCACGAATTGGAATATCGAAAAACCGCTGGAGTTTTTCGCTCGCTTCCAACAGTACATACCTATGGCAAAACTTCAGGATTCGCGCCTTTGGAGTTCGATGGTGGATGCCCGCGCCAAAAGAATCATGCAGGAAGCCATTGGTATCTGCTGAAGATGATATAATAAGCAGGCAATAGCTTATTTGATTGGGTCGGAACAGTATTGGCGGCGCCCGCAGCGAGTGCAGTGGGCGCCGCGCCATACGCTGTCAAATTGCTCTAAGGCGTCTTCAACAATGGTTGACTCGCCGGTGAGGAGGCCGGCCTCGAAGTTGCGGCGGTTGTTGCTTTTCATGCCTATTCCGGCTCCTGTCAGGTTGGCGGAGCCGATATAGGCCGTTTCAAAGTCGAAGATCAGCATTTTGAAGTGTACCCGCGGGCAAAGCATCCGCTCCAGTCCGGTCTTTAGAATTGGGTAGCGGTCGAAATCCTCCCGGAATGCAGGCCCCGGTTCTTTGGCATGAATGAGACGTATTTCTACACCACGTTTCAGCAGGTCGGCAAGAACACCGAGAAATGGTTTTGTTGTGGCGCCGTCCTTTACATGAAGGTCTTTAATGTCGGCAGTACCTATCCAGAGCGACTTCTTTACAGAAGCCACCCGTTCAATTACCTTGTCGTAATGGTCTTTACCGGATATAAATTCTACCGACATAGCTCAATAGCGAATAAGCCTCAACGGGTATTGGCAGCAATATATTTCTTATGATGCAAAATTTCTCGGAATTTCTAAATTATTCTTCTTCGTCATAATGTCATCACCAAAGATTGAATATTCCCTTCCTGTTTTCGTCTGTAATTCCCGGATAAACATCACCTCGAATCATGACTAAGGGAATGCCGTTCACACGATATTCTTCAGGAATATATGCTTGAAGAACCTCATGATTTATGTCATTGTCAAGTTCTTCCAACGGCATGTGGCTCATTGCAGATTTCACTGTTTCGACTAATGGTTTGTTGATGTCACTCGAGCCAAGCGATTCTACTTCTTTCAGTCTGTCGTTGTTTTGCTGAACGAAAAAATTTGACGAGACAATCAACTGCATACTCGCGTTCATTGCCCGTTTAATTTTTTGTTCTCCTTCAGATTCGTAGGGCATTGAGAAGAACGAGCAGACAAATTTGCCTTTCAATATTGCCTCCAGAGCAATCAACGGTGCATATTTACTGCCGGTCATTCCACCGAGAGTGGCGCAGACGATAACCGAATCAGACGCTTTTGCAATGATGTCTTCGACAAATGTAATATAACCGGATTCTACTGTTCCACGTAGTTTTTCGAAGAGAAAAGACGCCGCTGCATTGACAGAATGTTTTTCTAAATCTTTCTCGTCGGTATCGCAGACTATAAGCCGGGCATTCGGGAATAATTGGGCCGCGATTAGATCGGAGGCAAGATTATATCCGCCATTACCGACTGCGATTATAGTTTCTTTCATTTTATTAGGTAAGTGACAGTTTGAAATTATTTTATTGTCGGACAGATTATTTCAATGCTTTTTCGGCGAAATTTTGGAATTTTTCTCTCTCCTCATCAGTCGTTTTTATAGAGCTCATACATATCTGAAATCCAACCTTTCATAGTTTTGCGCAGTGATGCCGGGCTTATAACCTCTATCATTGCTCCAAACTGAAGCAACTTCATGACAAAATCGTAAGTCGGAGAAAGGTACAACTCAAACTCTGCATACTCGCCATAGTCCTCAATCAGTCGCTGGCTATGATGCAACGGAAGTGATTTCAGGTAATGTTTATGATCTTCGTTTGCACGCACCACGATGCGCTGCGGCTTTACATCGTAGCCGATAACAACTCCGTAGGCAGTGGAGAAATAATTGTCGGCATCAAAATTCTTCGGAAACTTATATCTGTCATCCGTAATCTCGGCATCATCCACTCGGTCAAGCCCGTAGATTTTGATTTCATCGCGGTTGTTGTGAGCGAGCACGTACCATCGGTTTTCAAACAGTTTCACGCAATATGGCTCAATCGAAAAAGTATATCCGTGCGATCTCTTGAAAGGACGATAGGTGATATTGACAACCCGACTCTCTTTCATCGCTTCAAGTATTGTTGTCAAGTGTTCGCGTCCTGATGGTATCTCATCAACTATGATACGATCTTTAAGCGAGAGGTTTTCACCGATAAGATTACCAACTGCAAAAGAGTCGAGCATCCACTTTTTCAGCTTATCCTCGTCTATATCTTCGGGATTAGCGATATAATAGAGATAGCTGCCCACTGTCTGACATTCGATTTCGATACTGAACAGATTATAGATAGCCTTGCGCCAACGGTTGAAGGTGGCACGGGGCAGAGGATCGCCATTACTATATTCGATTGCCCGTTCCCATTTGTCGGACAGGTCCCTATGGGAAATCTTCCCGGCGCGCCGGATTGTCTCAATCAGCCAGGTGTATTTCTGCAGTTGGCCCATTAGAAAGTTGCTATGATATCATTTATCAATGCTTCAAAGTGAGAGTTGAGTTCCACGTTGCTCTTTCGTGATGGGTGAATAGTTCTTGCCGCATATTTTACATCCGGAATATTGACTCGATCCAGGAATAATTCCGAAGCGGTATTTACGGGGACAAATGCCTCTTTGGTGATACCGAATGTATTCATGATTGCATTGTCTGCATCTTTACCCGTCAGGAAGATCATGATATCAGGTTTGAGAATGTCAATCTCTTGGGGCACAACGTCGAACCGACGTTTGACAATTTCCTGTATTTCGGCAGTTGGTTGTCCACAGCAACCACCTCTGCCTGACGTACCATTTCCGACTTTGTGTATATTGTTCCAGACGCATTCAATGGACTTACCCGGCATTGCCTGTCGTAATCGTTCGACTAAAGCAAGCATCTTTTTTGTAAACGGAGTTTTAGGTTCTTCAGAATCCTGTCTGCAGTAACTGTCGTATGTATCACATATACCGTCGTTGCCCATTATCTCGGCAATGATATCATCATTGGTCTGGATATCGAAATTGTACGTTCCATTGGGGAGATGCTTGCGGTTCCCGTCATTCCAGTTGTTGGTTTCCCTTCCGAAAACCATCACTTTGATGTCGGCTTTTTCATAAGCCTCACAATCATGTAACCACAGCAAAAGCGGTAAGGCAGGTTTTATGCCTTCCCTGTCAAACAAAGGTTCAAAATCGGAGTATAATCCGATAAGTTTTGAACCATATAGGTTTACCAGTCGGTCGTTGAGGTCAATCTCCTCTTTGGGTTGGAATATTATCTGCTTCATGTTTCTAAGATATGATTAGTTTTCGTTACAGTCGCAAAGGTAATTATTTTCTGTCTCATTTTTTGTGGTACACGTTTAATAAATTTCTCGTACCGATTTCATCTCTATTTCGTTCAATATCATATTGACAAGGCAATATGCCACATAATATTCGGGAGGCGTATATTCACAGCGCATCCATGGCTCTTTATTGTGAGTATCTCTAACCTTGGTCGCGAGTGAAACCACCCAAGGCTCTTTCACAAGAAAGAACTCTTCATGCCCGCAGATTGTATCTTCTGATACATACTCGTCATCAATCTCAAGAAACCCTTTTTCATATGGCGTGCGGTTATTTTTCCGAGCCATTTCCTTCAGGCTGTGAAAAGCCCGGTCACATTCCGACAAGGCATGGTAATAGTAATACGAAAGATTGTTCTTCAGATATTTCCTCGTCTTATCCCATGACGTGCAGCGGAAGTAGTATTCCAGACGCAGATCTGTCTGAATTAATGAATCATAATCAAGCGCATTGCAGAAGCCCCCTCTATTAGAACGGAAGGTGTCGATCAGCAGCTCCCGTTTCACATTTGTATGTCTGGCACATACCGCAGTTAATGGTGAATTCTTATGCAGTTTTAGTTCCTCAACAGGATTATATGAACAATCAAGATGAGTCAGATTAGGGCATGCGCTTAAATCCAAAGAATGTATATTGTTTCCGCGACATATCATGCCATAAAGATACTCACTGAGTGGTAACTTAAGGGAATCCAGGCACTGCCCTATGATGGATAGCTTTCTCAGCCCCATACACATCTTGAAATCGATGCATTTAAGTTGCTTCTTATATCTGCTGAACTCAAACGCCTCAATAGAATTATGGCAAACCACTTCAAAATCAATTTTATATTCTCCGGGGTTTCTGTATGTGTGACGGAAAGTGTGTCTGCAGCGTGTTTTTCCCGAGTATCGGATAAGTAGACTTGATTCCGGCTCACCCCAATAAATCAGTATACGGCAATAAGGCGGAAGTTCAACCGAAAATTCACATCGGCGATTGTTGCGACGTATGCTGATAGTCATGATTATCCAGTCCGTTATTCCGAACGCACTGTAAATTTCGGTAAACTCTTTTCTCGCTTTCTGATAAAATCTACCCTTATTGTTGTTGTAAGGTGATATCATAAAGTTGCGGTATAACTGAACCGCTTTATAAAGGTTCCCTTTATATCTGTATATTTCCCCTAAAGCATATACAACCTCCGGGCTGTCCGAAGCCGAAATTTCGAGGTAATTCTGCGCTTTGTCATAATCACGGGAAATGCCGCGGCCATAGAAATACATTAGTCCGAGATATTCTGATATAGTTGACCTGTAATGGTCGCTGTTGATTTGGGTCAGATATTGGAATGCTTTTTCGTATCGTCCAATACGGTAAAGATAATCCGCAAGATGAAAGATATATTCCATATCTCCATCATCCGCTTTTTTGAAAAAGAATTTCCTTACGGCTACATTGTTCAAATGCAGCCTTAGGCTGAGATATGCTTTATCTTGGTATCCAGATACCAGTTTTACAATTTTCTTGTCATCAAGACCAAGCACGCGTTTTGATACGTCAACGGTAGAAAGATCCCTGATTGCAAGATCGACGACACACTCTATCGCCGGCGTATAGCCTTCTTGTAACCATTCTTTCAGATGGTCGACAGTATACTTGATTTCTGACCTGTTCATCTGACAGGCTATATGATATTGAAGCTTGCGGCGAGCAGACCAACAGCCCACGTGCAAATCGTCATTTTTATGTAGTTTCAGCGCTTTCCCGAAATAAAACAGCCCGGCAACTAAATCCTCACGAATTTCGCATTCATCAACAATATCCTCTCTTTTAATACGACGAAGACATCCCAGGGATAATTCTGCAAGACAAGGGCAGGTGTCAAAATTCTCCGGATTTTCGATATAATACCGGTAGTCTCCAGACTTCCTGCATCTAATTATTATGCCAAACTGAGTTTGAATATCTTTGCGCCATCGCCTGAATGTAGAACGGTTGAGCGGTTTGTGATTGCTCAATTTTATCTCGTTCTCCCAAAGCATTGAGAGATCCAGATGAGAGATCTCTCCTTTACGACGTATCGTATCCATTAACCATGCATAGCAATTTATTTGTTTCATAATATATACATTATTTTTGACGCAAATTTACCCTTGACATGTCTCATTCTACGATACGGGATCTATATGCTGAATTCTTTAATCTAAAATTTCATTCTCATCAGCCTTTTTTTGTGTGATAATATTGAGGAATGAATTTGCACAGTAATCATCCTGCCATCTGATAATTTCACTTATGGTAAGATGTCCGTCATTCGACGGCACGGCAAAATACGTTTCATAGTTCCCGTCGACAAGATTTATCGTGATTTCCAAGTAATTTACGCATTTAGTAATATTGATTCCTATGACAGAGCACCATTCACTTTTGGCTCTCGTAAATTCATCAAAACTATTAAACTGGCTAACAATGGAATTCAAGAAAGCACGTCGCTTCCTCATCATGGCACACCGCTCTTCGAAACTTCGTGCAATGGCTTCCCGCTCTTCTTTAACTTTAGACCTTACAGGCTCCTCAATCATATCGGCTGCACCATGCAGTGTTTCTGCCGTAGCTTCGAGCTTCGATTTCGCTGCTATCAAAAATTCACGGAATTCATTACTTTCAGGTGGATGGACTAATATCTTAGTTCTCAAGCCGGTAAATTCAGAAGTTGTTTTAAACCGCAAAAATATATAGTCAAAAGAAATCCTCTCGTGATTAAGCTTGGCAGTGAGAACATTTATAGCTTCTGTAATAGATAGACCTTCCAGATCAGAATAATCATAATTGAGGCGATCATCATAATGGTCCTGCGAAATAATAACAGAAAAATTCTCTGCTCCGGGGGCTATAAGCTCAATCTCATCTTCGGTAGGACGATTTATCAGTTTTATCTCACATTCTTCTGCGACCTTACAGATTGCGTCTAATGAGGATGAGTCGGCATGGAACACACTATTTTTGAATTTAGCTCCGGGCAATTGATTTTTAGGCCATTCTATCCCAACCCTATGCCAAGTATCACTCCACAGATTTCTTAAGGCACTTTTATTAGAGAGCGCAATATTAGGGTATCGGCTCATCGACAAATGTTTGTTTATAGCAGGGTATCTTTTTAAATTCAACATGAGTACTGTTATTTTGAGGCCTTGAAATTAAATATCGGGCGTATAATAGTGTCGATCGTGACAGTATCGCCGATATTGGCAATGATTTCCGAGGCCGGTTTGTAGACCATTGGCGACTCGTCGCGGGTGAAATCGTTGACCGATTCCGAGTAGATGCCCTGCATGGAAGCCTCGAAATCTTCCATTGTTATTTTCTCGTAGGCTTGTGTGCGGCTCAACACTCGTCCGGCTCCGTGAGGTGCCGAGCAGTTCCAGTCGGGATTGCCTTTGCCTGTGCAGAGCAACGAACCGTCGCGCATATTCAACGGGATTATGCAGCGCTCACCTTCAGCAGCTGAGATAGAACCTTTGCGGATTATGTTCTCGTCGCTGATGTAGTTGTGCACGGATTCAAATTCCTCATTTACTTTCACATCGGGGAAGAAGCGCATAAGCAACAAAGATATGAGTTTGCGGTTGAGCACAGCCCAATGCTGACAAAGGCGCATGTCGTGAAGGTATTGCTCGCGGGCTTCACCCTCTACATAGCAGAGTGCGGCTGGGAGTGAAGGCTCGGCCTCCTGATGCTCCCTGCGCATTTTCTTTATGACACCCTGCAACTCAGAGCGGCGCCCGGCAGCCTTATATTCCTCGATGGTATGTTTTATGGCTTTCTCAAACTCGTCGGCGCCGGCTGTCAGATGTTTGACCGCTTTTGCCTGATATATGTCGGCAACCTGCTTGCCGAGGTTACGCGAACCGGTATGGATCACGAGATACACGTTTCCTTCATCGTCCTTGTCAAGTTCTATGAAGTGATTGCCCCCGCCAAGCGAGCCGATAGATTTATATATTCGCCCTGAATCCTTGATTTCACGATAGCAATAAAGTTCTGTCACGAGCTGTTTGGCCTCTCTGTATATGTCCATTTCCTCGCCAATAAGAGGCTTGAATCCAAATTTGTCTTCACGCACAATCTTCCCGGAGGGTATATTCCCACAGATATGCTCATGGAATGAATGATAGTCGATAGCTGTGAGTTGTCCGAGCTTGAGTATTCGCATACCACAGCCTATATCGACACCTACGATGTTGGGTATCACCTTATCGCCGAGGTTGCCGGTAAATCCTATGACACAGCCTGCCCCGGCGTGAACATCTGGCATAATGCGTATCTTCTTGTCTGAAAACACATCAATAGAGAGCAGTTCCTTTATCTGCTCCAATGCATTTTCCTCGATACTGTCTGTGAATATCTTTACATCATATCCTTCTATAGTCTTCATAATTCCATATTATTTTGTTTCGGCGACAAAATTAGACCATCGCTGCGCAACCATTCTGCGCACAATAAACTAATCTCCGATTTCTTTCATGATCGCAAAATTACACTCATGGTGGCGCATTTTGCGGTACAGGTGCGTTTCGCTTCAAGGATTAATATCCGTAATTTGGATGTTGCTGTATTTCAGTCGGTTTTTGGTGCTGCTATTTTAAAGTAAGATGGGAGTCAATCAAAATAGAACATAAAATAGCGCGTGGTAAAATTCATTCATCGTATTAAAAAGAGACCCGACATTTGATTTCATGCAGGAGTTGCCTCTCCATAAAGAACAATTGAGGGTTTCGCTCTCTCAAGAATATCCACAATGTGAGGTGTAGCTGATAAGTAAGTCGTGAAAATTATTATATATATTATCTGAAAGAATACTCTCAGTTAATATAAAGCCTGATTAGATTTTTGTGCGTAATAATTTTCATGACGTACTTATAATAATTGAAGTATTGTTATGAGGCTGATTCAGAATAGTGGTGTGCTGCAATTCGGATACTTTCGGCTATGCGGGCGCGGAACTCAGGTGGCGCAATGACTTCGGCATGACCGCCGTAGCCGAGGATGAGACGCTCAAGTTCGTTGTTTATAACTACTTTTAGCGAAAGCTGTATCGAGCCGTCGCGGAAGCGTTGCTCTACCTTCTGCGATTTATGGAATGGTTTTGACTCAACATATGGGGCCTGTTGGCGGTCAATCTTTATGACGACTCTCCGTGCTTTGTCTTTGATCCCTTTTGTCACTCCTATCGTATCGTCAAAGAAGTGTTCCGGGTCAAAGTCGACACACTTTTTGAAAGGATGTGCCTTGTCAATATCAACAGACTGAATGCGGTCAAGGGCGAAGATATTGACCTGAGGAGCGCGATTGGTAGACTTCTCTGCGATAAGAAACCATCGGTTGCGATACTCTTTCAATAAATATGGATACACAACCAGAGCTTCTGGCTGACGTGCCTTGAACGACTGATATTTAATGACAATAGTCTGCTGCTTGCGCACTGCATCGTATATGACCCCTATGAACTGTGCACCCTTATAGCCGGGGACATATTCCATATCCATAGCCGGAACTGAAGCGCCTGTTTGACGCGAAATCTGCTCGTTCAGCTTGCTGATAGTGTCGATTGATGATGCCAGCTGCGGGAATCCCTGAAGCTGACGAAGTATGTCGAGAGCCGAGTTAAGGGCATCGAGGCCATCCTCATTAAGAGGAAGATGGGTGATGCTGAAATCAGGATCCTCATACTCATAATATTTATTTTCGCGCACCACAATCGGAGCGTTATAGCCGAGACGGTCGCTGCGCATCAGAGCGAGGTCGTTCTGGAATGTGCGACGGCTCACAGGATTGCTACGTCCCTCGAATTCAGCCAAAGCATCTGTGCAGGCATCGATTAGATCATTGATTGTCCACCGGCGGTAATGATTCTGGAGGCATCTGTCGATGGTAGAAATGCGTATAAGTGTAGCACGGTTCAGGGGCATGATCAAATGATTTTTTGCAAAAATAACACATTCTTCATATGTGCGCAAATCTTTTGCGCACCATATTCCATACTTTGCACAAAAAAAGAAACAGTATGATTATAAACGGTATAAGAACATCGGCTGAAATATTCACCGATAACATAGAGCAGTCGGCACTCGATTGGATTACTGAACTTTGCGATACCCCGGCAATGGAAGGTGTACCGATAGTGCAGATGCCTGATGTTCATGCAGGAACGTCCTGCAATGTCGGCACGGCATATCCTGTCGGAATGTATGTCAATCCCGACCATGTCGGTGTTGACATTGGTTGTACCATTTCCATGCACCGGCTTTCATGCGTGGTCAGGCCGGATGATTTCCCGCTACTCGACCATAGAATCCGCGATGCGATCCCGACCGGTACCGACATCTGCACAAAGAATTCTCTCAACGAAAAGGAATTATTCCGTTTCATCAACACTCAGTATCAGAAAGCCCGGTCAGCTGCTCCGGAGCTGGTCAATGAGGCGCGTATTGATGCACGTTTTATCGCAGACTTTTGCCGGCGTATAAAACTGCAGGAAGGCATCTTCTACAAAAGTCTCGGCACGCTCGGAGGAGGCAACCACTTCATTGAGTATGGCGAAGATGCCGAGGCAAGAGAGGGATGGCTTACCATTCATTGCGGTTCTCGCAATCTCGGAGTGAAGGTTGCAGGCTATTGGCATAATATCGCTCAGAACCCCAAACGGGCGAAATTCATTGGATTTCTCTGGGGTGACGCTTTGCACGGGTATCTCCAGGATATGATTATCGCGCAGGCATATGCGCTTTATAATCATCAGATAATACGGGACCGCATATTTGCTATCCTCAAAAAGTTGAGTAAGGCAAAACGTACCGAATCAATAGTTACAACTCACAATTATATATCCGTGACTGATGGGCGGCCGATGCTGAGAAAAGGGGCTATTGATGCTTCAGAGGGAAGAAAAGTAGCAATTCCGTTCAATATGCGCGATGGCATTGCTATATGCATTGGAAAAGGGAATGATAAATGGCTCAACACAGCGCCACATGGCGCTGGACGCATCATGAGCAGAAGTCAGGCAAAAAAGCAGATTGCAATGAGTGAATATGAGGATGCGATGGCTGGAATCTACTCCTCGTCGGTTTGCGAAGGCACTCTTGACGAGTCGCCTATGGCATATAAATCGACAGAGGAAATTCTTGGACTTATCAAGCAGACAGTAGATGTGCTTTATATGATTAAACCAAAACTCAATATCAAAGATAACGGGAAATGAACCTTCAACTCAAAGAGAGTATGCGAGTTAAACATTATATACAAATTACCGCCGGGCGTGGGCCGGTGGAATGTGCCAGAGTTGTCGCGCTTGTGGCGCATAAACTGATAAAAGAAATCCCGACACTCCAACTTGCTGACTGTGAGCCACACAATCAGGAAAATGGCTGTTTCATGTCAATGACATTTGTTACAGGTAGCTCAATTCCCGACGCTATTGTCAATGAGTGGCAAGGCACGGTACTCTGGCGATCAACCAGAAATCGCTATCGCCCCGGGCACAAGCGCAGCAACTGGTTTGTCGGGGTTAATTTTTTTGATGAAATTGAAATGCCTGCGATTGCCGATTCCGATATCGTGTATGAAACCTGTCGTTCAGGAGGCAAAGGGGGGCAGAATGTCAATAAAGTAGAGACTGCAGTGCGTGCGGTGCATATCCCCACCGGACTGTCTGTGAAATGCTCCGACGAACGTTCCCAGTCGCAGAATAAAGTGCTTGCACGTGAAAGATTGTTGTTGAAGATCAAGCAACTGAACGACAGAGCCATTGCAGATTCTCAGTCGCGGGCATGGAGCAACCACGATAATCTTGAACGGGGAAATCCCGTCAAAAGGTTCTCTGGTTCTCTATAGATTGTAATGCCACTCAAAAAGGCTTGTGATTCCTTTTTTGTGAGACATTGGGATGTTGAGAGCTACTTCCGGCTGTTGGTGATATAGTGCCTGATGGTTCATTTTCTGTGCGAGTTGCGGTACTCGGAAGGAGGCGTTCCAAACTCTTCGCGGAAGCACTGGCGGAAGTTGCCCGGATTGCCCATTCCGACCATGAATGCGATTTCCGACACAGTGTAGAGATCGTTTTCAAGGAGGACGGCGGCTTCGCGTGCGCGCAGTTTACGAATGAGACCAGCAATTGGAGAGTCCGGTGATGGCCTTGACTTTGCGGTTACGAAGATGACCGGAATTGTTAAACACAACAAACGGCCATTACGATTATACTATCCAAGCAACCAGCGTGGAATATCAATAATGGAAATTCCTTCATAGTCACTCTCCTCGTG
>CATJQX010000168.1 GCA_949742535.1 uncultured Muribaculaceae bacterium | reverse complement strand
GTAGAAATCGTCACCGGCAGGTATGGAATTGTCGATATATGCCGGATTCACGCTTTTGAGGTGTTCGGCACCGGAGGCCACACCGGAAGCAATAGCCAGGGCAGCGAAAGCCATGACAGGTTTGAAAAGTTTCATTTTATGAAAGTTTAGGTAACTGTTCAAAATTATTTTTATAGACAATCTATAGTTAGACGCGGAAACCCGCGGAAAGTTACACGTTGAAGCGGAAATGCATTATATCGCCGTCCTGAACCACGTATTCCTTACCCTCCACACCGAGTTTGCCGGCCTCTTTCACGCCGGTCTCGCCGCCGAGAGCCACATAGTCGTCATACTTTATCACTTCGGCGCGGATGAATCCTTTCTCGAAATCGGTATGTATCACTCCGGCACACTGGGGAGCTTTGGCACCGCGCATGAAGGTCCAGGCGCGCACTTCGTCGGCTCCGGCGGTGAAGAATGTCTGCAGGTTGAGCAGCGCGTATGCGGCGCGTATCAGTCGTGCCACACCCGACTCCTGAAGCCCTATCTCTGCAAGGAATTCCTGACGCTCCTCGTAGGTGTCAAGCTCGGCGATGTCGGCCTCTGTCTGTGCGGCGACTATCAGCAGCTCGGCATTTTCACCCTTGATTGCCTCGCGCACGGCTTCCACATACTTGTTGCCGTTGACGGCAGAGCTGTCGTCTACGTTGCAGACATAAAGCACCGGTTTTGACGTGAGCAGGAACAGCTCGCGGGCGAATTTGCGCTCGTCGGGTGTGTCAAGTTCCACGGCTCGTGCCGGTTTTCCCTGGTCAAGAGCCTCCTTGAAGCGGCAGAGAACGTCATACTGCAGCTTTGCGGTCTTGTCACCTCCTGTCTGCGCCTGTTTCTGGGTGCGTGCTATGCGTCCTTCTATGGTCTCGAGGTCTTTCAGCTGCAGTTCATAGTCGATGATTTCCTTGTCGCGCACGGGATCGATGGAGCCGTCGACATGGGTAATGTTGTCGTTGTCAAAGCAGCGCAGCACATGTATGATGGCATCGGTCTCGCGGATATTGGCAAGGAATTTGTTTCCGAGACCCTCACCTTTGGAGGCACCTTTCACCAGTCCGGCGATATCCACAATTTCCACCGTGGCCGGCACCACGCTGCGCGGCTGGCACATATCCACGAGTTTGTTAAGGCGGTCATCAGGCACGGTTATCACTCCCACGTTCGGCTCTATGGTACAGAAAGGGAAGTTGGCAGACTGTGCTTTTGCGTTAGAGAGACAGTTAAAAAGGGTGGACTTGCCCACATTGGGCAGCCCGACTATTCCACATTGCAACGCCATTGTTCAGTATAGATGTTTTAATTATGTTTTAAGTTGTTGAGTGTGACTGCAAAGGTACGAAAAATCCGTGACGCGGACAACCGGTGATTCGTGAACGCTTATGTGTCGTTTTGAGCGGTTGAATCTGGTGCTTGTTTGCAAAATGTTGTGCGAACGGTAGGATTTCTGGGAAAATGCCACTATCTTTGAAAAAAATTAAACTTTATTGCGTATGAAAAATGCTATACTTTCCATTTCTTTCATCTGTTGTGGTCTGGTCGGGGCATCTGGTGCCAACTCTGAGGTTACACTGTATGGGCAGCTCTACAACGGCAGTGCATCGCATGGCATATACCGCTTTACATCGGGTGAAGGGGATGCAATGGAACTGGTTGCCGATCTGACTGCAGAGCCAAACTGCGGGGCGGTAAAGATGGGCGACCGTTTTTACACCTTCACGGCTGAGGCAGGGGACTATGGTACCGAATATTCGGTGTATGTCTACGATGTGGCAGACGATTATCAGTTGGTGACACGTATCGGGAGCGCCTGGTCTGTAGCCAAGCCGCAACAGGTTCTTGCAGTGGATCCTGTGTCGGGAATGCTTTATTCAGTCTTTCAGGAGAGCGGCTACTACGGCACAGAGTCGTATCTCGGTGTGATTGACCTCTCACGCCGCACGATGACTAAAGTCGGGAGCTCAGATCTTTATCTTGGCTACGGCAATGTGTCTGTAGTAGCCATGACGTTCAGTCCTGAAGGTGAGCTGTATGCGGTAGCGTCCAATTCATATCTGTACAAAATAGACAAAGAAACTGCCGATGTGGCTATCGTAGGATCCACAGGCATATATCCGGCATACGAACAGGCGATGACATTTTCACCTGATGGCGATACCATCTATTGGGCAGCATGTTCCGATAATATAAATGCGCTCTACAGCGTTGATCCGGCTACAGCCGGGATTAATAAGATAAAGGATTTCGTCAATGGCGAAGAGTTCGTCACGTTGTGGGCCGGCGACATTGTGCCGTCAGACAGTGCGCCCGGGGCACCGGAAGGATTGACGGCGGATTTCCCCGGAGGCATGCTGACCGGTACTGTAAGTTTTACCGCTCCTGTCACCACATTTGCAGGTGAGGCATTGGAAGGGGAGCTCACGTATGAGATATTTGTTGACGGGAAAATGGCTGCTGACGGCAGCGCCACAGCAGGAAGCACCGTAGATGCCACAGTAACGGTTGACAACGCCGGAGTGCATGACTTTAAGGTGACGATGTACAGTGAAAGCCATGGAATCGGTGGCAGTGCCTCCCTCAATGGAGTGTATGTAGGTCCCGACGCACCCCGCCAGGTTGAGAATCTGCTTCTCAGCCAGGAAAACACAGGAGAATTTGTCATAACTTGGGACGCACCCACCGAGGGCGCACATGGCGGTTTTGTGGACGCGTCAACAATTAAATACCGTGTGCGACGTCTGCCCGATTTCGAGGTCCTGAGCATGGATGCCGTGTCTCCTTTCCATGATAAATATACGTCTGATTATCCGGTAAAATGCGCCTATGAGGTGCTTCCGTATATAAATGAAGAAATGATGGGAGTTGGTCTGACCACACGTTCCGTAATGACAGGTAGCCCGTATGAAACGCCTTATGCCGAAGATTTCAGCTCTGTTGACAATACTCTTGCCTGGACAATAAACGATGTGAACGACGACGGACATACATGGGATTACCAGTGGGATTTCGGGTATTTCCGCATCTACGATAACGATAATGCAAAAGACGACTGGCTGATTTCGCCATATGTGCGTCTGGAAAGCGGCAACGAATATAAACTGGTTTTCGACATGCGAACCATTGCATCAGAGGAGCTTGAAGTGAAGGCAGGGCTTGGGCTTGAGCCATCGGAGCTTACCGTTTCCATTATGAAAAAAGAACTTATACCCGACACGGATTACAACTGGGTGACACGTGAATGTCTCTTCTCATGTGTTGAAGATGGCAACTATCACTTCGGTTTCCATGCCATGACTTCCGATCCGTCCTCGGCTTTGGCATTGTATGTGGATAACGTCAAGGTAGAGAAAGTTGGCAAATCAGACGGCATTGTCGCGTCTGCTGCCGACAGTGGAAATGTAATATCAGTGGATGCGGGTATGGTTACAGCTCTTGTTGATACCGCCCTTACAGTGCTGCTTCCAGACGGCCGCATTTTCTCAAGCGCCACCATGAAAGCCGGCGATACCATGCGGCTTCCTGTTGGTATGTATATAGTGTCGGCAGATGGCGCAGCTGCTCTGAAAGTTCTTGTAAAATAACGCTTTGTCGTGTTTGATATAACGAAGTGAACACTCAGTGAACGGGCCGCCGCAAGCATCAGTAATTCTTCTGAACTTACGGTGGCCCTCATATTCTTGGGCACCTGCATTTAACCGTGCAGAGTGCGGCAGCAATGTGAACAGTAATAAAACTGTTACATAAAAAGGTGTCTCTTCCCAACAGGAAAGAGACACAGAAGTCTGTTGTTAATCAGTAGTATAGAGTTCTAATTTGTGTAGCGGAAGATCCCATGCTTCGGCAACCGCCGGGAAAACGACCTTGCCGTCGACGATATTCACGCCCTGCTCGAGAGCCTTGTCCTCGGCGCAAGCGCGTCGCCACCCCAGGTCGGCAAGCCTTATAGCGTAGGGGAGCGTGGCGTTGGTGAGGGCGAGCGTGGAGGTATAGGGCACGGCACCGGGTATATTGGCCACGGCGTAATGCACTATGCCGTCGACAGTATATACGGGATCGGAATGTGTGGTGGGCACAGAGGTCTCGAAGCATCCACCCTGGTCAATTGCCACATCCACCAGCAGTGAGCCGGGACGCATCAGCCTGAGCATGTCGCGGGTTACAAGATGGGGAGCCTTAGCGCCCGGTATAAGCACCGATCCTATCACGAGGTCGGCAGTGGGGAGCTCGGCTTCTATGTTATGGCGTGATGAGAAGAGGGTTTTCACGTTTCGGGGCATCGTGTCTGCCACATGGCGCAGGGTGGGGAGTGATATGTCAGTGATGGTGACATCGGCACCGAGGCCGGCAGCCATCAGGGCGGCATTGCGTCCTACTACGCCTGCTCCGAGAATCAGCACTTTAGCGGGCTTCACTCCCGGCACACCGCCGAGAAGCACTCCACGCCCCCCTTGCGGCTTTTCGAGGAAGCGGCATCCCTCCTGCACCGACATGCGGCCTGCCACTTCGCTCATGGGCACAAGC
>CATJQX010000167.1 GCA_949742535.1 uncultured Muribaculaceae bacterium | reverse complement strand
TTCGACGTCACTTTCTATCACACTACTGACACAACATGGAACTTAAAAGAGTAGTCATAACAGGTCTCGGCGCCATAACCCCCCTCGGTAACGATGTTACCACCACATGGGAAAACGCAATCAAAGGCGTAAGCGGAGCCGGTCCTATTACACATTTCGACGCTTCGCTGTTCAAAACCCAGTTTGCGTGTGAGGTAAAAGGCTTCAATGCAGCCGACCACTTCGACCGTAAGAAACTGCGTCAGCTTGACCTCTACGCACAATATGCCATCGTGGCAGCCCGCCAGGCTGTGGAAGATTCCGGCATCGAAAAGGAGGAGAACCTCAACCGCAACCGCGTTGGAGTAATTGTGGCAGCTGGCATCGGTGGCCTCCATACTTTTGAAGAGGAAGCCGGATATTATGCAATGAACGCCTCTACAGGCCCTAAATACAATCCCTTCTTCATCCCCAAGATGATTGCCGACATCGCATCAGGACACATCTCTATGGAATATGCCTACCATGGCCCCAACTTCGGTGTGGTTTCAGCATGCGCCTCATCAAACAACGCGATCATCGACGCCTTCAACCTCATCCGTCTCGGCAAAGCCGACGTGATGGTTACAGGCGGTGCCGAAGCAGCGGTTTACCCCGCAGGCGTGGGAGGTTTCAACTCGATGCACGCTCTTTCCACCCGCAACGATTCACCTGAGACAGCCTCACGTCCGTTCAGCAAGAGCCGCGACGGATTCGTGATCGGCGAAGGATCCACAGTTCTGGTTCTTGAGGAACTCGAGCATGCTATCGCACGCGGAGCCAAGATATACGCAGAAGTAGCAGGCGGAGGCATGTCTGCCGACGCTTACCACCTCACCGCCACACATCCCGAAGGTCTCGGTGCCATCCTCTCCATGCAGAACGCTCTGGAGGATGCCAACATGAAACCCGAGGATATCGATTACATCAATGTGCACGGCACATCTACCCCCGTAGGCGATATCTCCGAGGTAAAAGCCATTCAGGAAGTATTTGGCGACAGCGTAAAGGGCATCAATATCAGCTCCACCAAGTCTATGACAGGCCACCTGCTCGGTGCTACCGGTGCTATGGAAGCGATGTTCTGCACACTGGCTGTCCGCGACAACATCGTTCCCCCCACCATCAACCATGAAGAGGGTGACGAAGACGAGGAAATCGATTACAGCCTCAACTTCACATTCAACAAGGCTCAGGAGCGTCCTGTACGCGCAGCCCTCAGCAACTCATTCGGTTTCGGTGGCCACAACGCCACAGTCATCGTAAAGAAGTTCGAGAAATAATCCTCACATAATATCAAAAAAATCGCTGTGTCGGCCGACACAGCGATTTTTTTGTATCATATAACCGTCAGAGGAGGATTCGGTGAAGGAGGTTGGTAAACTGGTAGTTCTTCATGCCCCAGCGGGGGGCAAGGAGAAGATCTGACGGAGCTGAGGAGGTAAAGCGTTCTATGGCTATCGATGGATTGAGCGATTTGATAATCCCGACAATGCGGCTGCAAAGTGCGATATATTCATCGACAGTAAACAAGGTGACCCCGATATCTTTCCCCGCCTCAATATCACGCGCCATGCGCGTGCCTCTGATGATCTGCAGCTGATGGAATTTCAATGTCGACAACGGCAATGCTGCCGCACGCCTTACTGTCTCAAGCATCATTTCAGTTGTCTCCCCGGGCAAACCCATGATGAAATGCAGGCCGGCGGGCAGACCGGCTTCCGTTGTCAGGCACACCGCCTCCACAGTCTGTTCCCATGTGTGACAACGGTTCACCGCCTCGAGTGTATTGTTGTGTGAACTTTCAGCGCCATATTCCATGAATACAGGTTTTCCGAGATGTGCGAGACTATCAAGAAGACCGGCATCCACACAATCGGGGCGTGTCCCAATCACAAGACCGTCGACCCTATCCACAGCCAAAGCCTCACAGTATAGCGACATGAGTTTCTCCCTGTCACCGTGAGTACTCGTATAACTCTGAAAATATGCGAGATAACGCATATCGGGATATTTCCTGCCGAAAAAAAGTTTGCCAGCCTCGAGCTGTTCGGCTACCGACGCACACTTTATGTGTCCGAGAGGGGAAAACGACGCATTGTTGCAATAAGTGCAGCCGCCACGTCCTACAGTACCGTCGCGGTTGGGACAGCTGAATCCGGCATCAACGGTAAGTTTCTGCATTTTTCCCGGGAAATATTCCGCAAGGAAATCAGCGTAATCTTTATATGGCTTTGTCACAGGCTATCGTATCTTAAGAAATCTTCTTTGAGAGGATTATGCACCCTCCTGTTAAAATTTTGCACCCGCATTACGGAGACACATGGCATCTGCCACCGTCATGGCGGCCATAGCCTCAACGACAGGAAGTATCCGTGGCATGATGCATGGGTCATGCCTTCCGTGCGGCTCAAATACCACCGGCTCGCCGGTATCCGACAGCCCATGCAGAGGGCGCGGCACAGTAGGTGTTGGTTTCACGGCTATACGCATCACTACCGGCATACCGTTAGATATCCCTCCTTGTATGCCGCCTGAATGATTGGCAGGACATACCGGGCGCCCCGCCTCATCCACAGAAAAAGCGTCAGACACCTCACTGCCACGGCGTGCGCACCCATTGAACCCCATGCCGAATTCCACCCCCTTTACCGCGCCGATAGAGAACATGGCTCCTGCGAGCATCTGGTCGAGTTTACCGAATACCGGTTCGCCTATCCCCGCCGGAATACCCGAAATGACGCATTCCACCGTGCCCCCCACACTATCATGGTCATCGCGTGCCGACGCGATCATCGAAGCTATCTGTTCCTCTGCGGGATTGTCGATGCCGCCGATAGAAACAATTGCAGATGTGACGGAAATACCTTTCGCGGCCAGAATCTGACGGGCAAACGCCCCCCCTACGACACGGCTCACGGTCTCGCGCCCCGAAGCGCGTCCACCTCCACGCCAGTCGCGCACACCACCGTAACGCATCGCCCATGCATAATCGGCATGAGATGGTCGGCATACATGGCGCAAGGCATCGTAATCGGCACTCCTCATATCGGAATTACGCACTATAAAACCGACCGGCGTACCTAAAGCCACCACCATATCGCTGTCTCCGGCAAGTGCGGCAAGCTCTCCGCTTTCCGGATCCACACCCATCAGCCCCGACAGAAATTCCACACGGTCGGGTTCACGCCGTTGCGAGGCGAGTGCGGAGCGTCCCGGAGCACGCCGCGCCACTTCCTCAGCCACAGCGGCGAGACTGAATCTGTGGCCGGCAGGCAATCCGTCGATCACACCACCCATTGCTCCCCCGTGGGATTCCCCAAAAGTGGTGAGCCTGAAAATATTTCCGAAACTGTTCATACTCCCGAAGCTGTCAATCACATATTATATCTGCCACTTCCGCGCCTACAAAATCTATCAGCACCCTCGGATCAATCTTAAGCTGCATGCCGCGCACACCTGCGCTCACATAGATGTTACCGAAGTCAGTGGCAGTGGAATGGAAATATGTCGGAAACGGTTTCTTCATGCCTATCGGGCAACATCCACCACGGATGTACCCCGTAAGCGGCAACAGCTCTTTCATCGGTATAAGCTCCGCCTTCTTGGCACCTGCGGCTTTCGCCGCCTTTTTCAGGTCCACCTCGGCATCGCCGGGAACAACGCACACGAAATGGCCGGCCGCATTCGATGCCGCCGAATTGCGTCCGGGATACTCCCCTTTCAGCACCAGGGTCTTGAAGACACACTTTATATCCTCACCCAACTGCTCGGCCACATGCGTCGCCGCAAGATTATTTTCGTCAACCTCATAAGGGATAAGCTCATAATGTATTTTCGCCCTGTCGAGAAGACGGGCCACATTCGTCTTTTGCGGCTGTTTTTCCTTACCCATAATCCATTCTGTAATCGAGACCGCAGGCAGACATTGTCCCGCAGTCCCGGTCTGGTTTTCAATATTATTACAAAGTTAAGTAACCGGCCGAAATTATTTTAATGTTTGTCCGAGAAAAATCAATGTCCGATCTTAACCAAACATAAAAAGAAGTCTGCGCGCATTCAAATATTTTACTAATATTCCACGTTATAACTAACGTCATATGTCTTCAAAAATCAATTCAGATAAAACCAAGCATGAAAACAGTCAGGGTAGTTGCGGCGGTCATACAGCGGGACGGAAAGTTTTTCGCCACACAAAGGAAAGGGGGTGAATTCGACGGAATGTGGGAATTTCCGGGCGGCAAAATCGAACCCGGCGAAACTCCCCGCCAGGCCCTGCACAGGGAGATCGCCGAAGAACTTGAGGTATCCATAGAGATTATCAGACCGGCAATGACCATCGAATATGATTATCCCTCATTCCACCTCAGCATGGAATGTTTTCTTTGCGCTCTTGCATCCGACACGGCCCCGCATCTAAATGTCCACACCGCCGGCCGATGGATCACATGCGACGAAGCCGCCTCCATGCGGTTTCTTCCCGCCGATGACGAACTCATTGCATCCCTTGCAAAAATTTCATCATCCTGCTGAACAAAACCACACCAATTTCAGTTTAAAATATACACGTAGCAACTTTTTAGTTTTTATGAAAGGGATTTTAGGAATTTTCATGGTGATAGCAGTCATGTATCCTCCGTGCGCACAAGCATGGGGGATACCTGCTGTTCTGACGGAACGGATCGTTGCCGATGCAACACCAGCATCTGCCGTAAAAACAGAAAAAGAAGCACTCAAAGCAGCTAAAAAAGCCCAGAAAGAAGCCGAAAAAAAAGCCCGCAAGGCCGAAAAGGAAGCAAGAAAACGGGCTAAGAAAAACAAGAAAAATAAAAACGCGGTTCCGGAAGGGGCCATTGCAACATGCGACGAGTTCATCTCGGCGCTCTCCGGCCGCACACCGTTTTTCACCGTAGTGGATTACGATGTGGCGCTTCCGATGGGTACGGATGAAATCACATACACCGTAAAACTCGCGTCTGCCACTGCCCCGGAAGATCCGTTGTCGCCTGTAAATTATCTGATAGACTGGACACTCGACCATAACGGATCAGAGACCACCGGCTTTCTGGCATATTTCAACGGCAACCACTACCGGTATCGCGACCACCGCCTACAGGAGTACCATATGGAGGAAGACTCGGTGCCCTTCCGTACCAGAAACGGCGGCGTACAGACCAACGCCCAGTTTGTCAACCTCATTCCGCAGATGATTGCAAAGGAACTGAGGAAAATGGCGACCTCAACCGATTTCACTGTCAGCTTCACACCCGATACGATTTCCGGTGGCGAGCACCGTGTGGCGTTCACGGCTGTACAGAAAATCAACGGGGAGACAGGCCAGAGCTATATGATCATTGCCGACAGGTTTTCCGGCAATCCGCTTGAGATAACCAACCTCTACAATCCCGGCCAGATAAGCGAGCAGACCATAACCGCCAGATTCACATATCCCGAAGGTGAACAGCTGAAAGCCGTAGCCGACGAAGCGTCTCTGCAGGAGCTGTATCCTGAAGAGTTCGAGAAATATCGCGACTGCAGCAACCGCATAGAACATATGCGTGGACTCAGGATGCCCGCATTCTCGCTGCCCACAACTACAGGCGAACGCTACACCCGACAGAAAGAAGATCCATTCAGCCATCCTACAGTAATAGCAATCATCGATCCGGATGCCGTGAACGCGCGCCAGACAATAGCATCGCTCCGCAAGGCCATAGCGGACTCACCGCAGGAGACGAATCTCATTCTCGCCTTCACTGGCAGCAACACAGACCGCATAGAGGAACTCGCCGGTTCGCCTGCCGTAAATGAGACCATGCTAATCTCGGCACGCTCCCTTGCCCGCAGCTGCGGCACCGCAGTGTTCCCCACCGTTCTTGTCGCCGAATCGTCAGGCAAAATAGGAAATGTTATTCTCGGGGAGAACAATAACATGATCCAGAATGTTATACAGTCGTTAAAACTTGTGTATTGACATAAACAGGAGATGCACCAAACAAGACAATAACAGACATATGGAGACAGTATATTTCAAAGGAACACCTTGCCATACCTACGGCAATCTGCCTGAAGTCGGGGAGAAAGCCCCCTGCTTCAACCTTGTGACCCCCGAGCTGAAAGAGATACATTGCGACGATTTCCACGGCAAACGTATAGTGCTCAACGTATTCCCGAGCCTTGACACACCTGTATGCGCCGCATCGGTGCGCCGGTTCAACGAAGAAGCGGCCAAATTAGACAACACCGTTGTGCTATGCGTATCAATGGATCTTCCCTTTGCCGCCGGACGTTTCTGTGAAGTGGAAGGTATTAAGAACGCGATGCCTGCATCGGCATTCCGCTCGCCGATGTTTGCAGAAAAATACGGACTTCAGCTTGTCGACGGCCCTCTGGCCGGACTGCTCGCCCGCGCTGTAATCATCATCGATACCGACCGCAAGGTCATGTACCGCGAACTCGTACAGGAGATCACCGACGAGCCCAAGTATTCCGAAGCCATCGAAGTGCTCCGACGCTGACAATCGATATCACTCTCATATAAACACCCGATATTGCGCCATGACAACCGTTTCCACGTCTGTCATGGCGCAATATCGTACATTATGACGCCAGTCGCCTTCTTGAATTACCGGAAAGTTCCGTATCTTTGCACTACGGCGCGAACATGCCGTCTTACACTTACTTATGTCAAGGAAACCATCAGTATTAATCCGCATCCTACTCTTCACCTTTACAACCCTGGTTGCCGCAGGATGCTCCGAGAAAAACAACTGGGAAATAAACGAGGGTGTGGTCTGGCACACCACATACAGAATAGTCTATAACAGCGACAGGAACCTTGCCGATTCCATCAACGCCGTCTTCACGGAAGTTGAGCAGTCACTATCCCCGTTCCGAGAAAATTCGCTGATATCGCGCATCAACCGCTCTGAGACCACCGATACAGACTCGCTCATACGCCGCGCTTTCGAAATAGCCCGCATGGTAAACACCGCGAGTGGCTGCCGGTTTGATCCCACGGTTGCCCCGCTCGTGAATATCTGGGGCTTCGGCACAGACAGCGTGGCACGCAAACTCGCCGAAGACACCGACCCTTCGCATCCGTTCATTGTACCCCAGGAGACCATAGACAGCGCGCTGTCACTCGTCGGGATAGCCGACTGCCGCATAGAGAACGGGCTTATTTCAAAAAAGCATCCCCTTACCACATTCAATTTCAGCGCCATCACAAAAGGGCTGGGATGCGATATGGTAGCCGCCATGCTGAGACGCAACGGAGTAAAAAACTACATGGTAGAAATCGGAGGAGAAATATCAGCCTCCGGACACAATGCACGAATGCGACCCTGGCAGATACAACTTGACTCCCCATCGGAGGAAAACGGCGCCCCACGCCATGAAGCAATCAGAATAATATCCCTTACAGACGGAGGGGTAGCCACATCTGGCAACTACCGCAACTTCCACAAGACCGCGGGATATGGCAAAATCGGACATACGATCAATCCGGTTGACGGGCAGCCGGCACAGAGCGAGATCCTGTCGGCAACGGTGCTCGCCCCGACATGTGGCGAAGCCGATGCCTGGGCGACTGCATGCATGACACAGCCATCGGCATCGGAAGCCCTGCGCATGCTTGCCACAGATCCGTCAGTTGAAGCATTGCTGGTTGTGGCACGCGGAGACAGCATGCAGATAGTGACCACCCCAGATTGTAGATTCAAATAAGCATGATTTCCAAAAAAAACGCTATCTTTGCAAGTTAAGTCAGCCAACAAAATCAATGCATTCTATTGACTGACCCGCTTTCAATGCCTTTAGGCTAATTTTTGTTGACCAACGTAATAACAATACACCAAACTACAGTTTTCCAATGGGATTTTCAGACAGTTTCCGCAACATGCCGGTGGTTACCAAAAATCTCCTGATCATCAATGTTGCAATATGGATAATAATGGCCCTGATACACCCTGTCAGGCATTTTCTTGAGCAGTATGGCGCACTCTATTATTTTACCTCAGACAGCTTCCTGCCCACACAGCTCATCACCTACATGTTCATACATGTGAATTTCATGCACCTGTTTTTCAACATGTTCGCACTGTTCATGTTCGGCGTGACCATGGAGCGGGTGCTCGGTGGCCCCAAATTCCTGTTCTATTACATCTCGTGCGGCCTGGGAGCGGCTCTTGTGCAGGAAGGTGTATTTGCGCTTATGATACACAATTATGCGTCGGTTTTCGAGAATGCATCGTCGGTGACAGCGCTTCTCCGACATACAGCAGTAACCCACGCAGAACTGTATAGTATCGGCGTATCGCCCGACGAACCGGTAATCTACACACTCTACTCTCTTTTTCATACACCGGTCATAGGTGCGTCAGGAGCCATTTTCGGCATTCTTCTCGCCTTCGGCTTCATGTTCCCCAATGTGCGCCTGTATCTCATTTTCCCGCCGATTCCCATCAAGGCAAAAGTCTTCGTACTGATATACGCCGGTCTGGAACTATGCCTCGGCATCTACAACAGCCAGGCAGACACCGTGGCACACTTCGCCCATCTCGGAGGGATGCTCTTCGGACTGCTCATACTGCTTTACTGGCGTAAGAAAAGGATAATCGGAGGTCCATACTATTAAGTAACAGTTCAAAATTATTTTATTTACCGGTCAGATTATTTCAATAATTTTGACCAGTTACTTAATCACATGCATATTGTGAGTACACCGTTCAAATTAATAATAATAAATGTCGTTATCTTCGCGTTGATGAAGATAATGTGGCTTCTGGCGCCCTCCCTGGATATAACCATGGAGAGCGTGGTGGAGCATATGGCGCTTCCTGCCACAGCCGGTGAAGCGGTGAAAAGCTACTGGACGGCGCTCACATACATGTTTACCCACCTGGATTTCTGGCATCTTCTGATCAACTGCCTTTGGCTTGCCTGGTTCGGAACACTGCTTTGTGAGATTGCAGGCTCACGCCACGTAGCCCTCAACTACATCGGGGGGGGCATCGCCGGCGCCATCCTGTATGTGTCATTCAACACCGGCTTCTCCCCCGCATCAGATGCCTGCCTGATCGGAGCCTCGGCCGCCACTCTCGGTGTAATCACCGCAACCCTTGTTTCAGAACCCGGGAAACGGGTGCGCCTGGCTTTCATCGGCATCTTCCCCCTCAGGAAGCTCGCCATAGCCGGAGGGGTGGTGTTTCTTCTGGCCTCTATGGAGATGGCGCCCTCGCAGACAGCCGCCCATATCGGCGGCATCATATCCGGCGGCCTGTGGGCAGTGGCATGGCGCCTGTACAACCGCCGCAACATGCGTGTCATGCAGCAACGCGCCCGCAGACGCCTCGCCAGGATGGAACTTATTGACAAAGCACGCCGATCGGGGTACTCCTCGCTCACCGACGCCGAAAAGCTGATATTGTTTGATCTATCCACATCGCGCCGCGACGCCACCTGAACGATTCATACGCATTGCAACGGCGTTTCCCGCCATACCTCGCCTCTCCCCGACAATTTATCTCAATAATTCCAAATGCCTGTCGCAAAAACAATAAAACGCAATATCACCATCGCTGTACTGCTGGGAAACCTCCTGTTGGCTGCGATAACCATCATCGCGGCTTACGGCGGGAAAGTGGATCCCGAGACCTCCACCATCCCGGCCATCCTGGCTATGACATTTCCGGGATGGCTGCTGCTGACCGTGCTAACGCTCGTCACGGATCTCATAATGTTCCGCCGCATGGCTGTCATCCCGTTCCTCACGCTTATCGTCTGCCTTACACCGATCCTGTCATTCTCTCCGCTCAATTTCTCAAAAGTGAAGCTCACACCGCAGCAGGAGAAAAACACCTTCACCCTGATGAGCTATAACGTGTATGGTCTGATCGACTTCAAAGATCCGAGTTATCTCGGAAAAAGCCGTAAAGAGCTTCAGGAAGAGACCCTCTCGGGAATTCTCAACCCCACATTGAGCTACATCATCAACCAGGCCCCCGACGTTGCCTGCCTGCAGGAATTTCCCAACGCCATACCCAATCCGATGAACCATATATCAGTCCAGCAGATGGACTCCATATACACCATATTCCCTCACCGCACGGGAGTCTACGGCGAAAATGTATACAGCCGCTTTCCGCTATACCCCATAGACCTGCGGCAGCCTGAAAGCGAATACTGCTGGTTCGGAGCCGCTATGGTGCACATCATGGGGCACAAGACACTCGTTGTAAGCGTGCATTTCCAGTCTATCGGCCTCAACAGCGACGACAAGGCTCTTTTCCATCAGCTTACCGAGGGGGAAGGTGCCCGCAAGGTAAAAGAGGTGAAACAACAGCTGCTTGGAAAACTCTCACTGGCATTCAAGGAGCGCGCAAAGCAGGCACGCCTGTTGCGCGAACAGATCGATTCACTGAATGTGGAGAATGTGATAATAGCCGGCGATTTCAACGACATTCCCGACTGTTATGCCATGCGCCTGCTCGCAAAAGAAGATTTCAAGAGCGCTTTCGCCACAGCAGGATGCGGGCCCACACATACCTATTACGGAAACCGCTTCTTCTTCAACATAGACCACATACTCTACCGCGGAAAGATGCACGCCGTGGGCTATGAACGGCAGAAAGAAGGGAACTCAGACCATTACCCTATCGAAGTGAAATTCATCTGGAAAGACTGACAGAACCATACATCATTTAATTAAATATTTCATCATGAAACCAATCACTATGGCATTTTGCGCACTGGCTGCAGCCACAACCATCGCGGTGACATCGTGCGACAGCAAGAAGGGTGAACACACCAATCCCTTCATGCAGGCATATGACACCACCTACCAGATCCCACCTTTCGAGGAGATCGAGATCTCCGACTATATGCCGGCATTCAATGCCGGTGTGGAGGAAGCACATGCTGCGATCGACTCCATCGTCAACAATCCCGAGGCTCCGACTTTCGCCAACACCATACTGGCACTTGACAACCTCTCCCCCACACTGGAGCGCGTAATGTCGGTGCTGATGTCGCTCACCGAAGCGGACTCCACTCCGGAACTTACCGCCGTTTCCGACTCGATACTGCCGGCATACAGCTCTTTCTCAGACGAGCTTATGATGAACAGCGGCCTGTTCAACCGTGTCAAGACACTCTACGATAACCGCGACTCCCTCGGCCTGGCGCATGACCAGATGCGCGCGCTCGAACATACATACCGCGAATTCGTGCGCAACGGTGCGCTTCTTTCCGACACCGACAAAGAGGAACTCAAGAAAGTCAACAACCAGCTTGCCAACCTCTACATCAAATTCAACAAGAACCTGCTCAACGCCAACAACGCCTTTGAAATCGTTGTGGAGGATGAGGCTGACCTGGCCGGCATACCAGCATCTACAGTTGAGAACGCCGCTACAGAAGCCAAAGAACGCGGAAAAGAGGGCAAGTGGGTATTCACCCTACATGCACCTTCACGCCTTCCGGTACTCCAGTATGCCGACAACCGCGCTCTCCGCGAGAAAATGTGGAAAGGCTACACCGGCAACGCACAGAGCGGCGAAAACGACAACCGTCCCGTAATAGCGGAGATCGTCAAACTCCGTGCCCGCAAGGCCGCTATAATGGGCTACAAGAACTTCGCCTCATATATGACAGCTGACGTGATGGCCGCCACTCCCGAAGCTGCCGAGAACCTCCTGCTCCAGATCTGGGAACCCGCCAAAGCGAAAGTGGCCCAGGAAGTGGCAGAAATGCAGGCTCTGTCAGACGGTCTCGGCAACGATTTCAAGATCGAGCCGTGGGACTACTACTATTTCGCCGAAAAAGTGCGCCGCCAGAAATATGACCTGGATGAAAATGCCATCCGCCCCTATTTCGCTGTGGACTCAGTGGCAAAAGGCATCTTCACCATGGCCAACAAACTCTACGGCATCAGCTTCGAGCCTATGCCCGACGCGCCCAAATACCATCCCGACGTGAAGGTATATGACGTAAAAGACGCCGAAGGAAAGCACCTCGCCGTATTCATGACCGACTACTTCACACGCGCAAGCAAACGCCAGGGCGCCTGGATGGAAGAGCTCAAGACCTCATGGGTAAATCCCGACGGATCAGTAGAGCGCCCCATCGTCTACAATGTAGGCAACTTCTCCAAACCTACGGCAGACGCTCCCGCACTCCTCACCATCGATGAGGTGCAGACCATGTTCCACGAATTCGGACATGGCCTCCACGGCATGCTTTCACGCGCACCGCTCAAAAGCCAGAGCGGCACATCTGTAGACCGCGATTTCGTGGAATTCCCCTCACAGTTCCACGAACACTGGGCATTCCAGCCTGAGCTTCTCAAGGAGTACGCCCACCACTACAAGACCGGCGAACTGATCCCCGATTCGCTCGTACAGAAGATCAACGACGCCGCCAAACACAACATGGGCTTTATGACCGCCGAACTCTCCGGAGCCGCCCTGCTTGACCTCAACTGGGGATATCTGAATCCCGAAGGTGAAGTGGATGTGATGGGATTCGAGGATTCAGTTGCGAAAAAACTCGGCATGCCCGCCGAACTTACTTTCCGCTATCGTTCACCCTACTTCAAGCATATCTTCGGTGACGAAGGTTACGCATCCGGCTATTACACCTATCTCTGGGCAGAGGTGCTTGATGCAGACGCATTCGAGATGTTTGCCAAAGAAGGTATCTTCAATCCCGACTGCGCCGCACGCCTTATGACCGTGCTCGAAAGCGGCAGCTCGGAAGATCCTATGGTTCTTTTCGAAACTATGCGCGGACACCGTCCTACCCCCGACGCACTTCTGCGTCAGCGCGGACTGAAATAATATATCCTTACTGAAACATACTGAAGGCGATGCGTCACCGATTTCGACGCATCGCTTTCTATATACAGGGTAGAATGCCATCATATACGCAGACATAACATCCACATTGTGTGAGCCATACTGCAACAAACCGTGGAAAAACGCACTACGCGGCGACTACACACCGGCAACACGGGAAGTTGTCAATTTAAATTCTTAATCATTGTTAAAAAACAAACCTACAAAAACAGAGCGTTTTGAAAGTATTTTGGGATTTCACTAATTTTGCAATTGTAAAAAACACTTTCTACCACTTCATCAATTCTTGTTTTATTATGGATTCTCAGCCTGTATTAACACGGACCGAAGAATGTGGCATTAAGGTTCACATCGGT
>CATJQX010000166.1 GCA_949742535.1 uncultured Muribaculaceae bacterium | reverse complement strand
TCGCGTGCAGGTGATTCTCGAGTGCACCGAACATAAGGCAAGTGGTATGCCCGGCACTTCCCGCTATATCACAACCAAGAACCGCAAAAACACCACAGAACGTCTGGAGTTGAAGAAATACAACCCCATTCTCAAAAGGGTGACAGTTCACAAAGAAATCAAATAAAAACCGCATAATATTTTTTGACTCGATATGGCAAAGAAAACCGTCGCATCTCTTCAGAAAGGTGAAGGCCGCACCTACTCAAAGGTGATCAAAATGGTCAAGTCTCCCAAAACCGGAGCCTATACCTTCCAGGAACTCATGGTGCCCAATGATGCCGTTAAGGACATCCTGAAATAATCTGTCTGACGACATTTTCCCCGGTTACTGATGTTTCCTGCCCCGTTTAAGGCCAGTGGGACATAACCGGTCAATATAGCACAAAACGCGAGCGTTGACGCGCCTCTATGGCAAGCGTCGGCGCTCGCGTTTTATGTCTGCATAGAAAGTGGACACTGCTTTTCGACCCGTAGCTTTCGGAGTAAAAATTTGCGCATATTGGAAATAATGCTTACCTTTGCATCGCTTTGGCAAAAAAGCCTTCATATGGGGGCGGTCAAGGTATTCGGGGCGTAGCGCAGTCCGGTAGCGCACCTGGTTTGGGACCAGGTGGTCGCAGGTTCGAATCCTGTCACCCCGACCCGACAGCGGTTTCAGTCATACGACTGGAGCCGCTGTTTTTGCATACCTTTCTCGATCCGCAGCATGTACCTCAAAGCAATGTGAAAATACCCGCGAGCCACTTCCGGCGGCTCGATGTGACGACCTCATGCTTATGAAAAGGTTGATTGAAGATATATTGTTGTATTCCGGTTTTACCGGACGGCAATAGCTTCAATATAGTTGCCTATCAGCAGACTGTCTGTGACCAGAATTTGCCGGACAGAAATATGTAAAAATAAAAAGGCGCTTATCACTAAGCGCCTTTTTATTGGTTTCCAATAGGTACAATTTCTAAGGTAAAAAAGATTGTTTTAGGTTTGTGATACAAAGG
>CATJQX010000165.1 GCA_949742535.1 uncultured Muribaculaceae bacterium | reverse complement strand
GCGGCTATCAGCCCCGCTACAACAACCAGGGCCAGCAGGGCGGCTACGGCCAGCAGCGTCCCTACAACAACCGCCAGGGTCAGCAGGGCGGTCGTTTCCAGAAGAACAACATGCGTCAGGGCAAGAGCTTCATCCCACGTCCCAAACGTGTGGAATATGAAATGCCGGCTCTTGATCCGGATGAAAAGATACGTCTGAACAAGTTCATGGCCAACTCCGGCATCTGCTCCCGCCGCGAGGCCGACGAATACATCCAGCAGGGGCTGGTGAAAGTCAACGGCGAGGTGGTTACCGAACTCGGCACCAAGATCTCACACACCGATACTGTGGAATATGATGAAAAGATTGTGGCACTGGAGAGCAAATGCTACATTCTGCTCAACAAGCCTAAGGATTGCGTGACAACATCCGACGATCCCAACGGCCGCACCACAGTGCTCGACCTCGTGAAAGGCGCATGCGACGAGCGCATCTACCCCGTGGGACGCCTTGACCGCAACACCACCGGTGTGCTTCTGCTCACCAACGACGGCGACCTCGCCTCCAAGCTCACACATCCCAAATATGTAAAGAAAAAGATCTACCACGTGTGGACAGACAAGGATATCGCAGAGGAGGATATGCAGCGCATCGCCGACGGCATAGAGCTTGAGGACGGCCCCATACATGCCGACGCCATCAGCTATGCCACTGAGACAGACCGCAACCAGGCCGGCATAGAGATACACTCGGGACGCAACCGCATCGTGCGCCGCATCTTCGAGTCGCTCGGATATCATGTGACCAAACTCGACCGCGTTTATTTCGCCGGTCTCACCAAAAAGAACCTTCCCCGCGGCCGCTGGCGCTATCTCACACAGGAGGAGGTCAACTATCTCAAAATGGGCTCCTTCGAATAATCGCAGGAGAGGCATAAATCAATCACGACACAATGAAACGTACTAAAATATCAGACCTTTTCGCACACTCCGCCGAGCTTCTCGGCCAGGAGGTGTGTGTCAAAGGATGGGTGCGTACCCACCGCGGTAACAAATATGTGCAGTTCGTGGCGCTCAACGACGGTTCTACGATACGCAACATCCAGATCGTGTTCGACATGAACGCCTTCACCGACGAGCAGCTCAAGCCGCTCACCACCGGTTCGGCAATCCGTGTCAACGGTCTGCTTGTGGAGAGCCAGGGCAAAGGGCAGTCCATCGAGATTCAGGCCCGCGAAATGGAGCTTTACGGCACCGCCGATCCCGAGAGCTATCCCCTCCAGAAAAAGGGACACTCGCTGGAGTTCCTGCGTGAGATCGCGCACCTCCGTCCCCGCACCAACACCTTCTCGGCTGTGCTGCGCGTGCGTTCCACTCTCGCCTTCGCCATACACCGCTATTTCCAGGAGCGCGGGTTCTATTACCTCAACACCCCGCTTATCACGGCGAGCGACTGCGAGGGAGCTGGCGCTATGTTCCAGGTGACCACACTGCCACTCAACGAGCTTCCACGCACCGAAGAGGGCGCGGTTGACTACTCGTGCGATTTCTTCGGCAAGCCTACCGCGCTTACCGTGAGCGGTCAGCTCGAGGGTGAGCTTGGCGCAACAGCGCTTGGAGCCATCTATACGTTCGGTCCCACTTTCCGTGCCGAGAACTCCAACACACCCCGACATCTGGCAGAGTTCTGGATGATCGAGCCTGAAGTGGCGTTTATCGACATCGACGAGAACATGGATCTTGCCGAGGATTTCCTCAAATACTGCATACGCTACGCTCTCGACAATTGCCGCGACGATATCGAATTCCTTGCCGAGCACTACGACAAGGAGCTTATCGGCCGTCTGGAATCTGTGATCGGCGAAGAGTTCGTGCGTCTGAGCTATACAGAAGCAATCGACATACTTCTCAACTCGGGACATAAGTTTGAATTCCCCGTATCATGGGGTGTCGATCTCCAGAGCGAGCACGAGCGTTTCCTTGTTGAGAAACACTTCAAGCGTCCGGTGATCCTGACCGGTTATCCCAAAGAGATCAAGGCATTCTATATGAAGCTCAATGACGACGGCCGCACAGTGCGCGCTATGGATGTGCTGTTCCCGGCTATCGGCGAGATCATTGGCGGATCCGAGCGCGAGGAGAACTACGACAAACTGATGGGACGTATCGAGGAACTCGGTATCCCGATGAAAGACATGTGGTGGTATCTTGACACACGCCGTTTCGGTACTGTGCCCCACGCCGGTTTCGGTCTCGGCTTCGAACGTCTGGTGCTGTTCGTGACCGGTATGACCAACATCCGCGACGTCATACCCTTCCCCCGCACTCCCAAGTCGGCTGAATTCTGATCCCTCTCTTTTGACCGTTTAAAAAAGTCGTTTAATTCTACTTTTCTGGCGGCGTATCATGAGTGATACGCCGCCTATTTTTGTAATGTTTCTATTGTGGTTCGGTTTCAGGCGCTTGTGCCGCGGGCTGTACAACCTGAATAAGATTATTGACACACCTTCCTTTTAGCGAGAAGTAAATATTGGCGCATCTGGCCTCCGTGCCTGCGTTCTCTGATGCTCTAAGTATCATCCATTTGTCGGATGAATTGTTTCCATCCAAAATCACAGTCAGCCATCCGCCATATATAAATTCACATTTGTCAAACGGGAAAGTCGTATTCGGGCGTGTAGAGATAATTGTCGTACCTGTTGAACTTAGGTCTTTATCGTTTAACGGGCGTTTATTCAGTCGTAATTCTTTCAGCAAAAGATCTGTCACAAGATCTTCCGGCGTGTACTCCTCTTTTTCTAATGGAATGTTGTATGAATCTCCTTTTACGTATGCAAACGGTTCACCTTCCACACTGCGAACTTCATAGTGTTGGCTGGCCTTTACATCCTGCGATGAGATAAGATATAGACCCGTTTCAGGATCGTTGTAAGTATAGGAGATGCTGACACTGCCGCCTTTCGCCGGAAGTGTCTGTTTGCAGTCTTCTTTTGCAAACAGTGGTATGCTCTCTACCTCATATGGTTCATCTACAAATATCATTTCACGTTTAGGCTCGTCATGCAAGCATCCGGAAATCATGGCGGTGCAAACTACCGCAACCATTATGTTCAATATGTAGCCAATCCGTATCATTTGTATCTTATCGCTAAACTGTAATTATCTATGAAATAGTGGCCTCTGTCGCCCGCAGAAGTCATGTCTGTTCTCGCATAATAATCTCTCGGAACATAATAACCGTTGTATTCTCCATTCCATCCCCAATTATAATGGACGTATTTATAGACTCCAGGTAATTCAATGGTTGAAACAAGCTTCCATGTCGCTCCGCTATCTTCGCTATCGTAATAGTAATCCTCGAATTTATATTCGAGTAGACCATCGCATACCCATATATGTCCTTTACCCATTTTATTGTCCCCTGTTAATAACACAACGACATTGGGGCTGTATTTCAGCTCTTGATATGCAATATCTCCGGGCATTAGATGTGCCTGAGATATACCAAGCTGTGACAGAACATGGTGTACTCCGCTTTTAGATGTAGATGTACTTCCATCGGGGTTATATATGCTTTGTGCGCGATTCCCTAATTCCCGAAGCAATTGGCTTAGTGATAATCTGATAGGATAATTTGATTGGGGATATGTATTTGTCGAATCGGTTATGGCACAATATTTTTTGAGTTCAGTCCAATCCAATGAAATGGTTGGCGCGGATGGCAAATACGTAAGCTGTAGTGATGTAGGCTTTTCCAAGTACGACATAATCATTGCAATAGCTGTGTTCGCACATCCTGCGCTTCCATTGGGGCATTCCAACCCTTCACAATAGGCTGAATTATATAAATCTCCTTGTCCCCAATTTACTTTTATGCGTTGATATATTTGTCTTATCCATTTCTTATGTCTCACGGTTTTGGATCTGTAACCGGGGAGTGGAATACGGGTATTAAGACCGGTAGTATCAAATGTCCATTCGTTTTCATTTCCAAGCGTTGAAACCATTTCTTCATACCACATCTGAAAGCCGGTTTGTTGCGTGCCTGTTTCCGGATTGAAATGTCCTTTTTCCGTTACAGCTAAGAGTTCCGGAGTGTTTCGAGATGCTGAGACTATTGCAAATCCTTTGTTGTCTGTATAATTAACGACGTATAACAGTGGCGTTTCATTCGTGGAACGTGATGTCGTTTTTCTGACTGTGTATACAGGGATTGTATGATCAATAGTTCTTTCAGGAACTCTACGTGATATTGAGACTTCATCAATATCTCGTGATAACAATGCGGTTGCTTCTGTTGCAATTTGGAGTGCTTCTTCTATTGAGCGAGGTGTGGTAGTGCTTTCTGACACTATGGGAATATCCTTATGTAATGATAAGGTCGGCTCCGGGTATTCCGAGATACAACTGGTGACAATACCTATTGTAATTGTCAAAAGAATGATTAATAATTTTCTCATGGCGAATAGGTTTAGGTGTGATTGTGATAATAAAACGCAAATATAATTGGTGAAAATGATATATGCAAATCTGAGTTAAACAAAATGCCGGTGGCGTTATCAAAATAGAAAATAGAATTCATCAAAATAGAATTACTCCATGTTGAATATGGCCGTGTGGAGGGTGTTTGATGTTGTGAGTTTCGGATAGGAGGAAATGTCGTTTTTCAGACGCCACTCCTTGTCTATCGGCATGAAATATCCCGGCACGGCGGAATAGTCTGATATGATGTGG
>CATJQX010000164.1 GCA_949742535.1 uncultured Muribaculaceae bacterium | reverse complement strand
CCTGCAAAAACTTTGATTGGGGGTAACATGGAATTCATAAAAGGAATGTGGATGAATATCTACTGCAAAATTAGGCATAATTCTGCAAACAACGTATGCCATGCCAAGAAAATTTGGCACAGAAGGCTGATTTAATCATTTCAGAGGCGGTATAAGCCTAATGATGGCTTACTTCATTTTCCAGATCACTGCACCCCACGGTGCGATTTCTGTGGTAAACGGAGTTGAGGAGGAGAATGTTTTGCTCATTTTCCGTCCGCTTATAAGCTCTTTTGCCATTCGTTTCCCTTCTTTGATGCCCATCATGTCGAAAGCAAGCTGAGGCACGTTTATTTTTATAGTAGAAGGGGTATCGGAGAAGTTGACAGCAATCAGAAGTGTTGTATCACCTTCATGCCTGAGGAAGGCGAAGTGGCGGTGCGGTGAAAAATCAGGATTATTGAAGTTGACATACATCAAATCGAAGAAACTTCCGCAACTGATGGCTTTTTCGCTATTCAATAATGTGAGAATGCGTTTATATACGGCCCGCAAATCTTTCTCAACCGGGGACAGCTGGCCTCCGTCTGCTTTACCTCCGTTAAGCCATCTGCGCACAGTCGGTATGCTCCAGTAATCGAATATAGTGGTACGGCCATCTTTCCCGCTGAACCCTTCTGCGTCTTCTCCCTTTTCTCCAAGTTCCTGTCCGGCATAAATCATGAACGGCGCTTTAGACATCATGGAACTTACCACCAGAGAGGGGAGTACTTTGGATGCATCCCCGGCATATTCCGATGAAGCGAAACGCTGTTCATCATGGTTCTCAAGGAAGTTAAGCATGCGGTCACCGATTCCATCAATCCGTTGCCAGCAGTCGGTCAAAGTTGCTGCGGAATGGTTATAACACTGTACCGCCCTTAGTGAATCATATAGATTCACCTTATCATACAGATAGTCAAAATGCCCCCTGTACAAGAATTCGCGATACAGATTGACATCATAAATTTCAGCGATAAACTGAATCTTAGGATAGTGCGCACGTACCATAGGAATCGCCCATTCCCAAAATTCGATAGGCACCATGAAAACCATGTCGCATCTGAACGCATCGACACCTTTGGATGCCCAGTACCGAAGTATGCGTAACATTTTGAACCATACCGGGGGAATGGGGTTGAAATGCCTGCTTCCGTCTCCATAATCCACTCCATAGTTCAGTTTTACAGTCTCGTACCAGTCATTACGGCCAGGGAAAGCATTGAAGCAGTCATTGCCGGATGCCTTGGCCGGAAATTCCTGATAATCTCCTATCGGAAACTGTGGCTGAAAGAGCTGTCTGGGTATATAATAGAAATCATTGGAGGGGGAGAAAAATTTTGTGACGTCATCCTGTACTCCAAAGTCTTCAATGCCCTTCGGCGCCACATCGCTGTTGTAACTGCGTGCCACATGGTTAGGCACAAAATCCATAACCACTTTCATCCCGGCTTTGTGGGTACGCGCAATGAGAGCTTCCCATTCTTTCATGCGATCTGGTACGGAAACGGCTATATCCGGATCTATATCATAATAGTCCTTTATGGCATAAGGGGAGCCGGCTTTCCCTTTTACTACATGAGGATTATCGGGACGGATACCATATTCGGAATGATCGGTCGCATTAGCATGCTCGATAACACCTGTATACCAGACATGAGTCACTCCCAGATTACGGATTTCCGCGAGAACCGTATCTGTTATGTCGTTGAGCTTGCCACATCCATTCTGGCTAATGTCTCCATCAGGTACGCAATTCTCAGTCATGTTGGCAAACAGTCTCGGCAACATCTGGTATATCACAGGCTTTACCGAATGCCTGGAAGCATGCGAATTACGCACAGACTGCGGTTTTATCTCGTTATTGTCAGTATCCAGTTTATTCATCGCTTTATTGCAATCAGTTCAGTAATGTTTCTATTTTGTATTTGATTCCCAATCTTTTATTGCCCTGTGTGCGGCTGCATACCCGCTCAAGAACACTTTATTTATATCTTTGAGATTGAAAACCTGGTAACCGGCAAGTTCCGGAGTGATGATGACATGATCACACATTTCCATGTCGTCATATTGATTGGATTTTGCCATCAGGTTATATGTGCGCATCGCTATCTCGAAGAACGATTTCTTGTATCTGAAACAATTGAGCGGAGAGCAATTCACACCGATAAGTTTTTCACATTTATCGCGGATGATCCATGCCGGCAGATTTCTGAGTACACCACCGTCAACATAGTGTGTCCCGTTGATTTTGACCGGACTGAATACAATAGGGATGCTACAGGATGCAATGACACGTTCGCCTACGGGGCCTTCATGAAACTCCGCGGGAACACCTTTGTCAAGATCTGTGGCACCGATGTATAATGGGATTTTCAGATCCTCCAGTCGGCTAACACCGATTATTCTCTCGATAAAACGTTTGAATTTATTAAGCGAAAAGACCCCTTCTCCATTCTTAAGACTTAGTGTACAAAAGTCTGTGAATTTAAGTTTAGAAAACAAAGTGAGTATTTCCTGTGGCGGCAATCCTGCCGCATATAGTACTCCCGCGATAGCACCAGCCGAAACACCAGCGATCACATCTGGTTTATATCCGGCTTCTTCAAGCGCTTTCAGCGCACCGGCATGAGCGAATCCTCGCGCACCGCCGCCACTCAATGCGACTCCAAGTTTATAAGATGGAGCATTGACCGGAGAATTTTCTCCTGTCAGATTATCTTTGGCTGTAATGTTAAGATTGTCCATACATATAAAACATTGATCGCATTAAAATTGTGCAAAAACGAATGCTGATTATGGCGTCCGACACATGTCAACCGCAATGTCCCAACAGAGTTTGCAGAAATGAGGTTTTCGCTTCCGTCTCCTCATATTCGGAAAGTGGTACGGACTCAGGCATTATGCCGCCTCCGCCATAAATGGCATATTTCGCATCATCGAAATGCACACATCTGAGATTCACATATGCATTATACTTATCATGTCCATTGACAGCGACAAAACCGCCGTAGCAATGGCGTTTATGCCGTTCGAACCTGCATATATCATCAATAGCCGACTGTTTAGGAAAACCACATAATGCAGGGGTAGGATTGATGGTGTCGATTATTTCCGACAAACGGCCTGTGTCCGCTATACCTTCGATATGTGAGCAGAGGTGCTCTATCAATCCGTAATTTACGGTGGATAGTTCGGACGCAGTGGCTTTGATGCCGATCTCATTCAGCTTTGACAAGATGTAATCTGACACAATCCGATTTTCATGTATATTTTTAGCATCCCATTGATGTGAACCGTTTGCTTTGCGTGTGCCGGCAAAAGCAACAGTATGGAATGCTCCGGTCATTTTGTCAAATTCAAGCAATAGCTCCGGTGTCGCTCCCATCCACCCTTTGGTATCAGGGGTGTAAAATATGAACCTGAATGTAAGGGGGAAACGGCTGAAAAAACGATTTGCTATCTCGCCCCATCCGATACAACCATCGTCTGCAGTCCTGCCGCAGATGATTCTGGAATATACAGTTTTACCTTCCCGTTCACGGCACTGGCATATGACGTCGGTAACAGCTTTGAGGTATTCCTCTTTGGAGGTGGACCGGAGCTGTACATCCATTTCTTCCGAAGACACTGGCATCTTCCCGATGACTCCTCTTTTGCTGAATTTACCAAGCCAGGGTGAGAATTCAAAGGAATATGGCGTATCCGTCAACGGACCATTGGGAGATAATTCCCGGCATGTTCCGTTTTCAAACCATATGGGAAGTTCGCTTCCCGGCATGAGCGCCAATGCGAATGAGCGATGTTGTCTGATGGCGAGATCAATATGTCGGACAGTAGCTTCTGGCAACATTTCAAAGTGTATTACTGCGCGTTACTTGAGTCATGGATCTCACCGATCAGCTCAAATGGGAGTGCCTCTGTTATCCTGACGTTATAAAATTGTCCTATTGTAAGAGGGCGGCTCTTGCGGACGAGTACCTCCGGATCCACTTCAGGAGAATCCCATTGTGTGCGCCCTACATAAAACTCCTCCTCTTCCCGGTCGATAACGACTTCGAGGATAGAACCGACTTTCTGCTGCTGTATTTCGGCGGAGATCTCTTCCTGGAGGGCCATGAGACGATCAAGACGCGCCTGTTTTACTTCCTGCGGTATCTCATCGTCATAATTTATTGCGGCGAAAGTCCCTTCCTCCTCGCAATATGCAAACGCCCCCATCCGTTCAAACCGTTGCTCACGCACAAAATCCAGCAGTTCCTCAAAATCGGCTTCAGTCTCTCCCGGAAATCCTACCATCAATGTGGTGCGAATATGGATATCCGGTACCTGATGTCTCATCTCCGCGAGAAGAGAACGTGTCTCTGCGGCATTGATATGCCGCTTCATTCGTGCAAGAACATTATCGGATATGTGCTGCAGAGCAATATCAAGATAGGAACATACATTGTCATGGTTTCGCATAACCTCAAGTATCCCATGTGGGAACTGTGCAGGATATGCATAATGCAGTCTCAGCCACTTTACTCCCGGTATATCGGCAAGACGTTCAATCAACTCCGGAAGTTTCTGTGCTCCATACAGATCAAGCCCATATCCGGATAGATCCTGCGCGATTATGTTGAATTCCCTGACACCCCGTTGTATCAACATGCGCACTTCGTTTTCAATTTCTTCCATCGGGCGCGATTTGTGATGTCCCGTTATGATAGGGATAGCACAAAACGCGCAATGCCGGTTGCATCCTTCCGATATCTTCAGATAAGCATGATGCGACGGTGTTGTCAATGTCCTGTCTACAGGTGAATACTTTATGTGCCGTTCAGACAGATCTTCCGCAAGGGTATTCCAATCGAATTTACCATAAAATTTATCGACTTCGGGAATCTCGTCGCGCAGTTCATCCCGATACCTTTCCGACAAGCATCCCATCACATAAATTTCAGCGATGTCACCTTGATTTTTAGCGTTTACATATTCCATAATGGTATTTACCGACTCCTCTTTTGCGTCGCCGATAAATCCACAGGTATTTATAACTACGATATCGGTTTTATCTTCCGATTCATGCACAGCATCGAATCCTGCGTCGGACAGCAGTTTTAAAACCCGTTCCGAATCAACCAGATTCTTGGAACACCCTAAAGTAATAACATTGACAGTTGCCAATTCTTCAGACGGATAAAATTAACTGAATAGGTTTATCAAGTTCACATGTCATTTTGCATCGCCAAACAAAGATTTGACGAATTCTTCTTTGTGAAACACCTGTAAATCGTTTATACCTTCACCAAGGCCAATGTATTTGACAGGAATCTTGAACTGATCAGATATTCCGATCACAACCCCGCCCTTGGCAGTACCGTCAAGTTTTGTTATGGCGAGCTCGTTCACACTTGTTGCGGCCACAAATTGTTTCGCCTGCTCAAACGCGTTTTGGCCTGTAGATCCGTCAAGAACCAGCAAGACCTCATGAGGCGCATCGGGAACGACTTTCTGCATGACATTCCGGATCTTGGTAAGCTCGTCCATGAGACCTTTTTTATTATGGAGACGTCCTGCCGTATCTATGATCACGACATCCACGCCATTGGCTTTTGCAGACTGAAGTGTATCAAACGCGACTGCAGCCGGATCGCTGCCGAGTTTTTGTTTTACGACAGGTACACCAGCACGTTCTCCCCATATGTCAAGTTGCTCTACGGCCGCTGCGCGGAATGTGTCCGCGGCTCCAAGCATGACTTTATTTCCGGCGGCTTTAAACTGTGCGGCGAGTTTTCCTATGGTTGTGGTCTTACCCACTCCATTTACACCCACAACCATAATTACATGTGGATTGCCGGTATTGGGGACTGTAAAATCCGCCTCTTCGCTTTCATTGTTGTTTTCAGCGAGCAATCCGCATATTTCGTCACAAAGCAATGCGTTTAGTTCTGAAGAACCGACATATTTGTCACGTGCAACGCGACTTTGTATGCGATCAATAATTTTCAGGGTTGTATCGACTCCGACATCGGAAGTGATAAACACCTCCTCCAGATTATCAAGCACATCATCGTCAATTTTTGACTTACCCGCCACTGCACGAGTAATCTTGTCGAAAAAGCCTTTTTTTGTGCGCTCAAGTCCGTTGTCAAGCGTTTTCTTTTCCTCACGGGAGAAAAGTTTCTTAAAGAATCCCATGTGCGATTATTTTATCGTTTCAATTTTATCTACAAAGGTATTAAAAAATATGCAGACGAGAAAATTAAGCCAGATATGGTGTCAAAAGAAATTTTTCAAAACAGAAACCGATATAACATATCATTCCCCACGACCACCATCCGAATGTCGGGATGTAGCCGTGGGGAATAATTTTATGTATTTTCTTCAAAAAGCGATTTTTTGTCAGTCAATTTCCACGATCAGGAAATTAGAGGTATTCCAGAAGCGTGCAGGAGCTACTATTTTGAGAACCTTGTTTCCGTTAGGCATCTCTATGATTTCATATGAATCTTTAGGCTGGTTCGTCAGCACCTTCGCTTTCTTGGAGTGCAGGTCTATGTTAAGGAGCGTACGTTTATCAGCCTGTGTGAAATAGTTCTGCTCAAAATCCTGCGGCATTATTTTAGTCTTTCTCAGGAATCCTGTTTCAATCAGCTTGTGATCTTTCAGCTCCTTTTTGCTTCCGAGTGCATAATAGCAGACATTCAGTTCGTTTGTCAGCGTAGCAGCTTCTTCCTCTACCTGAGTTTTAGCGGCATTTACATTCGCTACTTCAGTATTCAGAGAGTCTACATTGGCAGTCAGCCGCTGTATGTTGATATTCGCGTTTGCAAGTTCTGTGCGGAGACTCTCTATCGTGCTTTCCTGATCAGCTATCTGGTTTTTCAGAGTCTGAATGGATTTCTGGAGAGTGGAATTGTTGCCGGAACTGTTCTGGAGTTTCTTTTCAAGTTCTTCAAGTCTGTCGCGACGCATCTGCAACGTCTGTTGGATGAGAAGCATATCGTTTCGTATCTGCTGACGTTTGTCGCGGGATTCTGCGGAGAGATCACCGGTGGATGACAGTATATTCTCCATCTGTTTTATCTGTGACATTCCTTCCGCCACATCATTCATCAGAACGAGGAGGCTATCCTGATTTGCCAACGCTATTTTCAGGGAGTCGGCAGTGGTAGGCGTTCTATCTTCAACCTCACTGACATTTTTGTTCTGGCAGGCCGATAACGCGAACATCCCTACGGCCATAAATAAAAACACTTTTTTCATAAACTGAAAGTTGATTTGTTTGCGATTAAATCGCTTTGATAACATTCAAAACATTAATATTTCACTTCAGGCGTACGATTATTCGTCCGGTTCGGTCTCGCAGTCTTTTCTATACTTGTTCCGATGAACCTTGCGAACAGACTTGTCATCTCGTTTGCCTGACACAACAATAACAATTTCTCCTTTGGGATTGTTCTTGGTGAAATAGTCTATCAGCTCTTTTAGTGTGCCATTTTCTGTGGTGTTATGTATTTTGGATATTTCACGTGATACGGATGCGTCGCGGCCTTCTCCCATAGTTACAGCCAATTCCTGCAATGTCTTAACAAGGCGCAACGGCGATTCATAAAAAATCATAGTACGTTGCTCAGAAGCGAGTTCTGCCAAACGGGTAGCGCGTCCTTTTTTTTGAGGCAAAAAACCTTCAAAAGTAAACCGCTCGCACGGTAAACCGGAATTGACCAATGCCGGAACAAATGCCGTTGGTCCCGGCAACGTTTCCACTACAATATTCTCCCGTCGGCATTCACGCACAAGCATAAATCCGGGATCTGAAATAGCCGGTGTGCCGGCATCTGAGATCAGAGCTATGATTTCTCCACCCTTGAGCCGCTCCACGATCGGTGCGACAGCTGTATGCTCGTTAAATTTATGGTGTGAAATCATAGGAGTGGTAATATTGAAATGACGTGTCATAACGCTACTTGTGCGTGTATCCTCTGCCAGAATCAGTGAGCAATTTTTCAGCACCTCAATTCCGCGCGGAGACATATCTTCCAGATTACCAACCGGGGTAGGGACGATAAAAAGTTTTCCTGCCATACCAATCTGTTGTATTTAGATGTTATCCATGAAGGAAATTACCTACTATAGCAATGAATTCTTTCGCTTCGGGCATCTCCACATCGACTCCATGCGTGGAAGCAAGGTAATCCTCCAATTCATGAACGTTTGTAAATGACGTTATTTCTTCCAAGGCATTCTTGAATTCTACAGAAGAGCCATGGAATAAAGTCCGTTGAAACAGGAATACATCGTTGAGCGTAAATGCGTTTCGCAATTCCCTGGCCGTGAACAGGGGTATCCTGGGGGCCGTCCTGACATCCTGATACATATCGGCATCATCTTCCTCCTCTTGTATCGCGGCGTCGGCAATTTCCTGTTTGTCCTGTTCTTCCTGCCGTATTACAGAGTCAGGATGAGACCCGGAGCGGTTCTCGCATTCATCTGTTTCTGACATAATTTCTTCTGATATGGTTTCCGAAACAGATTCTTCGACTACAGTTTCTGTACTATCCGTTTCCTCTGCAACTTCTGATGTCACTACTTCAGAAGTGTATTCAACCGGCTCCTCCCTGCATGGGAGCGCATCTGCCGGATTATTGACGATATCTCCGGATGATTCAGGAACACATGCGGCTTGAGGAACTTCGGCAACCGGAGGTATAACCGGATCAATTATCTGAGGCTCTTCCACAGGATCAGTTTCATCGTCAAGTCTTACGCTGACAGCAAGTTCTGCCAGGCGTGCAATTTTTTCCGCCGTTTCATTCGCCAGGCGACATCCCGTGTCTTTTACAGCGAGCAATTCTTCTGCAATATCTGCTGTAAGATGAAGCATCTCATCAATATAATCTTCCTGGTACATTCTGAAAAATATAAGAAGTTTAAATAATATGTAACTCTTGTAGCTTGTTATCCCTGTCTGAACATGCGCGTCAGATAATCGCCGATAGCATTACGCAGAGATAAGCTTTTGCATGTATAGCCGTTTATCATAATTACCACAGCATGGGTCGGATTCCCATCATTATCCACTTTATACCCGGCATAACATAGAACTCCTCTCATACTGCCGCTTTTCAAAAGAAGTTTTCCCGCGAGTGGAGTATCTTTGAGGAGGTTCTTTACAGTGCCCTCTTCACCGGCTTTTGGGAAAAGTGAAATATATCGTTCGCTTTTATTCCCTGAAATCATCGTCTCAAGAAGGTCTGCCATAAACTTAGGTGTCAGAAGATTGCTGCGTGTAAGCCCGCTGCCATCAAATGCTACAAAATTATCACAATCCAGTCCGGCTTCATACAGTAGCTTCGTTTCCAACTCAAGCGCATCAGCTACCGTTCCACACGGTTCTAATACTCTTAACATACTTTCTGCAAAAAGGTTGTTGCTTTTCTCCATCATCTCACGCATGATCTGGGAGTAAGCGGGGGATGAATGCGAGTATAACCGTCTTACAGGTATTTCACCGTAATTTACATCGGTCTCGTCTATTGTGACACCGGCATCTGCCAACCGTTCTTTCAGATCTTTTGTGAAATAAGCGGCAGGATCTTTCATGGCCCTGTCTCCTGGCAATGCGTTGTCTTTGAAATTCAGTGGGTACAATCCTGCTCCATACGACCATTTCAGATCTTCAAGTTCCCATTTTTGCCCAGGACCCTGTTCAATGAATCCGACAGAGTCTATGTCGATATATCCTGCAACACGTTTTATCCCCATTTCTTTTATCCTGGCAGCAATAGAGTCTGTCAGACCATAATGAGCTGGAAAATATCGGCTGTCAACGGTGGGATCGCCAACTGCTTTTACAACGATGTCGCCAAGCAGAATGCTGTCGGGTGTAATATCACCAGTCAACATAACATCCGTCGTGAAACAGTTTGCCTCCTTATCGGCAAGAAAAACACTGGCTGCAGTAACGCATTTCAGTATGCTGGCTGGTGTCATGAGTTTGTCGGGATTACGACAAACGATATCTTTGTGGGTTGCCAGATCGCGAACGATTATTCCGATATTCGCAGATTTATGACGGGGGAATACAAGTGTCGAAGACGCAGTCTGGGAATACGCCGCAGCAGAAATCGCTATTGCGACACAAACAAGCGCAAACCTATATATGGAACTGATTTTTATGTTAGGAGTCTTTATCATCAAAAAGCGTTTTATAACGCGAAGTTAGCAAATACTTGTGAGTTGGGGGTAGCCTGACGGGTATTTTTTATATGTTTCTACCCGCTTTTTGATATGATTGAAACATAATTCATAAAAAATTGCTAACTTCGCAGGTTGAAAACAGGAGCAGGACGCTCCTGCCAGTTAAACAATAAACTGTCGATAAACTGCATGGTAAGCAAAACCCGCGAAAGACTGATAGAAGTCGCCAGACAACTCTTCGCCAGAAAAGGCGTAGAACATACTACCATGCTTGATATCGCCAATGCATCTGAAAAAGGAAGGCGGACCTTATACACTTATTTTAAAAATAAGCGCGAAATACATCAGGCTGTCATAGAACGTGAGAGCGAACAACTTGTTGCACGTGAGCGTCAGATCCAAGACAGTGCGATGAGCGCGACAAGTAAACTTGAGGGACTGATACGCGTACGTTTTGAAATGATGCTCTCGCAACAACCCCGTGGAGCCGAGCAACTCTCGTTGCGTCATCTTCTTGATGGCAGCAGGGTCGGCAAAGCCAAAAGACTCGCCTCCCAGAAAGAGCTCGATATACTGCAGCACATCCTTCGTGAAGGTATTGAGACTGGAGAATTCGACCCCAGGCAAACTGCCAGACTGGCTCCTCTGGTAATTCTTCTGGCACATGCGCTGGACAATCCACTTGCGAAGGAAAATCTCGAAATACTTGGATATTCGGGTGAGACAGCATATGACCGGGTTATTTCTTTCCTGATAACAGCAGTCACCTCGTCTGATGCAATTGAGAGCCCGCTTTACAAAAAGCTATAAATGTAAATTTAAAAGACCAACAACTAAACATAATAAATTTATGAAATTACTTGAAGGAAAAACCGCAATTGTAACCGGTGCCGCAAGAGGTATCGGAAAAGAGATTGCGCTTCGTTTTGCCAAGGAAGGCGCCAATATCGCTTTTACCGATCTGGTGATTGACGAGAATGGAAAAAAAACAGAAGAAGAAATTGCCGCTCTCGGAGTAAAGGTAAAAGGATATGCTTCCAATGCAGCTGATTTCTCACAGACGGAAGAGGTCGTAAAAGAAATACATAAAGATTTCGGTTCAATTGATATTCTGGTGAATAATGCCGGTATTACAAAAGACGGCCTTATGATGAGAATGACAGAGGCTCAATGGGATGCTGTAATTGCGGTGAACCTCAAAAGCGCCTTTAACTTTATTCATGCGGCGCTTCCCATCATGATTCGCCAGCGTAGCGGTTCCATCATAAATATGGCTTCGGTGGTAGGTGTCCACGGAAACGCAGGACAGAGCAATTATGCAGCTTCCAAAGCCGGTCTCATAGCACTGGCAAAAAGTATAGCACAGGAAGTCGGAAGCCGCGGTGTCCGTGCCAATGCGATCGCTCCCGGCTTCATAGAGACAGCCATGACAGCAGCATTGCCTGACGCAGTACGCGCAGAATGGTGCCAGAAAATTCCTCTGCGCCGAGGTGGCAAAGTCGAGGATATAGCAAATGTAGCAACTTTCCTTGCTTCCGATATGTCAAGCTATGTAACCGGTCAGGTTATTCAGGTTGACGGCGGCATGAACATGTGATAATAAATTATTCACGGTGCATGGCGGCAAACAATCGCGTCGTGCACCGTGTTTATATAAGATTCCGGCCGTCATGCATGTCTCCGGAGAATCGAACTGATTTAACCACTTAATACATGCTCAATTATAACACAAAGCTCGCCAGGCTCATACTTCTGGAATACGGAAGAAACATACAGCGCATGGTTGATTATTGTCTCACTATTGAGGAGAAAGACGAAAGAACCCAATGTGCATATTCCATAGTAAAATCAATGGGAAACTTGTTCCCTGAACTTCGTGCGCCGGAAAACGAGCATAAGCTTTGGGATCATCTGGCAATAATGTCAGATTTTAAACTTGATATAGATTTTCCATGTGATGTAATACAGGCCGCAGATCTGCATACCCAGCCGGCTACGGTCAGCTACAACCAGGGCGCAATCAGATATCGCCATTACGGCCGCCTTACCCAACAATTTATAGACAAAGTTGCGTCTATGGAGGAGGGGGAAGAACGTGATGAAGCCATAAGGCTACTTGCAAATCACATGAAGAAGCAGATGCTTGCCGTAAATACCGACGGTGTGGATGATGCTAAAGTCTTCAAGGATCTGATGGAACTGTCACATGGGACTGTACGGCTGAGTCAGGATGAATTGCGCTTGCATGAATTCAAAGAGATCCCTCAGGCAACCGGCAAAAAGAAAAAGAAAAAGAATGTAAACACCCTGCTGTAATGATTCTGTCAAGAGACCTCAGGCCGATAGGTAAAACCTTGAAACCGCATGGCATAAATGGCGAAATTGTTGTTCTTCTGACATGCGATGTGGATTTGTCAGATCTATCCTGTGTAATAATTGAGATAGACGGGATTTATGTGCCATTCTTTGTTGAAAACGTTAGACCTAAAAGCAATGATACCGACCTCGTTGTAATTGACGGTATAACAGATGAGCGTAGTGCTGCCGTCATATGCAACAAGGCTCTATACGGTTTAAAAAGTGAGATCTCAACATCTGATATAAACGCCGAAGAAGGGTTGTATGCAAATGATCTCATTGGATATGATCTTGTGGCAAATAAAAAAAACATAGGAAAAATCAACGCAATCGAGGACTCTACGGCCAATTGTTTGTTTATAATCAAAAAGGCTGACGGGAAAGAATGTCTGCTTCCAATCGTTGACGAATTTATTGATGAAATAAATGTCGAACAGCAGGAGGTCGTAATGACAGTCCCACCTGAACTCCTTGAGCTATGAATGTCACTAACATCAAATATAGAAGTTATGGAATTTGATGAACTTAAAGCTGTAGAAGCGATCAACAAAAGCCTGATAGAAGCAAATCGTACTCCGTATGACACCGATGAGGTTCTCAATGTCATAGATATGATCTGGGATTTCTATGAAGAAAACGGATTGCTGGACATTGAGTCGAATCCTGACGAGGATCCTGACGATATCGAACAGGAAGTGGTGGACTATGTAATACGGATGCTTCGTAAAGACAAAGATGCCAAAGTGCGACCGGAAGATGTCGGTATTATGGTAAAAGCTGAAATGGCATATGAAGACACCATAATTTGATGTGTCGGAACCGGATAGCCGTTGTTACGAGAGTTACCCAGAGCGTGTAAAGGATATATTAATAGACTTAAGGTATGTCTCCATTCCTGTTTTTAAGACAACAGTCATGCAGAATAGCGATGTTGCTTTTCATCTCCGTGCCATTGGCAGGTGTGTGGGATGCTCATGCTCAGAAGAAAGACAATTCACAGGAACAAATCGTGGATCTGTCTGAGCTGACGCTTGATGAAACTCTTCTTTTGCCTGATGTGCCGGCAAAACAATCCGCTTATGTCACATCTTATATGAAAAGAGAAGCCAAAGCCCTTCAAAAGATGGGATATAAAGTGGAAACTACCAGAAAGGGGGAAGTGGTTATTGCCACCATACCCGCAAGCTCTCTGTTCGCACCCAATGATACAGCGCTCCTTCCATCCGCATCGGAACAACTGCAACCATTTTTACCGTATTTTCGCTCGCATGGTAAATTCAAGGTTATTCTTGCCATGCATTCCGACGACACAGGTTCAAATGATTATCTGTACGGGCTCACAGAAAAACGCATAATCGCATTATATGATTATTTTGATCAACATGCGGCTCAGACAGATATGTTGCAGGGATATCCAATGGCAGACAGCGATCCTCTGAAAGATTCCCCTAATACGAATCGCGAGGGGAGGGCTGCAAACCGGAGACTTGAGATTTTCATTGTGCCGGGGCCGATGCTGATACTCGACGCGAAGAATAAAAAGCTCTGACGGTTACGGCGGTTGTAAAAAGAAGATTTTTTTAGTATTTTTGCAGCTGAAATAAGGAGCGACAAAAACACGCGCTTTTCAATTGTAAAAACAATATTCACATTATAGTTTGCAATGGCAAAAGAATTGAAAGATCTAACCAAACGTAGTGAAAATTATTCACAATGGTATGACGATTTGGTTATTAAAGCAGACCTTGCCGAGCGTTCGGCAGTACGCGGATGCATGGTTATAAAGCCCTATGGGTATGCCATATGGGAAAAAATGCAGCATGAGCTTGACCGAATGTTCAAAGAAACCGGTCACCAAAATGCCTATTTCCCGCTACTGATCCCAAAATCTTTTCTCAGCAAAGAAGCCGAGCATGTGGAAGGTTTTGCTAAGGAATGCGCGGTTGTTACCCATCACCGTCTGATGAACAGCCCCGACGGCAACGGGGTAGTGGTAGATCCGGAATCAAAGCTCGAGGAGGAACTTATAATACGCCCCACTTCAGAAACTATAATCTGGAATACCTACCGTGGTTGGATCAATTCCTATCGCGATCTCCCCATACTGATAAACCAATGGGCCAACGTGATGCGTTGGGAGATGCGTACGCGCATGTTCCTGCGTACCGCAGAATTCCTGTGGCAAGAGGGGCATACGGCACATGCCACACGCGAAGAGGCGCTTGAGGAGGTACTCAGAATGCTCAATATATATAATGATTTCGCACACAACTATATGGCCCTTCCGGTAATCAAAGGTGTGAAATCCCCGAACGAGCGTTTTGCAGGCGCACTCGACACATATACCATTGAGGCCATGATGCAGGATGGCAAGGCCCTGCAGGCCGGAACGAGCCATTTCCTGGGCCAGAACTTCGCCAAGGCGTTTGATGTCACTTTCATCAACAAGGAAAACAAACCGGAATTGGTATGGGCTACTTCATGGGGCGTTTCCACACGTCTGATGGGTGCGCTCATCATGTCTCATTCCGATGACAACGGTCTGGTTCTTCCTCCGCATCTTGCACCCATTCAATGTGTAATAGTGCCCATATATAAGAATTCAGAGCAACTGGCTCAAATCACAGAACATGTGGAGCCGATAGTAAAAGAACTTCGCGCATTGGGTGTCAGTGTAAAATATGATAATGCAGAGAACCGTCGCCCCGGATTCAAATTTGCGGACTATGAGTTGAAAGGTGTTCCCGTACGTCTTGCTATCGGTGCCAGAGACATAGAGAATGGAACCGTAGAGTTGATGCGCCGTGACACACTTGAAAAGCAGGTAGAGCCTCTGGAAGGAATAGCCCAGTATGTAAAGGGGCTGCTTGAGGAAATCCAGAACAACATATATCAGAAAGCCCTCCGCCGCAGAAATGAAATGATCCGCGAAGTAAACTCATATGATGAGTTCAAGGTGGAAATCGAGAAGGGAGGTTTCCTGCTCTGCCATTGGGATGGCACACCTGAAACAGAAGAGAAGATCAAGGCGGAAACCAAAGCCACAATACGCTGCATACCATTGGACGGTGACAAGACCCCGGGACTCTGTATGGTAACCGGAAAACCATCGAAACAGCGTGTGATTTTCGCCCGAAGCTATTGATTTATATCTCACTGAATTATATTATGCAGGGGTGCGTGGACCGTGCCCCTGCACTTGTTTTTCAACAACAAAGATTATGGCCACCGACAAGCTCCCGATAATCGCAATTGTAGTTCCATGCTATAATGAAGAGAAGGCTCTCCCGTTGTCAGTCCCTAAAATGCTGGAGATTCTCGAACGGCTCAACAAAATGGGACTGGCTGACAAAGCATCCTATATTCTTCTGTGTAATGACGGGAGCAAAGACCGCACGTGGGGGATCATAGAGCGACTTCATTTGCAAGACACACGTATAAAAGGCATATCGCTAGCCCATAACCGAGGGCACCAGAATGTATTGCTTGCGGGGCTAATGACGGCAAAAGACCATTGCGATGCCGCCATATCCATAGATGCAGACCTGCAGGATGATCCTGAAGCGATAATATCGATGGTGCATAAATTTCATGAGGGTAAAGAGATTGTGTATGGAGTGCGATCTTCGAGAGAGACCGATACATGGTTCAAACGCAATACAGCACATGCTTTTTATACATTTCAGAACATCATGGGGCTTGAGACGGTATATGACCATGCCGATTACCGGCTCATGAGCAACCGGGCACTCGACCTGTTGTCGCAATATGGAGAGTCAAATCTGTTTCTGAGAGGTATAATACCTCAGATAGGGTTGAAAAACGCCATTGTCACATATGCCCGAAGTGAACGGGTAGCCGGAGAGTCAAAGTATCCGTTCACCAAGATGTTAAGTTTTTCCATAGATGGAATAACATCTTTTTCCGCGCGTCCGATGAGATGGATATTCATGACCGGAATAGTGCTTCTTGCAGTAGACATATTGGTGGCGCTATATGTATTAATCTCCTATTTCTTCAGTGACCATATCAGCGCCGGATGGGCCTCCCTAATGTTGTCTATCTGGGCGTTAGGCAGCATGATATTGATTGCCATAGGTGTTGTCGGGGAATATATAGGAAAGATATTTATAGAAGTAAAACACCGTCCCCGATACGCCATCTCTGACAGGCTATGGGACTGAGCGACCTGTATTGCATAGTTTTGATATAAGGCGGTGGTATCGTGCCGGGTCCACGCATCATGAAGCCTGTCTGTGGAAGGCTAAAAACATCAACGGCGATGCATCAGGATTTGCTGCACCGCCGTTGATGTTACGAGCTATTTGCCAAGATGTATTCAGTTACTTAGCACCGAAATTGACGCTAAAACCAACATTGATATTGGCGTTAGCATTGCTAACGGGAACAAACTGTGGGGTAATTTTGAAGAACTGATGATCAGATCCGATGAAGAAAGTAAATCCTTTAGGATGGAAATTTACCATCCATCCGAATGAGGATCCGAATGTCCCGGCTCCATAATTTATGGAACAATCAAACCAATTCACTGGTTTTACATTAGCGAAGAACCGTCCTTCCGTAAAAGAGAAACATCCTCCCATTCTCTGGGAAAAGAGGAAACCGCCAGTCAATTTTTTATAAAATGGCATTTTGTATTCAGCACCAATTGCGAGAGTGGCGGCAAGTGCTGTCGTGCGTGACTTGCCATTATTCGCGGCACGCTCGAAGTTAGCGCAATCCTTAAGGTCGTCAAATATGCCATCGATCTGCTCTTCCAATTTGTTTTGTTCATAATCCGGTTGGTCAGAATCTATCGCGACATTATCAAATCCATCAAACCGCCATTGGGTATCTGGAGTTACTGCGTGTTGATTGTTGTTCCAGTTTATGAAGCCCATATCAGTAAGAGCCATCGAGAGAGTCAGCCCGTCTACGTACTGATGCATATCATATGTGGCACCAAGGTCAAACCCCATGCCAAAACCGGCAAGACCAAATTTGTCATACCTGATGCCATCATAATCAATCTGGTTGTATTGATCCGGTTTGTCAAGGTCAATACCGCTTTCCTGATTTGTGGGTACGTAAAGACCGGATCCCGCCGCAATATTGAGCTCGCCTTGAGCACGCACCGACCAATATTCGTCGCCCATATGCACATCCATTGTCTTTATGCGCGCATCGGCATGTCCGAGGCCAAAGAGGAGTTTCACCTTAGCTCCTACGGCAAGTTCATTATTGATCTTGTGCTGGTGTCCCAATGCTACTTCGGCATATGCATTCGCACGCACTCTTACATTCTCAAAGCTATAGGCGGTGCTCGGGCCAGTCATACCCAACTTCATGAAGGAAAAAAGGTCTTTCGGCAGGTTCACGCCAATTTCAGCTCGCGTGGAGACTGTTACGGTATTATATCCGCTAAATGCTCTGAAACCGAACGAAAACAGAGTCATGTTGAGGTTAGCGCTTACATGATTGTTTTTTTGCAGTTTGTTGAGGAACTCATCGTTGCCTACAGAACTGTTCATGAACGTTGTCAGTTGTCCGTCTGGTTTTTTGTAAATAAAAGTACTTACACCGACGTTACTTGACAGACCTATCCCCAGATTTCCTAAAACAGGAATTGCTACATAGTTGTTTTCTGGAGCAAAAGCCGGATTAAGTTGATGACGGAAATTATATCCTTCGAGAAAGTATCCGGAATGACTTGCTTCCTGCGCCGAACCGACAAACGCGCCGGCAACGATAAGACCGGCAATCATATATTGTCTAATGGATTTCATTAATCTAATTTTTATGAAAAGAGGTTGAATCAGTCGTTGAGATCAATAGTAACACCGCCTTTGATTGCGATTTTTACATTCTCGAATCTAAGCGTCTGTTTTTTGTTGAGTATCACATCTTTAGCGTCGTCGGTCGTGGATGCGGAAAATAAATATCTGATGCCGTCGAGTCCTTTGAGATTCTCTCCGTGGCTTACAGCCGTTATTGTAATATGTGATGTGGCAGGTGCGGAAATGCTACCGGCAATGACTTCTCCATCTACATCAATTGTCACATTGTCGAATATATGCCCATTTCCATAAAGCAGTTCCGCATCAGGCTTCAGTGAAAGAGGTATGCAGTTTACCACATCCATGCTTACCACTACCTGGTTGAAATTATATTTCTCGAAATCTTCATCCCAACCAGTTTCTGTGTCATCATAAGTGATCCTGAACTCATTGCCAAAAGCAATAGGTACTACAGCCTCATATGAGGTTTCAAATTCATATCCGGGCTCGCCTGCAGCAGCCAGAACAAAGGTCACCGGCTCTTGTAAAACACTGGCATCCACATCTGTGATAAGGATTTCGTCGGGAATAGTGGATAGCAGGGTAGAGATTTCTGGAACTTCTACATTGGTGACATTGTGATCTGAATTCTCGCCCGTACGAGATAGGCATATCCGGTTTAATCCAGGGTGTATAATTATTTCTCTGGTTCCTTCGCCATTATCCCATTTTCCGATATATACATCAACAGGAGATTTGTCTTCGTATACCGAGCGAAGAATTGCGGTAAATGAGACAGAAACCGGAGAGCCGTTATTTACTGTGAAATATACCTGAGGATTTGCTATGTCAAGATTATTGTCGTCTGCACTAAGAAAATCAGGAACATCCTCAATGGCAACTGTAGTGTCTTTGATGTCTATATTCGGATCTACCACACCTGTAACAGACAGGAGAACCGCATCTTCAACGGTAAGAGTGGCGTTCATATCAATTGCACCGATCTGAGAACCTTGAGTGTTGTCATCAATTGATACATCTCCGACAAAATTGATTGAAGTATCAAGTTGGAAATGCCCGGGAGCATAAAGCCCCTCTCCTTTACTGTCTCCGAGGCGGAAGCGAGTAACGTTTATCCGAAAATCAAGGGGCGTGTGAATGTCGAAACTGGCGTCAGTGGTGAATTCCAGTGTGTGGTTGTCTGTCATCTTTGCAAATTTCAGTGTTTCAGGATCTGTAATAGACACATCCCAGTCTTCACTGAATTCAATTCGGTAACCTCTGTTGATGGTGATGACACCGGAATATATTTCGGAAGTATAGTAGACATCAAATACCATACTCATATCAGTAACGGCTTCGTTTACTGATATGAGATTTTTGTCTACTTCATTATCCGTAATACTCATATCCGAGGTAAAATTTGCAGGCATCGTGAATTCACTTCCAGATGCGAAAGGGATTGTGACACCCTCCGATATGAATTGTGTGTTTTTCAAATGGACCTGCTCTAATTTGACTGAGGAATATGTAGGGTCGGCATTCTGTATCAGGACATAATCACCTTCCTTCAAACCATAGTTTTTGCCGTCGGCAACATCTTTTGCCGTTATCGATTTGATCGAACTTTCGGATCCGAGGTCGAGGATATTATCCATTGTGAGGTTGCCGGTTGAACTTGCCGGCAGATAAATAATCTCACCTCCAAGAGTGACATTCAGATCCATGTCTTTGCTAAGATCATAATCGTGATCGACACAACTGGTCAATGAAACAGACGCAATCGTGATAACACTAAGAAGAGGAGACCTCCTCATTTTTGAATGTTTTCGCATAAAAGGGGAAAAATATGTATAATGTTGTGTGATGTGTTTGTGTGAGTGATATGTGCAATAGATTTTGTTAGTAGCGTCAGAAGACGGTCAAGAATCGTGCGTTTGTTTATGATGTGCAAAATTAGCAAAAAAATCCTAATCATGAAACATTTATCCGGCAAAATGAGTTTTAAATATTTTGGCATGTCGCAAGCGCTCTGTACATACAGTCGCTCGAACCTGCAACGCGGCTATATGCTAATCAACATAAAATTCTCAAAATGGCATAGAAACTGACATCAATAGGCATTGATCTATTTTTACGAGATGTTTACATATTTTGTTAATCAAAATTTAATTCGTATTTTTGTTGCAGTGAAAAAATATTCCGTATGGCCACGTTTTGTGTTCCCATATTTATTAAAACAACATGTTGTCGACTTGCCTAAGACCTATTCAGGTGAGTTTTAAGAAATAAGATAATGCTTAAACGGTATTTTATATCTCTGCTTGGTTCATTGACGGCCATCTGGATTTCGGTGATGCTCGTTATGATTCTTGGAATGACGTTTGCCATCAGTTCTGTTGTACGTACTTTTGATTCTTCGAAGCCTGTAGCGAAAGTCGAAAAGAACAGTATTCTATGCCTTGATCTGTCAGGTGTGATAGAAGAGAAAGGTTCGTTGGCAAATATATACGATGTATTGAATGAGAAACCGCAGCCAGCAGTTCTTAGTGATATAATCGACGCAATTGATGCTGCGCGCTCTGATAGGAAAATCTCAGGTATATATATAAATTGCGAAGGAGCATCAGCCGGGATTGCTACACGGGAGTCAATCCGAAAGGCTCTCGCCGATTTCAAAAAAAGTGGAAAATGGATAATCTCATATGCCAATACATATTCGCAGGGAGATTATTATACGGCATCAGTTGCCGACGAGATGTTTCTTAACCCGATCGGAGAAGTAGACCTCAGAGGATTAGTATCCGGTATTCCTTTTTTTAAGGGATTCATGGATAAAGTCGGGGTGGAGATGCAGGTTGTGAAAGTCGGCACGTTCAAGAGTGCGGTTGAACCGTATATCCTAACGCATATGAGCGAAGCCAATCGCCTGCAGACCCGGACATTTCTTGACAATATCTGGGGGAAAATAACCGAAGAAATTTCCAAATCCCGCAATGTTTCAGTAGAAAGTCTCAACCACCTGGCAGACACTTTGGGTGCATTACTGCCGGCAGAGCAGTTGATTGAACAAAAGATCGTGGACGGTCTCAAATATACAGACCAAATGGAAGAATACCTCAAGGACAAAACAGGAAAATCAGTTGACGAAGACTTAAATCTGATAAACGTCAGGGATTATCTTGCATCTGCCCCTGAAGTTCCACATAAAAAAAGCGAAAAGAACAAGATTGCGGTTTATTATGCTTGTGGTGATATAACAGAAGGTGGCAACGAAGGAATCGCGTCAGATAGAGTTGTCCCAGACATACTGAATCTTGCAAATGACGATGACATTGACGCCATGGTGCTTCGCGTGAATTCAGGAGGTGGATCCGCATTTGCGTCAGAACAGATATGGCATGCTATTGAAGTTTTCAAAGAAAAAGGGAAAAGCGTATATGTCTCGATGGGAGATGTCGCAGCTTCGGGCGGCTATTACATTTCATGCGGAGCAGAAAAAATATATGCCGAGCCGATGACGCTCACCGGTTCGATCGGTATTTTCGGGCTGATCCCCTGTGCAAAAACATTATTGAATGAAAAACTTGGTGTGAATATAGATTTCGTAGAGACCAACGAAAACTCCTCAGCACCCAATATTTTTGAACCGATGACACCGTTTCAGTATGCCCGCATGCAGAATATGGTTGAACGTGGATATGACCTCTTTACACGCAGATGTGCTGAGGGGCGCCATATATCGCAAGATTCAATAAAAGCTGTTGCCGAGGGGCGTGTATGGGATGGTATGACAGCGCAAAAAATTGGTCTGGTAGACGAACTTGGATCACTGAATGACGCGATAGAAGCATTGGCAAAAGCAAAGGGGTATAAAAAATACCAGATTGTCAGTTATCCTTCTGAAAAGGACAACTTCCTTGACATGCTTCTAAAACTAAACTCACAGATGAAACTCAATGCCATAAAGAATGAACTCGGTTCATATTACCCGATATATAAGCGTCTGAAAGAATTGCAGGAACTCGATCCTGTACAAGCCCGGATGGAACCAATAGAGATCAACTGACGTGTTGGGATGACATAACCTCAGAAATTTTACGGTATTTCAGAACATCTTGTACGAAAGGATTTGGCACAGAACAAATTAATATCAACCCTGATTTTTCTTCCGCTATCCAAACTATATGGTTTCGGTGTAGGGGTAAGAAATCTTATGTTCAAATGGCAAATTCTGAAACAGAAAGAATTTCAGGTGCCGGTTGTCGTGGTTGGCAATATCGGCGTGGGGGGCACAGGTAAAACGCCTCATACTGAATATATAATCAATCTGCTTCGATACAAATACCATGTCGGTGTTTTGAGCAGGGGGTATAAGCGTTCTACCAAGGGGTTTGTGTTGGCAACACGTAGATCAACACCTTTGGACATAGGTGACGAGCCATATCAGATTTACCAAAAATTCGGCAGAGAAATTACTGTAGCAGTGTGTGAGGACCGTTGCCATGGAATTGAAGAAATGCTTCGTCTTGATCCCAGAATAAATCTGATTATACTTGACGACGCTTTTCAGCACAGGTATGTAAAACCGACACTTTCGATTGTGCTGACAGAATTCAACAACCCTATATTTTATGACAAATTGCTTCCTCTCGGTCGATTGCGCGAACCTCAAAGCGCCGTATACCGAGCAGACATGGTTGTTGTCACAAAATGCCCCGACCAGTTGAATCCGCTGGAATACCGTATTTTCAAAAACAATCTGAAACTATTCCCATTCCAAAAACTGTTTTTCTCACGTTACAGATATGGCGCACTTAAACCATTGTTCCCGGATGATGTGACCGAGCAAATTCAGCTTAATCGTTTGACCGAGCAGGATAGCATACTCGTTCTGTCGGGAATTGCCAATCCCAAACCGTTGATCAGATATCTTAAGGGGTTCAGGGCAAAAGTTAAAGTGAAATTATTTCCTGACCATCACAATTTTTCACGAAAAGATCTGGAAACGGTAGTCAAACGTTTCAACGAAACAGATGGACAAAGAAAATATATTGTTACGACCGAGAAGGATGCCGTTCGCCTGACGAATAATCCATACTTCCCGCACAGTTTAAAGAAACTGATATATTATCAGCCCATAGAAGTTGATTTTGATCCTATGAACTCACAGACATTTGATCTGGAAGTACAGAAATCACTTCTTAATGCGATTAAATAATATCGGATTGAAAATCCTGAGAAAACTAAACTCAAGGGAACAAACCTATTGTTTATAACGTTTCAACTAAAACAGACTTTAATGCCAAATAATATGTTAGAGAGAATAAATAATACCGCCGAATATCTTCGTTCAAAAGTTTCGGATATGCCGAAACTTGCAATCATACTTGGCACAGGGCTCGGACCACTTGCCGAAATGATCGAGAATAAGACTGTGATTCCATATTCCGAGATTCCGAATTTCCCAGTGTCGACAGTAGAGGGACACAGCGGGAACTTTATCTTTGGAGATCTTGCCGGAAAAAGAGTGATGGCAATGCAAGGACGATTCCACTATTACGAAGGGTATGACATGAAAACTGTCACATTCCCGGTAAGAGTGATGCGAGCTCTCGGTGTGGAGACACTCATAGTTTCCAATGCTGCAGGTGGTATGAACAAGGAGTTTAAAGTCGGGGACGTGATGATCATTACGGACCACATAAATCTGTTCCCCGAAAATCCCCTCCGTGGTAAAAACTATAAAGAACTCGGAGACCGTTTCCCGGCTATGACGGAAGCATACAGCCACCGGCTGATAAATCTGGCAGACCAGATCGGAACGGAGAAAGGGATCCGTCTCATGCATGGAGTATACGTAGGAACAACCGGGCCTACTTTTGAAACCCCGGCCGAGTATGAATACTTTAGAGTCATAGGCGGGGATGCTGTCGGGATGTCTACCGTACCCGAAGTAATAGTTGCACGCCATGGAGGTATGGAAGTATTCGGCCTTTCGGTAATAACAGATCTCGGAGGAAAGGATGTTACGGATGTTCCGTCTCACGAAGAGGTACAACAGGCAGCCATCAAAGCAGAACCCACTACAAAGGAACTTGTAAAAACGCTCGTAGAGCGCCTGTGATCTATTGATGTGGAGATGTCCATCTGGCGACAGACGGATATCTCCACATTTTCAACGCTTTACTTACAACAAACATGGACGAAAAGCAAACAGAGATATCTACTTTAGGAGAATTTGGCCTGATAGATCATCTGACGAAGGACATAAAACTGGTCAACACATCGTCGTTGAAAGGAGTCGGTGACGATTGCGCTGTCATGGAATATAAAGATACGGAAGTGCTTGTCTCTACAGATATGCTTGTAGAAGGCATTCATTTCGATCTTACCTATGTTCCGCTAAAGCATTTGGGCTATAAAGCTGCTGTGGTAAATTTTTCGGATATATATGCCATGAATGGACATCCGAGACAAATAACCGTATCGCTTGCCATAAGCAAACGCTTTACTCTTGAGCATATTGAACAGTTGTATAGTGGAATCCGGCTTGCATGCGAGATATACGGAGTTGATCTTGTGGGAGGCGATACAACATCGTCACGAGCCGGATTGGTTATATCCATCACCTGCATAGGTGACGCCCCTAAAGATAGAATCGTATATCGTTCTGGAGCCAAAGATACAGATCTTATATGTGTATCCGGAGATCTGGGAGCTTCATATATGGGACTTCAACTGTTGGAACGGGAAAAAGTGGCGTCTGCCGGACAAAAAGATTTTGTTCCGCAGTTTCAGGGAAAGGAGTACCTGATAGAGCGTCAGCTTAAACCGGAGGCCAGGCGTGATATAATAGAGGAACTTGAAAAGGCGGGTATCAAGCCTACTTCGATGATGGATATCTCGGATGGGTTGTCATCTGAACTGCGGCATATATGTTCGGCGTCGAATGTGGGCTGCCGCATTTACGAAGACAGAATCCCAATTGATTACCAGACGGCATTAATGGCAGAGGAGCTTAATATGAATCTGGTTACAGCCGCCATGAATGGGGGAGAGGACTATGAGCTTCTCTTTACAATACCACTGCATATGCATGAGGAGATAAAGAAACTTCCCGGCATCAAAGTGATAGGGCATATAACAAAACCGGAATTAGGGTGCGCCATGATAACCCGTGACGGAAACGAAATGGAAATCCGCGCACAGGGATGGAATCCTCTTGCCGCCACTAAGGAAGAAACACCTCAATAATGCGCCTAAATGGGGTATCTGCCCATCTCGTATCTAAAAAATCATACAATGGGTAGTTGTCATTTGGCAACTATTTGCTAACTTTGCGGCTGAAAAAATCATTAGGACATTTAGAAATGGTAAATAGAATTTTAATACGAATAAAGGTAGTGCAGATGCTATACTCTTATCTGCTTACCCGTAATGAATTCCATCTGACAAAAGCTCCCGAAGGGAGTAGCCGTGACGCAAAATTCGCATATCGGGTTTATCTGAATCTTCTCCTGATGATTTTGGAACTTTCGGGGTACAGGGTCTACAACGACAGAACCCGTAGAAACCCTCTCGAGAGCATCGGCGATGCCAATATGCTTTCATTAAACAAACTGGCATCCGCATTGGCGTCGGATACAGATGTGCGTGAAATAATTTCCAAAGGAAATTCCGGCATCGAAATGTATGATTCGACACTGTTGCGTCTCTACAGCCTCATTATCCGTTCTGCGGCTTATACCGATTACACTAAGAAAAAGCATCATGACTTGGAGGATGATGTAAAGTTCTGGTGTGTAATACTCAATACCATAATAGCCTCTAATCCGCTGGTAATTGAAGCCGCACGTGCAGACGAAACGTTTACTTTAGCCGGTTTCCAAAAAGGTGTAGAGATGCTCACTCGCACATTGAATGACTACAATGATGTGCGGACATCTTTCGCGCAAGCAAAAAAATCACTGAATGATTCGCTTGAAAAAGCTTATGAGCTGTATCATGCGCTACTTATACTCCCGGTCTATATTACCGATATGGAACGGGACCGTATCGAGAATGCGAAAGCAAAGTATTGCCCTTCCAGCCATGAGCTGAATCCGAATATGCGGTTCGTTGAAAATGCTTTCGTTGAAGCGATCCGACAGAATCCTGACATGGAGGAATACCTCAAGAAACATCCGTTTTCCTGGGAAGAGGACTATTTCATGCTAAAGGAGATAACAGATAAAATCAAGGCTTCAGACGCATATCAGAAATATATGGATGCTGAAACCTGTGATTTTGAAAGCGATTGTGAACTTTGGCGTACACTGATGCGCACAGTCGTGCTCCCATCCGATGCCTTGGCAGAGGCTCTTGAGGCCAGATCTGTATACTGGAATGACGATATAACAATTATGGGGACATTTGTCCTTAAAAGTATCAAACATTTTGCTCAATCTCAAGGTAAGACAGTAGAACTCTTGCCTATATACAAAGATGAGGAAGATGCGAAGTTCGGTCCTGAGCTTTTCCTGAATGCAATAAAAAACAGGGATCTCTATCGTGAATATATTGATAAATTTATCAATGGAAATTCATGGGATCCCGAGAGAATCGCATTCATGGATATTGTGATACTGACAACTGCCATCACAGAGCTTCTGAAATTCCCCAATATCCCCATGGCAGTGACTATGAACGAATATGTTGAGATCGCCAACTATTATTGCGCTCCACGCAGCGGGCAGTTCATAAATGGCGTTCTTTATTCGATTGCGAATTATTTACGTGAAAACGGACAATTAATGAAATAACAATATTATTTGACAAAGTAATATTCCAATAAATAAAATCTCAAAACAACATCCATGTTACAAAACTTCATCGCTCTCCAAGATGCCGCACCGGCTGGAGGAGGACTTTCGGGTATTTTTATGATTGTAATACTGATTGCAATCTTCTATTTCATGATGATCCGTCCTCAGCAGAAAAAGCAGAAAGAAATCAAAAAGTTCCGTGAAGGTCTTAGCAAAGGCGACAATGTAATTACAGCAGGCGGTATTTACGGTAAAATAAAGGAAATCAGACAAGACTCTTTTCTTATCACTGTTGCTGATGGCGTATGCATTCGTGTAGATAAAGGTTCTATCTATCCCAATGCTGCTGATGCCCAGAACGAGACAGAGGCAAAGAAATCATAACAAAGAATTAAAGACATTGTGAGGTATTGGCACAATGCTCTTTTTCATACATAATTATATTCTTGAAGGCAAGGAATATATATTATAATCTCAAAGAGGGGTTGCGCACCAGCAAGGGGCGCAACATCCTCACTTTTTTTATCTTTTTAGCGATATCGACTGTTTTTTGGTTCTTATTGGCCCTTAATGACGATATACAAAAAGATTATCACATTCCTATTGTCCTTGACGGGTTCCCGGAAGATCTGACATTGTTATCAGGATACGATCCGTCATTGAACGTTACTGTAAAAGACAAAGGATCTTCACTGATACGCTATGAGTGGGGCAATGCTCCTACCATAAAGTTAAGATATGATGATTTCAAAAACACATCAGACAGTATTCTGATATTCAGTGGCGCACAATTAAATTCTGCATTGAGAGGCGTTTTCGGAACAGCCGCCTCTATAGTCTCAATCAAGCCCGATTCACTTAAATTCGCCTATACAACAAATCCTGCAATAAAAGTTGCGGTGTCAATTGATTGCGATATTCATACACAACCTCAATATGCGTATGGCGGCCATCCGTTGGCATCAGTTGATTCCATATTATTGTTTTCCAATTCTCCAGACAGATATAAAATTCATTCCATTTCCACGAAGCCGATCATACTGGGCGATTTGACAGATACAACAGAGGTGACGGCAATTCTGGATGTCCCTGGAGGTATGCGTGCAGTTCCTTCCACTATTTCTGTAAAGTTCCCCATAGAACCTCTTGTTGCAAAAAAGCAATCTGTGCCGGTTGAAGTTATAAATGTTCCCATGGGACAGAAAATTGTAACTTTCCCATCCATCACAGAGGTCTCGTATCTCATTCCCAAAAGTATGTATAATATGGGAAATGCACATATCCGTGCCACTGTAGATTACAATGATATACATACCAACGAAACATCGTTGTATATCTCCCTATCTAAACTGCCAGCTTATTTTAGAAATCCATCATTATCTCCAGATCATGTGGAATATGTTATAGAACGTATCGATTGATCAGAGGAAAACATTTTATTGAAGATGCAGGACTTAGACCACACACAACTTATAGCGTTGGTAGGAGGAATCGGAAGTGGGAAATCTATTGTCAGCCGTATTTTACGTGTGCTCGGTTATGATGTGTATGATTGCGACTCACAAGCAAAAATTTTAATGTCTGAGAGCGATTATATAAAAAGACGTATTTTCGAAGAAATTGCGGAAAACGCTGTCGAATGCCGTAACAGAGACTGGAGAACTGCAAGAATAAATAAGCAGGTATTGTCAGATATCGTATTCAATGATGCAGAAAAATTGGCGATACTAAATAGTCTTGTCCACGAAGCGGTAAAACTTGATATCCAACAGTGGTGGCATTGGAACATAAAACGGCATCACAAACGCATAGCGTTTGTTGAAACAGCGATACTTTATACCTCAGGACTTGATGCTATTGTTGATGGCATATGGTACATAAAAGCGCCGGAAGAGCTTAGAATATTGCGGGCTACTTCACGTGATACAGTTCCGCGACATAAAATTATAGAAAGAATCAATAGCCAAAGAACGGAATACAGGATGCTTGAAACTGCCGTATGTAATGGCAAGTGCATTATAATAGATAATGATAATTGCCACGCACTATTGCCGCAAATAATGAAATTGATTTAATCTATATTAATATTGAATCTATCAGAATCATTAGCGACCGGCAATCTTTTCCTCATTTTGTAAAGTTCATCCTGTGAATATTCGGCATATACCAATCCTCCCTCTTGGCTGCCAGTGGATATTTTATGCCCGGATGCATCAAAAATAAAGCTTAAATTGTCATATACGCCATAGTCATCCGATCCAGAACGATTTGCCCCGACTACAAGACATTGGTTTTCTATTGCACGCGCTATCATCAGATGCTCCCAAGCATATTGCCGGCTCGACGGCCAATTAGCCGGGACAAGTAATATATCATAGGAATTGGATCTGTTTCTACACCAGACCGGAAATCTAAGATCGTAGCAGATTATTAAGGAAATATTCCATCCCCGGAAACGAATAACAGGAGGAATGCTTGTCCCTCTTGAGAACAGATGTGCTTCTGGACTCAGGCAAAACAGATGTCGTTTGTCATAAAAAGTCTCTTCTCCCGATGGTTCCACAATAAAACCTCTGTTATAAATATTTTCACCCTCTTTTGCCAGTAGACTTCCTGCAATTGCGATATTATATTGTTCACTCCAATTATGAATAGCCGCAATAGCCGCATCATATTGGGATGCCAACCGCTCTATCAGCAATGTGTCCTGAACGAAACCTGAACAGAACAGTTCAGGTAACACAAGTATATCAGTATCCGGATGCAATGAAGACAATATTTTGTCTATCGATTGTATATTGGCCTCATAGTCGCACCAAACTATATCGAGAGGCAATATGGCGATTTTAATATTCGTATTAAAAGACATTTTTGATGTTTTAATTTAATCCGGTCGTAAATTTATCCGGTCGGATTCCAACATAATTACGATAATACGTCTTTATTGCAACCAAATCTGATTGCAAATCTCCTGTCGGTTCAAAAACTTCCGTCACAGTAATATGTTTGGATGGCGCATCTATTGCGCCCAAAGCCACTGGAACATTCGCCTCATATGCGATACGTAGAAAACCTGTATGCCATTCAGCAACACGGCCTCTGGTACCTTCTGGGGTAATAGCAATTACAAGGCGGTGATCTGCATTGAATCTTCGTACAAGATTTTCAACCAGGGATGTTTTCTTTTTGTTCCGTTCAACAGGAATCCCACCGATCGCACGAAAAAAATACCCTAACGGGAAAAAGAACCATGACGATTTCATTAAAAACCCCGCTTTTCTTCCTACAGATCTGATTGCCAGTTCTCCTAATATGAAGTCCCAGTTCGATGTGTGAGGCGCTACACAAATAATACATTTGGGAAAGTCTGGAACTGTAATATCTACCTTCCAACCGAATAATTTTAAGATGAAGCCTGATATATTCATAATATATAAATTTAATCAACCACTCCGATAAAAACATAAAAGGGGAGTGGTTGATTACTCTGCAGATCAGGATTTTACTGCTTTTTTATTGGCAGCTTTGACTTCTTCAGGGAGAGCCTGGTTCATATCTTTTACAATCTCATTCACTTTCTCGTAGAATTTCTCAGTGAAAGACTTGTATGCTTTCCGGAAATATACATTTCTCGCTTTATTGTATTCCTGGAGATTCGCGAATTCCGATGGAATTTTGTCAAAAGCAAAAGATATATTTGCAAGCGCGCTTGTCTGTAGATCTGCAACCTTGGTGATGATAGCATCCATTTTGGATGCATCTACACCTTTTACATATTCAGATGCAATCAGACATTCTGTAGCAATGTCCACGCATACATGGTTAACTAATTTTTTTAAACTTCTTTTATTTGCCATAATATAAATTTTTGATGGATCAGATATTAAGCACTCTCATAAGTGCGGATAGAGAAGGAGGGATTTTTATTATGTTACGATGAGATCCTATATTCTGATTTAGGCATCGCTCATCTAAAAATGCAGGGGATTCTTTTACCGCGTTAGGGACATCATTTGTGATCATTATTTCCACACTTTTTGTCTCTGCAGCCCCCTGAGTTATATATGTGGTGTCGTATATGGATCTATATTTTTCAGAATCCGAAGACCCTATATCGCTATAATAACACTCAATATCGTTCTGGAGTTTCTTTAAGTCTCCGCAATATAAATCATTTATTTTAGCGACACAACCTGAATCCCATAAATTTTCTATTGTCCCAATTGTCATCCCCGACGTCTGACCGCGAAGATTTAATGAATTAGACACAGTTTCCGTTACATAAACTTTACTGATTGGCAGACCCATTTTTTTCGCAATAAGAGACATATATAAACTCTCCAGATCAGATACCAACATAACTATAGCCATATCTTCACCAACAGTTTCTGTTTCCATAGCACGGGCATATGCATGGAAACAACATACGATGTAGGGGAGACCTATCACAAAAGATATTGAATTTCCGGAGATCCAGACTGTATCGGAACAATTGGTTGCTGACGCTGACATAAGAAAATCTTTTACCAGTGATTGACAATCGTATAGCGAGCCATCTATTTCTACAGCAGATATATTTGATGCCGCTATCTGCGTTATTTGTTCCGATGAGAATTCTCCATCAGGGAACAACACACATTGATTACCGCATGTCATACAATCACCAGTTGTCGTATCTACACCATTGCGATCTACCACAGTTATGATATTATAGCTGATATTTTCACTTTCTTTCAAATGATCTATTAAAGCAGAAAGGAAATGTCCTCCAATGTTTTTACCAGATATATTCTTTAATATCTCTATTACAAAACGATTTTTCGTGTCTTTATTTACTGAAATATCCGTAGAGAACACCTCGTTTACAATCTTTTTTATAGCTTCCGGTGAAAAAATATCACATAAAAACATCTTCAGTACAACAAACGCTATTTCTTGTAAAGACATTTCTGCAATATTATTGAAAAAAGCCTGTGGAATTCGGGGCAAGCTATCCGGTACACACAATCCGCCATCTGGCATATATCCAACAAGGCTCTGTGTCAAGGAAACCTTTAAAGACCGATTATTCGTACTATGTAACATCTTTCTTTGTCGTCAGAGGCTGGACTCTGTTGTGTGGCCATTAATTTTAAAGCAAAGATAGTAAATTCCTCCAAATAATTACGCTAATGTATTGATGTTATATATCATGCTTACGAAACAATTGACGCTAATGTTTTGCAGGGCAGTAGTTCTCCTAATTCGCATATTATTTTACATAATCTACATTATATCACAATTCAAAGAGGGGAGGTTTGAATATCCGATAGGGGTTATTGAAGTTTTATTTGACATAATATTTTCATATAATCGGGCTTGTAATCTCATATCCTTGATTAATGAAATGTCTGATACAACGTGAGGATATAGCCAACCATCTTTAACACGATAATATAGGCATATTTAATCCTGCGGCATTGGACACACCACTCAAATTAGATGGTTTCTTTCCTGTTTTGTTGGTTTACAAATACAAATGCGCTGTCTGTTATTGTATTACTTTTAGACTGAGATCACACTAATAACTATTCCTGCACCTATAACAGGATTGATCAACAAATCAAAATTAGCGTTAATCACTCTTAATTAGCAAGTAACAATAGATTGATGGGCGTTTATATAGATATACGGACTTCTCCGTTCGTATATGCCCCATCAGATCGGGCAAGGAGCCATGTGCAGTAATGAGATGTAAATTGGCATAAACCTAATAAAACGCCAGGTTTACAAAAACAGGCTCGTTTAAACAATAGACGTAGCGTCTCTGTGCAAGCGTAAATACCTAAGCCGAGGTAGACAAAACAAAATTTAACATCAAGCGTAACACGTTGTAGCCCATAGAACAAATCCTAAAAAACATAAACCGAAGATCTAACTTTTCCTCACACAACAACTAATCTGAATAAAACAGAGCTATATCCAATCGATAACAATCAGATACGGCATAAAATAACGCCGTACACCTCATGTGCATGTTTAATACTTAAATCATATACCCATGAGTGAGTCGCGCCCTCTTGATTTACATTTTGGAAGCGTTGTATTCCCCTCGGTAAATTCTACAGATCGCCTTTGCGGGTGTAAATTTGCAATTCACAAAACTAATCATTACTTTTGTAGTCACATAAATTTACATCCGCGAATTAATACGGTTATATATGGATATTGTAGATAGGCTTAAATACTTCATGAATTTAAATGGTATAGCAATTTCACAATTTGCAGATACATGCCAAATTCCTCGTCCGACGATGTCTCAAATTCTAAACGGAAGAAATAAGAAAATCTCGGATGAATTGATCGGTAAAATACATTCGGCCTATCCAACACTATCAATTATGTGGCTGATGTTTGGCGAGGGGGATATAAATAATTCCGCCCAAGACATAGCTGCTGAGTCATCAATTCCAGTTAGCGATCCGATCCTTGCAGGGGACGGGGTCACAACAGATTCTGTAAATCGTCATTCCATTCCAGAACCTGATTATTTTACCTCTGCTGAAATCGGTCATTCCAAAGGAACACAAGATGCAAATTCCTTGATTAATTTTGAATTTCAGCACTCCCCTTCCGATCAGGCACCAAAAACCAACAGAGCCGTAGATCAAGCTAATATATCAAAAAAAACTATCGGGAATCCCCCTCTTAACGATAATGAAAATCCCGTCGATGGAAATTTGCAATTATCTGACGTTAATATTCGTACATCCGGGAATAAAAAAATCACAAATATCGTAGTCTTTTATTCAGACAATTCATTTCAATCCTTTTATCCCGATGGTATCAAGTAGAGAAAAACTCCTGACCAAAAAGTGTCTGGAATATATTTTATGATCAGAGTTTTTTTTGTAATTTCGTACCAAAGAAAACTATCTACTTATTTGTAGGGTTTAATTAACTGAAAAATAATATGCTTATAATAGGAATCGCTGGAGGCACTGGTTCTGGTAAAACAACCGTTGTAAATAAAATCATTTCATCGTTTCCTGCAGGAGAAGTTGGAGTTATTCCTCAGGATTCATATTATAAAGATTCGTCACATATACCGCCTGAAGACAGGAGTAAAATCAATTTCGATGAACCGGCAGCCATTGAATGGACATTGCTTGTAGAACATCTCAAGAAACTCAAGGCCGGAGAATCGATTGAAATGCCAACATATTCTTATCTCACATGCACCAGACAGAAAGAAACCATACATGTTGAGCCTCGTGATGTAGTCATTGTAGAAGGCATCTTGGTTCTTACAGATCCTGTCCTCAGAGAGATGATGGATGTAAAGTGTTTCGTTGATGCTGACGCTGACGACAGACTCATCCGAGTTATTGCCAGAGATTGCATAGAACGTGGGCGTACGCCGCAAATGGTTATTGACAGATATGAGGATGTATTAAAACCCATGCACTGCCTCTACATAGAACCATCAAAACGATTCGCCGATCTCATAATACCACAAGGAGGAACAAATGCTGTCGCAATCGGCCTTTTGACCGATTATATTGATGGACGCTTGCGACGCGCCAAAAATTGAATGCAGTCCCCTCCCCTACGATTTTGTTCCACGTTACAACCACGCAATTAATCTCAAACATATGGGCAGTCAATCTATCAATGAAAGCCAATCAAATTCTGGTTTCACGGATAATAAGATGGTTCTCCGTACAGAAAATTTGGTAAAAAAATACCGTCAGCGCACTGTTGTTAATCACGTTTCGATCGATGTTACTCAGGGCGAGATTGTAGGATTACTTGGTCCTAATGGAGCCGGTAAGACTACAACATTCTATATGACCACCGGATTGATAACGCCCAATGAAGGCCAGATATATCTGAACGATAAAAATATTACAAAATATCCCGTATATAAACGGGCACAAAACGGGATCGGCTATCTAGCCCAGGAAGCGTCAGTTTTCAGAAAAATGTCTGTTGAGAACAACATCAGATCAATTCTGGAAATGACAGACATGACTAAAGAAGAACAAAGGGATAAACTCGAAAGCCTTATTGCGGAATTTAGACTTGAAAAAGTACGTCACAATCTTGGTGACCAACTTTCTGGAGGAGAACGGCGTCGTACCGAAATAGCCCGCTGCCTTGCTATTAATCCAAAATTTATCATGCTCGACGAACCTTTCGCGGGAGTTGACCCGATTGCTGTGGAAGATATCCAGGAGGTCGTATACAAATTAAAAAGTAAAAATATTGGGATCCTGATTACCGACCACAACGCACAGGAAACATTACGCATAACCGACCGCGCATATCTCCTGTTTGAAGGTAAAATATTATTCCAAGGAACCTCGGAAGAACTTGCCGCAAATCCCATAGTAAGAGAAAAATATCTCGGTAGGAATTTTATCTTCCACAGAAAACAGTTCAATTGAAAACGAACTGACCATATAATATACCCCGATAATAGTTGTCATATAAATCAGGCTCCTATTAACACATTGTTAATAGGAGCCTGATTTATATGACACGAACTGGTTATTTAATATTGACTTTACACATCTTCGCTAAATAAAGGATTAATCCTACGGTGAGCAATGTACTCATACAGATTAGTAATATATCCGCAGATGATGTTAAATCAGTTCCAATTGTATCTGGATTAACACTATCCGGATTATTTACATTGTGCCAGGTAAAATATACGACAAGAGAATTATTAATTGTATGGACTACTATTGGCAACCAAACAGATTTGCTCCACCACAAAAGATATCCGAAATATGCACCTAACAGCAGTCTCGGCACAAATCCAAAAAACTGGAAATGAAATATACTGAAAATTAATGCTACTGACCATATGGCTACATGCGGATTCATTTTAGTAAACATAAATATTCTCTGCATGCCACCTCTGAAGAATAGCTCTTCGCTTAATCCTGCTAAAACTCCCACTATCAATATCGACACAATAAGCGAGCCTACCGAAGCCCCTGCCATCAGATTATCCACAACAGCTTGTGCGGAATCTTCCATGTTCCTGAACGCGGTTTCTAACTGCGCCATGCTTTCAGGAAGATGTATGTTTTTATTCCACTCTACAATTACATTCATTACCGGCATCGAACATAACAAAATCAATACCGCCAGAAACATCTGTTTTAGCCCAGGCTTTACATCCAGTCCAAGCAAACTCGCAGGAAGTCGTGTACATAGCAGTGCCGTAGCAATCGTAGGCAGAATAAACACCAGAATATCCTGAATAATTATTGATAGCCTTATGGCGACTTCAGGCCGCTCGCACAATTGTGTTATACCCCCTGTTATTATTGGAGTGAGGATCAAAAAGAATGCAAAAAATGCGAAGAGCAACATTATTGCGAGTCGCGATTGTGCTAATTTTATATTATTCATTATTTATATTATGTTATATATTTTACTTCTATCCAAAATTATTCTATGGTTTTAAACGCTAAAAACGCAGATAGAAATCGGTTAGCAATTTTCTGTATTCATCAGTAAAATCGCCGGATGCAGAATGTATCGTGAGATGTTCTTCCTGACAAACCTGATCTGTATCTGATTTTACGAATTCTATCATTATTCGCTTCGGCGGTTTCCGGGGAACTGTTGACACCCAACATATCCTATCAAGATGTAATTGCCCGCTGAGATTCTCCTTTCTTACCGTTTCAATATGTTCTGACGGAATAATCATAGCGAGTCTGCCATGGTCACAGAGCAGTTTCTCACTCGTTTCTATCAGCATTTTAAAATTCAGATTACCCTCGTGGCGTGCAATACGCCTCGTCATATCCGGAGCCAAAGCACCATTCTGAAAATAAGGCGGATTAGAGATAATCAGATTTAGAGTACATTCATCTCTCTTTTCAGCAAACACGCCATAATCAGTGTTGCACACGGTTAGGCGTCTTTCCCACGGTGAATTAGCGAAATTATAATATGCTTCTTTCGCCGCCTCGATTTCTATTTCAATTCCCTCTATTGTCAAGTTTTTAAAACGTTGCGCGAGCATAAGGGCGATTACTCCGCTTCCGCACCCTACATCGGCGGCATTTCCCACATATTCAGGCGGAAGTGATCTAAATGCCCACCCTCCTATAAGAACACCGTCTGTCCCGACTTTCATCGCGCTTATACGGTTCAAGACTTCAAATTGTTTGAATTTAAAAACCTGTTCTCTATCCGGATTTCTCATGTCGTAGCAGTCTGGAGCCAATCAGTTCAAGATGGAGAGATCTACACTGCAAATGTACAAAAAAACATTCATTTGAATTGTGTCGAGAGATAAATAGCCCCCTAAGAACACGAGATTTACTTCGCTTCATAAACTTCGCTTCATAAACTGATATAGCTGCTTTTCCGCATCTTTTGATTTGTTAAAGTTTGTGGAAATATATATATTTGTACATTATTATAGATCCGGCTGCACATCTTTCTTCCATTCAATTTGGTTTAATTAATAGTAGTCCGATTTATTAAAACTAATACACCATCTCACATAAAACAACGTTCAACAGATTCCAATATGATAGTAAATACAGCACGTTTCGTAGTCAGCAATTCAGACTTCAAAAAATGTCCGACCGATATGAGGCATGAGTTTGCATTTATCGGCCGTTCTAATGTAGGCAAATCCTCATTAATCAATATGCTCACGGGGAATAAGGGACTCGCACAGACCTCTTCGACTCCTGGCAAAACTCTGCTTATAAATCATTTTTTGATAAATGATCAATGGTATCTTGTCGATTTGCCTGGATATGGATATGCTCAAAGGAGCAAGGAAGGACGCAAAGAGATTCTTAGGATCATAAAAGAATATATTCTGAACCGGGAACAGATGACATGCCTGTTTCTACTGATTGACGGTCGTCACAAACCTCAGAAAATTGATCTGGAATTTATGGAATGGTTGGGAGAAAACGGCATTCCATTCTGCATCGTATTCACAAAACTTGATAAACTAAGCAGTTCTGCCGCAAAATCAGCCACTGCTTCATATTGTGCGCAATTGCTTGATACATGGGAAGAATTGCCCCCCGTTTTTAGAACTTCGTCAGTCGATCGACGTGGTAAAACAGAGCTTCTTGACTATATCGAGCAACTCTGCGCACTCCCCCTTCAAGCTGATTAAACCATCCTATTACCGAACCGCAGTTGATAGTAATGTGTTATTTGTGTAAATGGTAATATTATCTCAACGCAGAAAATATACCATTCATGCATTATATAACTAAATACATTTACTACTATGCGTTGTAATTGCTCTTCATCGAAAAAAGAAATCAAAAATAAAGGTCAGGAGACAAGTCAGGATGCAATCGATCAAAGCCTGCGTGATAATCCGGGAGCAGCAATCAATAAGGCGGATCATAACGATGTATCCAACTGTCTTGTGAAAGAAGAAGTGAAATCCCTTAACAACAATCCGAGAAACACCGATCTCTGATTTGGTTGAGGCATATGCATATTACAGTTTTCCGGACAATCCTAAAATGTATTTAGATTTGCCCAGAAAACTGTTGTTGATTTAGTTCTATCCGATCTCTTGGTATTTATTTTGAGGCTTCGATAGAATCTTTGCGGAATTGCTTCATAAGTTTCTCAAGCTCGAGAGAAGCTTTACGGGCACGGGTACCGGCAGCCTTGTTGCCATTTTCTACATGTGCCTTGGCCTCTTTTTCAAATTCCTGAAATACGGTTGCAATCTGTTCTACTAAATTTTTCATTGCAGAGTAATTTTAAGGGTTAAAACGTGTGTGACTTACGTAATCGTGATATCGTATATCCATTACATCCGCAAATATAACACTCTTTTTTTAAATTGAATTCAATTTTTCAAAATAAATCAAAAAAACTTTTATCCACGCCGAAGGTTTAATATTAAGTAGTGTGCGATTTTCGTTAACTTTGCATTCTGTACACTAAATTGATGATCATATAAAATACGACTTACGATATGATAATAGCATCGAGAAAAAGGAAAGAGAACATTGCCGAATATATCTTGTATATGTGGCAGATAGAAGATATTATACGGGCTAATAACTGCGATATTGAGCAGATCAAAAAAAATGTAGTAGATCGATTTCAGATCTCTGATGATCAACGCAAAGAAATGCTTGAGTGGTATGAGTCACTTATTGATATGATGCGTCGCGAAGGTGTTACCGAAAGTGGACACCTGCAAATCAATAAAAACATACTGAATCAGCTTGTACAGCTTCATCAGGCTCTGCTCGCAGATCCTGAATTCCCCGACTATACTGCCGAGTTTTATAAGACTCTGCCATTCATTGTCGAGCTGCGCACAAAAGCCGGAGAGAACAAAACCGGAGAAATAGAAACCTGTTTTACAGCTCTATATGGGATGCTCATGATGCGTCTCCAACAAAAACAGATGACACCGGAGACACAGGACGCGATTAAACAGATCTCCCGTTTTATCTCGGTTCTGTCAACAGACTTCCATCTTGACGAAGAAGATAAACTCTTCCAGAACAAAGATGATAAAAAACTGTAGCGCAGATATCTTTCTGACCTCTCCGCCTTATTATGACACGAATTTTTGTAAAAAATTTGCTACCTTTGTGCCCTTGAAAACCATTGGTCTCAGATGCGCGTGAGCCTTACAGTTGTATTCTGTGAAAAATAAGACCATTAAGTTATCGAACATGAAAATTCTAGTTACTGGAGCCAACGGACAGCTTGGGAATGAACTCCGCCTGCTATTGGATAAAGAGTTTCCCGGATCCGCCATATATACAGATATCGAAGAGCTGGATCTTACCGATCCGAAAGCGGTAGAAGCGTTCATAGTTAACAACGATATAACACATATCGTTAATTGTGCAGCATATAATGCCGTTGATCGGGCAGAGGAAGAAAAGATGCAATCTACACGCATCAACAACGATGCAGTCAAGAACCTGGCGATTGCCGCCGATGCCAACGGAGCCAAAATAATTCATATTTCTACAGATTATGTGTTTGATGGCATTAACCATCGGCCATATCGTGAATCAGATAAAGTAAATCCGATATCTCAATATGGCACGACAAAACGTAAAGGTGAGACCTCACTGTTAGCCCTCTCTCCGGAAGCTATCATTATCCGTACGGCATGGCTTTATTCCTCTTTCGGAACAAATTTCCTTAAGACCATGCTTGCGAAAGCAAACACAGCTCAGGATCTTAAAGTCGTATGTGACCAGATCGGAACACCGACATATGCCCGTGATCTGGCGGCAGCAATTGTGAAGATCATTCAGAGCCACCAATGGGTGCCTGGTATATATCATTTTACCGACGAAGGTGCAGCTTCATGGTACGACTTTGCCAAAGCGATATTTCGAATTGCCGGTATCGACAAAAAAGTCGTGCCTATTCCCACCGAGGACTACCCTACTGCGGCTAAACGTCCGAGCTACAGCATACTCGACAGGTCACGAATCAAAGCGACCTACGGAGTAGACATCCCTCATTGGGAAGAAAGTCTGTCTGACTGCATATCGCTTATGAGACAGAATGGTCAGATATAGGCCCCATTCCCACATACCTACGAATCGACAACCACCAAAATTTATTCACATTGGCTACACTTAACGAAGAAATACTGCGCAGACGCACCTTTGCTATTATATCACATCCCGACGCCGGCAAAACCACACTTACCGAAAAATTATTGCTTTTCGGTGGCGCCATCCACATTGCGGGAGCCGTAAAATCCAACAAAATAAAGAAAACTGCCACCTCAGACTGGATGGAAATCGAGAAACAGCGTGGTATATCTGTCGCTACGTCTGTAATGGGATTTAATTACGGTGATTATAAAATAAACATCCTTGACACCCCCGGACACCAGGATTTCGCCGAAGATACGTACCGCACCCTCACTGCTGTCGACTCTGTAATCATAGTTGTGGACGTGGCGAAAGGTGTGGAGATGCAGACCAGAAAACTTATGGAGGTCTGCCGGATGCGCAATACGCCTGTCATTATATTCGTAAACAAGCTTGACCGCGAAGGACGTGATCCGTTTGACATACTTGATGAGCTTGAAAGTGAATTGAAAATATCAGTCAGACCTCTTTCCTGGCCAATCAATATCGGTGAACGGTTTAAAGGAGTTTACAATATATACGAAAAAACTCTTGACCTGTTTCAACCCGACAAGCAGAAGGTAACCGAACGAGTTGAGATCGATGATGTGAATGATCCGCAGATTGATGAAATGGTTGGTGAAAAAGATGCGGCGAAACTCCGGGAAGATCTCGAACTTATAGATGGAGTTTATCCCGAATTTGAAGTAGCCCCCTATCTTGAAGGAAAACTTGCGCCAGTATTTTTCGGATCGGCACTGAATACATTCGGAGTAAAAGAATTGCTTGATTGTTTTGTCAAGATCGCTCCCTCGCCCAAACCAGTAGTGGCGGAAGAACGTCAGATAAATCCGAATGAAGAGAATTTTTCCGGATTTGTATTCAAGATCCATGCCAATATGGATCCGAACCATCGCTCATGCATCGCTTTTGTGAAAGTTTGTTCCGGCAAATTTGAACGCAATGCCAATTACCGGCATATCCGTTCCGGTAAAACAATGCGCTTTGCCGCACCCACGGCTTTCATGGCACAGAAAAAAAGCATTGTCGACGAGGCCTATCCTGGCGATATCGTTGGTATACCGGACACCGGCAACTTTAAAATCGGCGATACCCTTACATCAGGCGAGACTATCCATTTCAAAGGACTCCCCTCTTTCTCGCCAGAAATGTTCAAGTATATCGAAAATACCGATCCTATGAAAGCAAAGCAACTCGACAAAGGATTGCGACAGCTCATGGACGAAGGAGTTGCACAGTTGTTTACAAACCAGTTTAACGGACGTAAGATCGTCGGCACTGTCGGTCAGCTCCAGTTCGAGGTTATACAATACCGCCTGCTCCATGAATATGGCGCTCAGTGCCGTTGGGAACCGGTATCACTTTATAAAGCCTGCTGGATTGAAAGTGAAGATCCGGAAGCACTTGAGGCATTCAAAAAACGTAAACATCAGTTTATGGCCACTGATACCCAGGGACGCGATGTATTCTTGGCAGACTCCAACTACGTGTTGCAGATGGCAAGAGCTGATTTTCCTAAAATTACCTTCCATTTTTCGAGCGAGTTCTGATCCATACAGACTGATCCCAGTGCTGTTTTGGCAATGAATTTCTCGACTCATGGCAGGCGAGAAATCCCGCTGTTTTTTGTTTTCTATAGTAAACTGACAGAAATAGCAATTATGCGAGGTCTGCTTTACATCGTGTTTTTGGTAATTATTACCGGTTGCAGTTATTCGGGGGTCCGGCATAGGGCTCTTGATGACGCTCAGTCCCTAATGCAAAGCGATCCCTCAGCTGCCCTATCAAAACTTAATGAAGTTGATGTATCTGAATTTAAGGATTCTGCAACTATGGCTCGATGGGCATTGTTATATAGCGAGGCATTGGCTGCCAACAGACTTTCAGTACCGACCGATACTATTATTAATATTGCTATCGATTATTACGGGCGTCACAATTTTACCGATGAATTTAATAAGGCCTCGTGCCTGAAAACGCAGATTCAGTCGTCAGATAAAAGCGATGCCCTTGCAACTGCTTTATATCTCCAGAAAGAAAAGGAATTTCTTCTTTACAAAGAGCGTGCCAAATTGGAATCATATATGTTTGGCTCGCTGATTATTTTGCTCGTTGCCGCCGGGATTATTATCTGGATGCGTCAACGCATGAAAATTCAGCACTTACAAAATGAAGCACTCATTGCAGAAGCCTCCGGCTTCAAACGCCAGATAGAAGCAAGCCGTGGCGATGTTAGCCGATTGGAGATGAAACTGCATGGATTGCTTGAAAATCGTTTTTCACTCATAGATTCGCTTTGTCAGACTTATTACGAATCTCAAGGCACAAAATCAGAGCGAAAAGCAATTATTGACAAAGTAAAAATCGAAATCGAATCTGTACGCACCGCCTCTTTTCCTGAAATGGAGCAAGTAGTCAATGATTGCCGCGACAACATTCTTGTAAAAATCAAAGAGAGTGATCCCGGCATAAAGCCGGAGGATTATATGCTTCTGGTGTTTCTTGCAAGTGGCCTTTCTACGCGAACCATAAGCCTGCTTCTTGGTGAAACTGTCGAGGTGATATATAAACGCAAATCAAGGCTGAAATCCCGGCTTAGAGAATCAACCGGAGCTGTGAATCCCGCTGTAATGGACATATTCTGATCCGTTTTGCACTCGGTCAGATATTTTTACAGCGCCAAGATACATACTCCTGAATATAAACATATTACAAATACTGGTGTCAGATTTTTATTTTGGGGTTCATAGTTGTCTGTGAGTAAATTTGCAACAAAAATTTCACTCACATGAACGCAAAGATATTAATAGCTATTCTATCCTCTTTTCTTCTCGTAAAGAACGGTTATGCGCAAAGCAAGGAAACTACAGACAGCCTCACACACAAACTGCAAGAGGTTGTAATAACTGCGAAATACCCCGCGACAAAATTAGTCGGTTCCACCCTTGTATCAACTATACCCGGCACGAATCTTGCAGATCTCGGTACTGCTTTTGATGTGCTTGCGCAATTACCAATGATCAAGGTATCTGACAATACAGTCAGTGTTATTGGCAAGAGCAATATTGAAATTTTCATCGACGGACGGCCGATGCGCGACGAACAGGAGCTGCAACAATTGCTTTCCTCAAATATGAAAAAGGTTGAACTGCTCATGGCGCCGGGCGCAGCTTACGCAAGCACAACCGATGCGGTACTTAAAATCACGACCCGACATAATTTCGTGCAGGGGCTGTCATTCACCGACCAGTTCCAGCTTCAGCGGCGCCGCAAATGGTCCGTTATGGATTATCTAAGTCTTACCTATCGCGTCCGCGATTGGGAACTTTTTGTCAACGGAACAATAAACCACAACAACTCACTGATTAAAGGTGCAACCTCCAACACGCTTGCCTATCACGAAAAAGAAACTATTGTAGGAAGCAGCCAGAACAGTTCTTTCCCCACTACAACAGGCGTAATAAAGGGCGGCTTTAATTATTCGCATGGTTCACAATCTTTTGGCGCGTATTACCGTTATAATCCCGAGCGTGGCGATTTTAATAACTCTGGCGCGGAATGGTTGGACAGCAATCCGGCTCTTAAGCGTAATATTGACAGGAGTATCAAGGCACACAGCCATCTTGCATCACTCTATTACGAAAATACTTTTGATGAAAAGTATCGTCTTCACTTTGACGGTGATTTTCGCAGGTCAAACGGCAACAATAATGTCGCAACTACTTATCCCGAATCTGCCACCGCTGCCGTCAACTCTACTGAAGAACGGACTTCGACCCTTTGGGCCGGAAAGCTGTATCTGAATTTTCCTCTTTGGAATGGAGATTTCACCTGTGGAACACAAGACAGTTATACACGCACTACGCTTGATTACCGTATGCTGAATAGCTTCGTAAGCGAATATATCCCCTCGTCTTTTACTGATGCCCGGCAGACCTCGGCAGCTCTGTTTGCCTCATGGTCGCGTATGTTCGGTAAGTTCTCTCTTTCAGCAGGGGCAAGATACGAATATGTCGATTATGACTTCAAAGTCAACGACAAACGCGATGATGATGTCAGTCGCCGCGACCATATGCTTACACCTGATCTTTCGTTGGGATATTCGTTTAACGATGAATCGCAAATAAGCCTCAGTTATAAAATGGCAACAGTCAAGCCTCCATATTCACAGCTCACAGGCTCACTCAATTATACAGGATTGCACGAAATAGAAGGAGGCAACCCTGGGCTGCATGATGAAAGAATGCACGACATTCAACTGTTCGGTATGTGGAAAGGCTTCATGCTTCAAGCCGATTACATCCGTTCACTCGACGCTTATGCCTATGTCAAGCAGGTATACCCCGCCGATAATCTCCAGCTACTCATGCACCCCGTCAATATCGACGTTTCAGCATTAAACCTTTATCTCATCTGGAGCCAGCCAATACACAGATGGACACCTAATGTTACTGTCGGTATGTATCATCAATGGCTCAACCTTGAAAATAGCCGATATGACAAGCCGATTTTTTCTTATTATTTCGACAATACTTTTTCATTGCCTCTCGGTTGGTTGATTACAGCCAACATCAGCGGCAGATCACAAGGAGATATGCATACCAATCGTTTCAGTGCTTCATATTTTACAATGGATGCATCGGTAGGTAAGACCTTTCTTAACAAATCACTTACCGTCAAACTGTCTGCAACAGACATATTCAACACCGCAAACAACGATTGGACAATGAACACATACGGTGTTTTTGTTGACAAACGCCAAAGCTATGACCGTAGAGGCATCTCACTTAATATAATCTACAACTTTCAGCCTCGCAAAAGTAAATATAAGGGTTCGTCGGCAGCAGAAGCAGAAATGAAACGACTTTAATAACCGCCTGTCATGAATTGCTTCATTATCCCCAACCGTTATATCCGATCTGTTCAGAAGGTCAGATGTAAAGCGATTCTTAGCCCTGATCTATCTGCACATGGCACATCTTTATAACTAAGTCTCCAGACATAATCTACGCGGAGACAACGAAACACATTATCCAGTCCTGCACTGATTTCCATATAAGGCTTTCCATGCATCAGCGTTGTATTCGCTTCTGTCGGGAATAGCAGAAGACCGTCGTAACTGCTGAGATCGGGATTGTTTGTTTTTCTGAGTGTTCCTACCCATCCTCTGAACCCTATCACTTCACGCAACTTTAGCTTTTTCACATATGGAATCTGATTGAACAGCAATCCATTTGCCCAATATGTAACGAACCATGATACATATCCGTCATTCATAAATTCCAGCGGATTCAATAGAGAAAAACTCTCTCGCTGTATAGTATATGATAAATTCGCATTTGGTGACATCAGATTGGGAAACGAGGTTTTTCCCCATATATATCCCCCTTTCACCATTATATCTGTATATCCGAACGCTGAAAACCAGAAACGTTTCTGAACACTCAGTTCCGTTCTGTTTACCCCCCAGGGAGCTCCAAACACTCCTTTGGGAACATATTCATGCGATAAGATAATCTCAGGCGCATCATGATTTATCGGGAAACGATCCGATTTGGTCTGAATAAACTTCTCTCCGGGGGCATAGCGCAATTTTAATTTTAGTGACAACTGATTGTAATGGCTTATCTCTGTACCGTCAGTCCTGATGAATTTCAGAAAAGGCCCTTCGTCCATTCTGATAATATTGCCTTCGGTAGATAATGAAAATTGATTTTCGAGTTCAAGATTATACGCCAAACGGCTTTCCCGTTTATAAGATATCAGATGATTGCTCCCGCGTTTTAACGATAGGAACATGTTGTCGGCATTGGTAAACGCATAATTCTGTCCAAGCTGATCTATGTCATACTTCTCGGAAACCATTATCGAGTGGATCGGAAACTCACGTGAGTGATATTTCTTGTCATTGAAGGAATACTCTACCTCCGCATTATATTTCCATTTTTTATCCTTGAACCCATATGCCACATATCCCCTTCCGAACCACCTGCGGCTCAGATTTGCCGTTGTGATTCCACCCGCTCTTAGCCTTAATCCTTCTATGGAATTGCCGCTTATAAATGTGTTCAATGGACCTATGTCGAATTTTGAATCAGTCCGTGCCGTCGACACATATCCCTTCACAAAAATCCGCAACGCCATTTCCCCATATCTGTATATGGGGACGCTTCTCAGCCGCTGCATAAGTAATGGGATGCGGTTTTCATTATATCCTGCTTTGACCAGTCTTTCCGATTCCCAGAAATGCCCATCCTTTTCATTGGCATCTTCTGCAATCAGTTGCTCCCCAGACATTTCATACAATTCCGCATCAGGATATGGCTGAAAAGAATGATTGTCATAAGAGGTTGTACGTCTTGCATAAATCTCTGGTACGCCGCTTATCATGCTGAATTCAATATTCATATCGTCAAGCGTTTTAAGACGTGATCCGTCCGGAGCCTTGTCAAAACGCTGGTTTATTCGTAAACGGTCGACAAAATTGAGGTTTATCGTGGGAGATACCCCCATGTCCACCTTCTTTACGAACATTGTCGTATCCTCCGCCTCTACATATATCCGCCCCAGAAAGCCGAATGTCGCAGGATTCCTGGGAGCGAAACTCAACACCACACACTTCACGCCATCTACCAGCGTTGTATCCGTAAGAAAATATTTGTAGAAATCTGGACCAATTTTTGAAAGCGGGCTTACGAACCGGTTTCTTAGAAGTGGAATGTCCTCTTCATAAAGATCCACTTCACGAAACACATCTTCCAGAATTGTCTGAATATTATCCAGATCAGCGAATTCGTCTATCCCCTCCCGTCTCACTCCACGCACATATTGTTTCTCCGCACGTGGATCGCGGCGATATAACACGTCGGCAGTCTTCTCTTTTATGGAAAGCGGCAAAATAGGTAGCCCTGTCACATCAGACGTGTCGGCATGCTCACGCAAGAATCCAAACCGGCCGCCTGAACCTGGCACACTGTCACTTGTCTGAAAATTATTTATCCCCAAAGAAATCTTTTCATATTTTCTGTATCCGTAATATTCATGTCTGCGGGGATCTCCTTTTTCACGTGCAGAACGGATCCTGTCTGCGAATTCAACAGCTGGGTTATTCCGCTTGGTATAATGATTTTTAGTGCGTCCCACTACCACCTCTTTCAATACTACCCCCCGCAATGTATCCGCATCTGCATTGGTTGAGATGATTTGTCCCTTCGCTGTCACACATCCGATCATACATAATGATACGACGATCTTTCGGCGCATAGCACCCAAAGCGGTCATGAATGAAACCGGTACCCTCATTTCTGCGGCCTTACACAATATCATCAGATGTTCTAAATAATTTTTGTAATTTTGTTTCAGAAATCGCAAACACCGACAACTCTCATGTCCAAAGAAATCGAACGGAAGTTTCTGGTAATTTCCGACAGCTATCGCACATGCTCTACAGAGTGCCATCACATCATACAGGGTTATCTCTGTCGTGATGTAGATGCCACTGTCCGCGTAAGAATAACTGACAACAATGCGTATCTTACCATTAAAGGTCGCAACAGCGGTATCATACGGGATGAATGGGAATACCCCATACCGTTAGGGGATGCACGCGCAATACTTGACAAATGCGCCCAGGGAAACATTATTGAGAAAACTCGCTACATCGTCCCTGAAAAGGATAATCTGAAATGGGAGATTGACGAATTTCATGGAGTACATGCCGGATTGGTTGTCGCTGAAATCGAACTTCCGGATACGTCCGCCAGCATCCCCACACCCGATTTTATCGGGAAAGAGGTTTCCGGTGATCCGGCATATTATAACTCCAATCTTTAACAGGCTATATCTGGTATAACCGTCATTCCATTTCGTACAGCTACCCTATTATTCGCTTATCTCAATTCAAGAAGCGCCACGTTCTCCACATGGTGGGTATGAGGGAACATGTCAACAGGCTGCACGGCTTTCACAGCATACTTTGCATCCAGAAGCGCTATGTCGCGTGCCTGTGTGGCGGGATTACAGCTCACATAGACAATCCGTTGTGGAGCGGCGTTCAATATAACGTCCACCACATCCTGATGCATTCCGGCGCGTGGCGGATCCACTATCATCACCTCCGGACGTCCATGCTCTTCAATAAACGCATCTGTAAGGACATCCTTCATATCGCCTGCAAAGAACAATGTATTGTTTATCCCGTTTACGGCGGAATTGATCTTTGCATCTTCTATAGCATCAGCTACATATTCTATTCCGATAACACGACGGGCGCCGCGGGCCACAAAGTTAGCGATTGTACCCGTGCCTGTATACAGGTCATATACCAGCTCGTTTCCGGCAAGGGCTGCAAATTCACGCACAGTCTTGTAAAGTTCATAAGCCTGCACCGAATTTGTCTGATAGAACGATTTCGGCCCGATACGGAATCGCAACCCCTCCATCTCTTCTTCCACATACTCACGGCCTGAATGAAGTTTTATCTCAAGATCGCCGATCGTGTCATTTGCCTTGGTGTTTACCACATACATCAGGGATGTGATCTGCGGGAACTCTTTGCGCACTGCGTCAAGCAAATTTTTTATGGCCTCGGGATTGTATTCGCCTACGGATAGCACCACCATTATCTCCCCAGTGTGCAATGTCCGTATCATCAGGGTGCGTAAGAAGCCCTGTTGATTACGCAGATCATAGAATGGCAACTCGTTATCGATACCGTATTTTTTGATGAAAATTCGGATCCGGTCACCGATGTTGTCCTGCAAATGACATTGTTCTATATCCAGTACCTTATCAAAAGCGCCGGGAATATGGAAGCCTGCTCCGCATCTGTCAGATACGATTTCTCCACTTCTCATCTGTTCCCAACTTAGCCAACGCTTGTTCGAGAACGTATATTCCATCTTATTGCGGTATTCCCAGATGTTTTTTGAACCGAGAATTGGCGAGATCGGAGGTAAAGCAACTTTTGCAATCCGTTCAAGGGCATCTGTCACCTGACGCTGTTTGCTCTCAAGCTGAAATTCATACGGCAAATGTTGCCACCGGCATCCTCCGCAGGTCCCGAAATGAGTGCAACGTGGTTCACGACGTAAATCAGACGGGTGAACTATACGTTCGATATGGCCTTCCGCATAGCTCCTTTTCTTGCGGTCTATTTTCACATCAGCCACATCCCCCGGAGCACCGTAAGGCACAAATATAACAAAGTCGTCAACACGGGCTATTGCGTTTCCTTCGGCTGCAACTCCGGTTATTTCAATCCCTTCATATAAGGGCAATTCTTTCTTTTTCCTTGCCATTCGTTGTAGATTTCATTTATCCGCCATACATTCGGCATGAACATATGCCGTCTTAGGAGAAGCACTAAACGTTGGTATGCTTACAGCTGCAAAGTTAGTTAAATCCCATTTAAAACGCACTCATTTTAACCTTAAAAGAAAAATTTAACTGAATAATACCTTTTTTTACCCCCTCTGATATGTTTTTCCAAACTAAATGTTGTAACTTTGCGGTATACGGGAAGGACTATACATGCTTAATTATACCCATGTTATTGTCCTTGTTGAGAATCATGTTCAAATCATGAGTTATACAACGCGTCGTCTCTCCGGACTCTTGATTTAAAAATTTGATAAAATATAATTATTACAATACAAACAGTAACTAACAAAACCTACTCAACCCAAATGAAAAAGATCTATACATTTGGCGATGGCAAAGCCGAAGGCGATGCTTCAATGCGAAACATCCTCGGCGGCAAAGGTGCCAATCTCGCTGAAATGAACAAGCTGGGTATGCCGGTTCCTCCCGGTTTCACTATCACTACCGATGTGTGCACCGAGTATACCCAATATGGCAAGGAGGCTGTAGTAAATGATATCAAAGCAGATGTTGAAAAAGCTATAGCACACGTTGAAACCCTTACAGGCACAAAATTCAACGATCCCGCCAACCCGCTTCTGGTTTCTGTACGCTCCGGCGCCCGCGCATCAATGCCCGGCATGATGGATACTGTCCTCAACCTCGGCATGAACGACGCCACAGTAAATGCCTTGGCTGAAAAAAGCGGCAATCCTCGTTTCGCATGGGACAGCTACCGCCGTTTTGTACAGATGTATGGCGATGTGGTTCTCGGCATGAAACCTAAAACCAAGACCGAGACAGACCCCTTCGAGGCAATCATTGACAAAGTCAAGGAAGAAAAAGGAATTAAATTCGATACCGAGCTTGATGTAGAGGATCTCAAAAACCTCGTAGCACTCTTCAAAGCTGCTGTAAAGGATTATACTGGCAAAGACTTCCCCGAAAGCGCATGGGATCAGCTCTGGGGAGGCATCTGCGCAGTATTTGACAGCTGGATGAACGAACGTGCTATTCTCTATCGCCGTATGAACCAGATCCCTGAAGAATGGGGAACCGCTGTAAACGTCCAGGCGATGGTTTATGGCAATATGGGCAACAATTCCGCTACCGGTGTTGCATTCTCCCGCGACGCTGCCACCGGCGAGAATATATTCAATGGCGAATACCTGATCAATGCACAGGGAGAAGATGTCGTGGCCGGTATCCGCACCCCTCAGCAGATCACAATCGAAGGATCAAAACGTTGGGCTGCCCTTCAGGGTATTTCAGAAGAAGAACGTGCTGCCAAATATCCCTCGCTGCAGGAAACAATGCCTGTCTGCGCTGAAGAACTTATCAATATCGCCCATAAACTCGAAGACCATTATAAGGATATGCAGGATATGGAGTTCACCATTCAGGATGGCAAACTCTGGATGCTGCAGACACGTAACGGCAAACGTACCGGTGCCGCTATGGTGAAAATCGCCATGGACCTTCTTCGTGAGGGAGAGATCGACGAGAAGACAGCTCTTCTCCGCATGGAGCCCCAGAAACTCGACGAGCTCCTTCACCCGGTATTTGACAAAACCGCTCTCCAGCGTGCTCTGGTCGTAGCAAAAGGCCTCCCCGCATCTCCCGGAGCTGCTACAGGCCAGATCGTATTCTTCGCAGATGACGCAGAAGCTTGGTCTGAAAAGAAAAAGAAAGTGGTTCTTGTACGCATCGAGACCTCTCCTGAGGACCTTCGCGGTATGGCCGTGGCACAGGGCATCCTCACAATGCGTGGCGGTATGACAAGCCACGCTGCCGTTGTTGCCCGTGGTATGGGTAAATGCTGCGTTTCCGGTGCCGGCGAAATCAAAGTCGATTATGAGAAACGCACCGTTGAAATGGGTGGCAAGACCTATAAAGAAGGTGACTGGATCTCGCTGAACGGATCTACCGGTGACGTTTATGACGGACAGGTTCCCACTGTACAGCCCGAACTCGACGGTGATTTCGGCGCGATCATGAATCTCGCATCCAAATATACAAAGACACTCGTCCGCACCAATGCCGATACTCCCCGAGACGCCAAACAGGCACGCCATTTCGGCGCACAGGGCATCGGCCTTTGCCGTACCGAGCATATGTTCTTCGAAGGCGACCGTATCAAAGCTGTACGCGAAATGATTCTTGCATCTGACGAGGATGGCCGTCGCCACGCACTTGCCAAACTGCTTCCCATGCAGCGAGGAGACTTCGAAGGAATCTTTGAGGCGATGGATGGATTCGGAGTTACCATCCGTCTTCTCGATCCCCCTCTGCATGAATTCGTGCCCCATCAGACTGCAACCCAGAAAGAGCTTGCAGATGAAATGGGCATCACACTTGCAGAAGTAAAAGCTAAGGTTGACGCGCTTGAGGAATTCAACCCCATGCTTGGTCACCGCGGTTGCCGTCTCGGCATCACATATCCTGAAATCACTGAAATGCAGACACGCGCTATCATTGAAGCCGCACTGGCATGCAAAGCACGTGGCATTGATGTGAAACCCGAAATCATGATTCCGCTCGTTGGTTCACTCAAAGAAATCCAGAACCAGGCAGACATCATCAACATCACTGCAGCCAAAGTCTTTGAAGAGACTGGTCGCTCGATCCCCTACCTCGTTGGTACTATGATCGAGGTTCCCCGCGCTGCCCTCACAGCCGACCAGATCGCAACTGTTGCCGATTTCTTCTCATTCGGTACAAACGACCTTACCCAGATGACCTTCGGCTTCTCTCGTGACGACGCACCCAAGTTCCTTAAATTCTACAAGGAACACGGCGTTATCAAGACCGATCCCTTCGAAGTACTTGATCAGGAAGGTGTAGGTCAGCTCGTAGAGATGGGTGTACGCAAAGGCCGTGCCACAAAACCGGAACTCAAAGTAGGTATCTGCGGCGAGCACGGCGGTGAGCCCTCATCCGTCAAGTTCTGTGCAAAACTCGGCATGAACTACGTCAGCTGCTCCCCCTTCCGTGTGCCCATCGCCCGCGTAGCTGCGGCGCAGGCTGCTATCGAGGATTAATCCTTAGTAACTGAAACCAGACAATTAGGTCGTAACACCT
>CATJQX010000163.1 GCA_949742535.1 uncultured Muribaculaceae bacterium | reverse complement strand
GACTGAACATCATGGTTAGCCCCACGATAAGGCCGAGGCCCACCTGACCGATGATCTTGAAGCGGCCGCTCATGCCGCCTTTGTTCTTGCGGTGGATCTTGAGGTAGTCGTCGGCAAAACCGAGTGTGCCGAGCCACATGGTGGCCACGAGCATCAGCTGCATGTACACGTTGTTGAGGTTGCCTACAAGCAGGCACGGTATGAGGATGGCGATTATTATGATGATACCTCCCATCGTGGGGGTGCCGGTCTTCTTCATCTGGCCTTCCAGACCAAGATTGCGGACAATCTCTCCGACCTGCATCTTCTGGAGGCGGTCAATGATCCTGCGGCCAAAGACCATCGCTATGAACAACGACAGTATCAGTGCGGCTCCCGAGCGGAATGTGATGTAGTCCATCAGTCTCGCTCCCGGGAACCCGGTGCCTTCAAGATATTTGAACAGATAGTAGAACATGTGATGAAATCAGGAAGTTAAGAAATAAGAAAATAATAAATTGAGAAATCTAAAAGTCGGAAGGGGGTGTGCTTCCGTGCCGTTCTGTCAGCCGGTTACGGCAGACAGCGCTTTTCTTATCTCCTCGCGGTCGTCGAAGTGATGTTTCACTCCGCAGACCTCCTGATAGTCCTCGTGCCCTTTTCCGGCGATGAGGATCACGTCACCTTTCCGTGCCACGGATGCCGCATGCATGATGGCCTCGCGGCGGTCCACTATGCTTGTGGAGCGCTCGCGGAGTGCGGGATCGTCAAGACCCGCCTCCATGTCCCTGAGGATATCCTCGGGCTGCTCAAAACGGGGATTGTCGGAGGTTAGGATCACCATATCGCTCAGGCGCGCAGCTTCTTTTGCCATGATGGGGCGTTTCCCCTTGTCGCGGTTGCCGCCGGCGCCTACCACGGTGATGATGCGGCCGCGGTTCCCGATCACTTCCCTTATGGCGGTGATCACGTTTACCACGGCGTCGGGGGTGTGGGCATAGTCCACAATGCCGGTCACGCTGCCGTCGGGGGAGTGGAATGTCTGGAAGCGTCCGGCCACAGGCACAAGGCGGCTCATGTTCACGAGCACATCCTCCAGGTCCCATCCCAGCAGTACCGATGTGCCGAATACCGCAGTGAGGTTGTAGGCGTTGAAGCGTCCGGTAAAGAGCACATTCACCTCATGGCCGTTGAAACTCATGAGTGTGCCGTCCAGACGGCTTTCTACCACCTTGCCGCGGAAGTCTGCCATCGAGCGCAGGGAGTATGTCTTGCGGGTGGCGCGGGTGTTCTGCACCATTACCTCCCCCACTTTGTCGTCGAGGTTGGTCAGGGCGAAAGCGTCGGCGTCGAGGCCGTCGAAAAACGATTTTTTCGCTTCGAGATATGCCTGCACCGTCTTGTGGTAGTCGAGGTGGTCGCGGGTGAGGTTGCTGAACACGCCTCCGGCGAATTTCAGTCCGGCGATGCGGTGCTGGTGTGCGGCGTGGGAGCTTACCTCCATCGCGGCGTATGTGCATCCCTTTTCCACCATGCGTGCCAGCAGGGCATTGATGGTTATTGGGTCTGGAGTGGTCTGGTTGGCATGTATGGCTTCGGTATCCACGTAGTTTACCACGGTGGAGAGGAGGCCGGCCTTATGTCCCATCAGACGCGCCATCTCGTAGATGAGGGTGGCGGTTGTGGTCTTGCCGTTGGTGCCTGTCACTCCCACGAGACGGAGTTTGCGCGACGGATATCCATACCAGCATGAGGCGAGGTGGCCCAGTGCGACGGCACTGTTCTCCACCACGATGTATGTAGTGTCCTCCCACAGGGTCTCGGGAAGCTGCTCCACCACAATGGCGGCCACCCCTTTCCCGGCCAGGGAGGGAATGAAGGTGTGGCCGTCGACGGTGACGCCCCTTACGGCCACGAACATCGATCCCTCGCCGGCCTGCCGGGAATCGGCGGTCAGCGACATGATCTCCTTTTCGGTAGTGCCTGCTATGTTTACAGGCTTTATGGAGGATAAGAGTTCTGTCAGTTTCATTTCTTCGTTGTCTGTTTTAACAGTCGTTTAGTTGGAGAGTGCCAGTGTCACTGTCTGCCCCTTTTGCACGGGGGTGCCTCTCTCCGGTATCTGGCGGGCCACATAGCCTGTGCCCTGGAATTTCACATTCAGTCCGGCCTGCTCGAGGGTCACTACAGCTTCCCTCAGTCCCAGACCGATGACCGACGGCACTGTGAGCTTGCCGGCCTCGGTCTTCCATGTGTCTCCCGAGTTCAGCGCCGGATGGATCACGGTCTTGATGCCTGCGGCGCGGCGCACAGTGGCATAGCGGCGTTTGTCTTTCGAGCCGTAGAGGAGCGCGCGGTTGTCGGGGGTGGCTCCCTCGGCATAGTCGGGAGTGTTGTCGAGCATGCCTCGTGAATACATCTTCAGGGCGATGTTCTTCATCACCTGCCCCGATGTGGATGCGGCGCCGAACATGTTGCGTTTCGGATAATATGTGAGCACCATGCAGGAGTACTGCGGATCGTCTGCCGGGAAGAAGCCGCAGAAAGCGAGGCGCTTGCGGGCAGTGTTGTAGGTTCTTGTCTTCGGGTCCACGCTGTAGCATGTGCCGGTCTTTCCGGCGAGCGCCACTTTGTCGTTCTTGAGTGAGCGGCCTGTGCCGTGTGCGCCCCACACCACCTGCTTGAGCATATACTGCATCTTGCGGGCGTTCTCTTCCGAGCATATACGGTCGCGGATGTAGGTCACTGGGAGCACGGAGTCGAAGTTCTCGGTATGCAGCCCTTTCACGAGGCGCGGACGCACGTAGCGGCCACCGTTGGCTATGGCGTTGTAGATGGAGAGGGTATAGATAGGGGGGATCTGTGAGGTATAGCCATAGCACATGCGCGAGAGGTCTACCCTGGCTGGATTTTTCATGAACATAGGGGTGGTCTCTCCGGCGATGCCGGTGTTCAGCGGGTCAAGGAAGCCGATGGAGCGGAGGCGCTCCACAAAGCCTTTGGGGTTCTTGTCGTAGCCGCGGGTGATGATGCGGGCCATGCCGATGTTTGATGACTGTTCTATAACCTCGCGCACACGGAGCGATCCGTTGTAGTGTGAGTCTGTGATGGGGCGGCCGCCGGCATATGCCCACGACTTGCCGATGGGTATCACCTCCTCGAGATTGTTCACCAGACCGTCTTCAAGGGCTATCATCATGGAGATCGGCTTCACTACCGATCCCGGCTCGAAGCCTACCACGGCATAGTTCAGCGCTTCGATGTATCCGTTCCCTTTTTTGGAGCGCTCAAGGTTGGAGATTGCTTTTATGTCGCCGGTCTTCACATCCATGAGTATGGCGCATCCCCAGTCGGCTGAACAGGAGTCGAGCACGCGGTTCAGCTCGTTCTCCACTATGTCCTGGAGCTGTATGTCGATGGTGGTGCGCACGGAGTAGCCCGGTATAGGCTCCACGTCGGTCCAGTTCACGATGTTTTTTGTGAGGGGTATCTTCTTGGCGAGGCCCGGCACGCCGTAAAGCAGTGAGTCGAGGGCTTTCTCAAGGCCGTAGATACCGTGCACCTCCTTGCATTCGCGTGTCTGCCCCACGCCTCCCACAGAGCGGCGTGCCATGGCTCCGTAAGGATTGGAGCGGCGGAGCACCGACTCCACTGTCATGCCGGTCTTGTTGGAGTTGCCGATGTTGAAGAAGGGGAAGGTCTTGATCTTCTGCAGGTCGAGGAAGCTGATATTGGTGATCAGCGGCCAGGCGCGCGGACGCTTCTTGGGATCGCTTTTCAGCGGTTCCTCAAGGCGCTTGCGCCACTCTTTCCGGTCGCGTATGGGGAAATTTACCGCCATCGAGTCGGCAAGCTCGTCAAGCGCCATCTGGTAGAGGTGCTGTTTGAAGTTGTCGCAGCGGAAGTCGATGCGCACGGTGTAGTAGCGCAGGTTGGTGGCAAGGATATATCCTTTGTCAGAGAGTATGTCGCCACGCTCGGGGAGCACGGTATCCACCCGCTCGAGCTGCTTCTGGGCAAGCTCGTTCCAATGGTGCGCGTCGATAACCGTGGTAGAGAACAGCTTGTAGCCGATAGCTCCGGAAAAGAGGAGTATCAGCACTGTCACTAACCCGTAGCGGAACAGCATGTGGATGTGGTGCTCTTGTTTCATCGGTCTGTTTGTGTTTGCTTAAATGATTCGGTTCCGGCGGTAGTATCGGACTATTTGCTTTTCGACAGGCGGTATGGAGGGCGGTCCTGGACGGTGATTCCCAGATGGAGCGAATCTACCAGATGTTGCATCGATGATTCCCTGATGCGGCTCATGTAGGCCGATTTGGCTCTCACCCTTTCTGTTTTTGCCACTTCAAGCTCTTTTTCGAGCTTCTGTATCTTTTCCATCTGCGTCTGGCAGGTATAGCGGTTGGTCATATACACCATCAGCATTACCACTACACCAAGCACCACGAGCCAGTTGCGGCGGAAAAAATCCACCGAAAGGATGCGCCCGTGCAATGCGCGCATCACGAAACTGTCCTGTCTGCCTGTCTTTTTTGCCATCGCTGTGTCTTGCCTTTCTGTCTGTCACCCGGTGTTTGTCGAGCGTTATGATTGAGTCTGAATGTCTGTAGATCTGCTGTGATGTCTGTGGAAGTCCTGAAAATTACAGTTCCGCTGTCTTATGTCTTCTTTTCTCAATTTCTTAATTTCTCTATTTCTCAACTTCTCTCTTCTCCCCGACCCTCAGTTTGGCGCTGCGTGAGCGCGGGTTGCGCTCTATCTCTTCGGCATCTGGAACGATAGGCTTCGATGAGAGAGGTTTGAAGGGGGAGAGGTTCCGGCCGAAGAAGTCCTTGCTTTCCTTCCCTTCGAGGTTGCCTGTGCGCAGGAAGTTTTTCACCAGCCTGTCCTCAAGGGAGTGGTAGGTGATGATGGCGAGCCTGCCGCCCGGTCTGAGAGCCTCGCACGCCTGTGTGAGCAGTGAGCGGAGTGCGCCAAGCTCGTCGTTTACCTCTATCCGCAGTGCCTGGAAGAGCTGCGCGAGCTCTTTTTTCTCCTGACGGGGATTTATAAGCGGGCGCACTGTGTCGAGCAGCCGGCTTACGGTGGTGATCGGTGCCTGCTGACGCGCTTTCACGATCGCGGCAGCTATCTGGCGTGCCTGACGCAACTCCCCGTAGAGGTAGAAAATGTCTGCCAGGCGTTCCTGGGAGGCCTCTTCTATCAGTGTGGCTGCCGATAGGGTGGCGTTGCGGTTCATGCGCATGTCCAGCTCACCTTCTTCCCACCGGAACGAGAATCCGCGCTCCGGATCATCGAAATGGTGGAACGAGACACCGAGGTCTGCCAGTATGCCGTCCACTGTCTCCGCGCCGTAAAAACGGAGGAAGTTGCGGAGGTATCTGAAGTTGCCGTGCACAAGGGTGAGCGAGGGGGCGGAGGAGAGTGTCTCGTCGGTCTGGGCGCGCCCGATGGCATCCATGTCCTGGTCGAACGACAGAAGCCGTCCGCCGCCCGCCTCGGCAAGGCGCCGGAGTATGCCTCGCGTGTGTCCTCCCCCTCCGAGAGTGCAGTCTACGTATATGCCTGATGGCTTGATGTTTAATGCATCAAGTGACTGCTCGAATAGGGCGGGTATGTGGTAGGGCTGTTCGGTCATATTGGCAGATATGAGGTTTAGCATGTAAAGTTACTAATTTTATCAAATCTATTTACATTGCTAAACAGTAAAAATATCTATGAATCACGAAAAAAGTTATCAACAGGGCGGGAGCGTCCTGTTGATAACCTCATGTATTTTCAAATGTAAATCTTTTGGAGGGTGTGTCATTCGTTTTCGCGGAGGATGCCGGCGAGTTTCTCTACCCCTTCCGATGCCTTCATGCGGAGCACGGTCACTCCGGGTGGCACCTGGGCGGGGTTGGGGTCGATGTAGTAGATGGGGGTGCCGGGACGCACATACTGGATAAGCGCTGCGGCGGGGTAGACGGCCATGCTGGTGCCTATGACCACGAATATGTCGGCTTCATGCGCAAGCTCTATGGCAGGCTCGATGTTGGGCACAGCTTCCTGAAAGAACACTATGTGAGGGCGCACGCGATGCCCGTCGATGCGTGTGTCGGGGGTGGTTTCGAGTGCCCCCGGCTTCAGTTCCCATACTTTGCTTTCGTCGTCGATGGCGCGCACTTTCATCAGCTCGCCGTGGAGATGGAGCACGTTTTTGCTTCCGGCGCGTTCATGGAGATTGTCTACGTTCTGGGTGATGACATATACGTCGTAGTCTTTCTCGAGGTCCACCAGGCCGAGGTGTCCGGCGTTTGGCAGTGCCTCCACAAGCTGTTTGCGGCGGTCGTTGTAGAATTTATGGATAAGCCCGGGGTTGCGGGCGAAACCGTCGGCCGATGCCACATCCATGACGTTGTAGTTTTCCCAAAGGCCACCCGCGTCGCGGAATGTGCTTATGCCGCTTTCGGCGCTCATGCCGGCGCCGGTGGAGATTACGAGTTTCTTTTTCATGGACTTATCTGTTTTAGAGTGTGTCGGGGCGCGGCTGCATCGCGGGTATGCCGCTATGGCGCCGTTGCGTGCCGCGCTTCCTATAAAACGCCTTGTGCGGTGTGTCAGTTTGGTGAGAGGAAAGTAAGAGTGTAGAATCCGGCATGGCTGAGCACCAGGAGCACGAGTACGATCCAGGTCATTACGGTGCGTCGTCCGTAGCACTGCCAGGCGAGAAAGCACGAGAGAAGCACATATGCCGGATAGAACCACACAAGTCCTCTGACAATCGGGTTGGGATCCTGCAGCAGCGATACTGCCCAGGGGAAGCAGAGCCCGGGTATCATGCAGAGCGCTATAATGAAGTACATCCATGCAGGCACCCTGCGGGTGGAGCCGGTGTTGTTGTCGTCGGATTTCAAGGGGATAGCTTTTTTGAGGGTGTTATCAGAGGGATCAGAGGGTGTTATCAGAGGGATCAGAGGAATCAGAGATATCGGAGGAATCAGAGCCATCAAGTTTCTCAATTTCTTATTTCTATTCTTGCTTGACTTCTAATGCTCTTACTTCTTACTTCTTTGCCTCTTTATATGCCTGCACTGTGCGTCTTACACCTTCTTTGAGATCTACGGCGGGGGAGAAGCCGAAGTCGCGGACGGCATCGGAGATGTCGGCGTTCCAGTTGCGCTGGCGCATGATTTTGAACTTGTCGCGGTTGAGTGTGGAGGTCTTGCACTGCCATTTTGCGATTTTCTCGGCAGCGAAGGATGCCACCCACACCGCCCACATGGGGAGCTTGACCGGGATGACCCATTTACCTCCGAGGGCTTCAGCCACAATGTCGCGGAACTCCTTCTGGGTATATGCGCGCGGCTCGGAGATAATGTATTTCCTGTCTTTCACATCGGCGGCGAAAGCGTCGAACATGGCGTTGACCAGGTCGTCCACATAGATGAAGGTCAGCATCTGCCTGCGATAGCCCACTCCGAAGTCGAAATGGTTGTCGATGCTTTTCACCATCATCAGATAATCCTGCTCGTGAGGACCGTACACCCCTGTGGGACGGAATATCACATACGGTATGCCTGCGAAATGCTCGAGATATTGCTCGGCCATGATCTTCGACTGGCCGTAGCGTGTGTCGGGATTGGGAACCATGTCGGACCGCAGAGGTGCATACCCTTTTTCGTCTCCCGCTCCCAGTGCCGACAGCGAGCTCATGTAGAGCAGGCGGTGAGGCACATGGCCGGTGGCTTTGAGCACTTCGGTGAATGTGCGCAGGTATTCGTAGTTTATGCGCTTGAAGTCAAGGTAGTTGAGCGCTTTTGTGGCGCCGAGGTTATAGATCACGTAATCCCACACAGGGCACTGCTCTATGGCGGCTGTCATGGCTTCCCGGCTGTCATAGTCGAGCACCAGGAATTTCAGGCGGGGATCTGTCAGATACCTGCGCGATGTGGTGGCCCTTACGGCAACCGTTACATCCATGCCGCGGTTCAATGCTTCTTGGGCTATGAATCCCCCTATGAATCCGCCGGCACCTACTATCAGTACCGATTTTCCTTCAAGACTGGTCATATGCGTCAACTTATTGGTGAACTGTCAAGTGCTTTCTGATACACATCCATTGTATCGGTGGCCATATTGAGGTCGCTGAACCGGTTTATGTATGCCTTGCCTTTTGTGGCTATCTTGCGGTGCGCGTTCGGATAGTTTACAAGTTCCTTGACGGTGTTCACCCACTCCTCCACGTCGTCGGGATCCACGGCAGGGATGTCGGGGCCTCCCGCCTCCTCGAGGCAAGAGCCGGTAGCCACTATCACCGGGGTACCTACGGCGAGGCTTTCTATCACCGGTATGCCGAATCCTTCGTAGCGGGAGGTGTAGCTTGAGCAGAAGGCCCCGGCATAGAGTGCGGGGAGATCGGCGAATGGCACATTGTCAAGAAATTTTACGCGGTCGGCGATGTTGTATTGCCGTATGTATTGCTGGATCTCCTTTACATATGAGGTGTGCCGTCCCACAAGCACTACATCGAAGTCGTCGGGGAGTCCGCGCACCCCGCGCACCGGCATTATCTGGTTCTTGCGCCGTTCAACGGTGCCTACGCTAAGGATATAGGGGCGGTCGAGACCGTATCTGGTCTTTACGCTGTCGATCTCCTCCTGCGTGGGTGTGCGTTTGAACTGGGCGTGGCACCCCTGGTAAACCACGTCGATGCGCTCAGGGTTGATGTCGTATTCGTTTATGAGGTCGCGTTTGGTGCACTCCGAAATGGCGAGCACGCGGGTGGCGTTGACGGCCGCATTGCGGAACTTGTAGTCGTAGATCTCGCGGTCGATGGCGCTGTAGCATTCCGGAAATTTCCTGAAAATCAGATCGTGGATAGTCACGACTGTGGGGATGTTGCTGGTGCTTATATTAAGCGGAAGCTCGCCTGACAGTCCGTGGGCCAGATCTATCTTGCTGCGCGACAGCTGCGACGTTATGCCTTGTATGCGCCAGATCGACGACGCTGCGCGCCCGATGGCGGTGTCGGGTATCTCGACGCTTACATTGGGCTTCTTCAGCAATGGCTCCAGACGGGGGTTGCTCTGCAGGCGGGGGCTGAAGAGTATGTACTCATGCTCAGGATATGTGTCGGAGAGCACATCCACAAGTAGCCTGGAGTAATTTCCCAGACCTGTGTTGTTGAACACGGCGCGTTTCCCGTCGTATCCTATTCTCATCGGTTTTCAGGTTATGGTATTGAGTGACTGGTCAATGATCCTCGTTTAAGCCTCGTCCATCTGATAGCCCATAGGTATCTGGCGCATGATAGAGTTGTCGAGAGATATGAGTGTCTCGGTGCCTGTGACACCGGGAATCATCTGTATTTTCTTGTTCAGCAGCTCCATAAGGTGCTCGTTGTCTCTTACTATGAGCTTTATGAGCATGGTGTAGGGGCCAGTGGTGAAGTGGCATTCGATCACTTCGGGTATCTTTTCAAGCTCAGGGACAACGTTGCTGTACATGGCTCCGCGCTCAAGGTTCACGCCGATGTAGGTGCAGGTGCTGTAGCCGAGCAGCTTCGGATTTACGGTGTAGCCGCTTCCTGTGATTATGCCAAGCTCGCTCATGCGCTGTATGCGCTGATGGATGGCGGCACGTGACACGCCGCATACCTGGGCCACATCCTTGGAGGGGATGCGGGCGTTATGCATTACTATTGAAAGAATTTTTCGGTCAAGGTTGTCGATACAGTCCAATCGATCCATGTTGGTTTATACAGTGTCTTGATGTATAGGTGTTTTTTTGTCTCCAGCCGCAGTGTAATGCCGGCCTTTCAAGTGCGAAATTACGTAAAAAAATCCAAAGGGCTAACATTCTGCCAAAAAAATCTTCGACTCTCCTGCCAAAATGTTGGAATGTATGTGATTTACAGGCAATATGATCTCAATGGTGTGACGAAGTGATCAGTGTGGGGGCTTTCCCGTTGGGCAGACACTCGAGTTCGTCCACATACTCTATGGTTACGTTTTCTGAGCCAAGCATCGCATTGCCATAGTAATGGCGCAGGAAGGCTCCGTCCCCCTCCTCGGTGAATCCCTCACCGCGTATTATCCTGACGATGAGTTTCCCCGGGGCGGGCTGCACGAACTGTACGCCGTCGGCATGGAGCGGATATTCGTCGTGGATTTCGATGCTGCTTATGTTTATGTCGCTCCCGTCAGCACGCCGTACCATGGTCTGCTCGCGCCTCCCCTCTATGGCGCTCAGTATCTCTTTGCGTATGCCGTCGATAGTGCGTGTCTCGCCTGTCTTGCGGGCATAGTCGCCGGTGCGGTATCGCAGCAGGGGCATCACACGGTTATAGAAGGTGGTGCCTGTGAGTTCGCCGTACTCCGCGGGGTTGCCGTCGTCGCCTATTACCTCGGTGTATCCGTAGCCGGGTTCTATGGCGAATGTGGGCTTGTCATCGAGCTGTTCTATGAAGATGAGTTTCTCGGTATGGCCATAAAAAGTGGCGATCTTTATGCCGAGTTGCCCGCTGAAGAAGCGGTATGTGGCCTGGGGCACCCCCTCGGAGGTGAGCAGGGCGAGCCGGATGAACGATGTGTCGAGCCCGTAGCGCAGGAAAAGGCGTAGCACACGGGTGCATGCCGAGGGGTAGCCGTAGATGGTGTGGACATGGTTGCGGCGCATCACTGAGTGCATCTTGCGCACATATGCCTCGTCGCTGCGGCATCCGTCGAATATGATCTCGCGGGTGGCGGGGTTCACCATATAGTCACGCCCGTTTTTCAGCTGTTTGCGGCGTATGGTGGCTTTGATGCCGAAGTCGTATCCGGCGCGTTTCCATACGCCGGTCACAAATGCCATCTCTGTCACGTAGCGGTTTGCGGGGATGAGGAAGCGCATTGGTTTGCCGGAAGTGCCGGAAGTGCGCAGTTCCACATGCGGCAGTGATGAGGCTTCGTCGGAGATGAATTTATCGAAGTTGGCACGCACGGTGTCTTTGTCGATGAACGCGAATGTGCGGCGGAAATCCTCTGCGGAGCGTATCACAGTGCCGGCATACCGTTCGCGGTAGTAGGGCACATGCTGTATCGCATAGTTGGCCATCTCCACCAGTTTCTTTTCCGGATCAATGGCGGGTATGGAGCGTTGGAAACGCTTCATCGCCCTCCCGTACACCCTGTCGCCAAGACGGTTGAGGTGGAGCAGGGGGAGCATCATCCAGTTCGGGGCTTCCTGTATCCTGTTTTTTATGAAATCGGCTAAACCTTTCAAATGTTCGGCTGTTTGATGGTGTGTAAAAGTGTGGCGGGCAGTGTATGCGGGATTTTATCTGGAAGCCTCACGTTCGGTGAAATATCGGTCGTATGCCTCGAGGAGCGCTTTTGAAGTGTGTTCCCAGCTGAGATGGTTGATGATGCGGTCGCGGCCTGTCTGCGACATGCGTTCGCGCCGGGCGGGATCGTCAAGCAGCTCCACTACTTTGCGCGCCAGGTCGGCAGCGTCGTTGGGACGCGCGTAGAGCGACGCCTCCCCGGCGGAGTAGCGTCCCTCGGTGAGGTCGAACTGCACGATGGGTTTGCCCAGAGCCATGTATTCCAGGATCTTGTTCATCGTGGATTTGTCGTTCATCTCGTTGTATTCGTCGGAGTTTACGCATACGTCGGCGGTATTAAGGTAGTCGAGGAGCATCTCGTCTGATACGCGGCCGGTGAACTCCACGATGTCGTCAAGCCCCATCTCGGAGCAGCGGCGGCGCAGTTGCGCCAGATGTGGGCCTCCTCCCACTATTCCCCAGAAAATATCGTCGCGCCCGATCTCGTCGCGTATATGGCGTGCGGCATCGAGCAGATACTCTATCCCCTCTTGCTGGCCGATCACTCCGAGGTAGCCCACCATGAATTTCTTGCCGCGCTTTATCCGGGGCTTGGGGGGCACTATTTTCAGTCGGTCGAGGCGCGGGCCGCTGCGGAGCACCCACACATCTTTCTCATCCATGCCGCCGCGTTCGACTGCTATCTTCCGGTAGCTTTCGTTGGTCACGAATGCGAATTTGCAGTGGCTGTATGTCTCTTTCTCAAGCCAGAGCTGGCTTTTGTAGAGTGGCCCTGACTTTTTGCCGAATTTGGCCTCGAACAGTTCGGGGCAGATGTCGTGGTGGTCAAACACATAGTCTACCCCTTTGTGGCGGAACATCCGGGCTACCATGTAGATGTTGTCAGGCGGATTGCATCCGTGGATCACGTCGAACCCGATCTCCTTGTAAATCTTGCGTGACAGGCGGTACTCCTCTTTAAGCGCCCAAAAGTATTCGCGGGCATATCCGAGGGCGCCGTTCCCCTCTTTGGGGAGGTTGTGGCGGTAGATATGCACTCCGTTGAGGTATTCATATTCCTTGTCGTAGCCTTTCCCTTTGGGGCATATCACCGATACGGTGTAGCCGTTGGCCGCGAGTGTGGTTGCTTCCTGCCATACGCGTGTGTCAAACGGTACGGGGAGGTTCTCCACTATGATGAGTATCTTTCTGTCCATGTCAGTCTGTCTCCTTGTAGGTGAGAATGGTCTCGCATTTTCCGGTGCGCCCGGTGATGCGGATGGCGGTGGCGGGTGTGAGCTTCCCGTATTCCTCGGCCACTGTCACCTGTTCTGTCTGTATTGTGCCGTCGGGCGCGTGCAGTCGCCAGTGTCCGAAGGCGGCAGTGTCGCCCGCGGGTTCCACGTGCACTCCCGGGGCAACGATAAATGTAACTATGTCGCTGTCCGACAGTAAAGTGTCGGCTATTCTAAGGCTGTAGTCAGCCGTGTTGAATGTGATGTCACGTCTCAATTTCTCCCCGTCGGCCATTATGGCCTCGAGCTGTAGGGCGACTGTGCCGTCGGGGCTCGGTTTTCCGCCGTGCAGCATGCGTGCGCATCCCCGTCTGCCCCAGAGGAATGCCCCCCGCATATCTCCCTGGGGGTGTCCGGCCAGGGCTACGGTGTTGTGCATCAGCTCCCCGCGGCGCATGTTGCGGTCGGGAAGATCGCAGTGGTAGAGGTATGTGCCCCCTTCGGTCAGTACCGGATTCCCATCCTCCGTGAGCTGCAGGCTGAGCATATCGGCGTGGGCGTGGGCGGCGATGCTGCCGAATCCGAAAGGCGCATGGTCAATGCCCACAAGTATCCTGCGGTCGGCGGAGCGCAGGAAGGTGTAGCCGCTTTTCATGTTGCCGGCGGCTGATGCGTCGAATGTGGCGCAGAGGGGGAGAGTGTGTAATGGTGCCGCGGCGGCTTCCTTTATCTGCCTCGCGGTGGTCAGCAGACGCGCTGTAGGCTCGGTGCTGTCGAAATCAGTGAACCGTTCTTTACCGCTTATCGCCGAGGCGAGCTGCAGCACATAACGGTAATAATTGAATCCTTTCCCTGTCAGGTCGGTGAGCTTGCCGCAGTCGGCGTCGCCGAATTCGATGGCTGCGCTTTCCGATGCCATAGATGCCTGTATGAATGCGGCCATGCGCGGTATGCTCTCACGTATTACGCGGGGCACCTCCTTACCGGCTCTTTCGAGATGGAGGATGGTGTGCATATATGCCTCTGCCGCGAAGGCATGGTAGTGGAGCGATGACTCGAGGTTCACGCCTCCGGCTGAAAACTGCCGTGGCAACTCCCTTTCAAGCTCCTTGATAGCGAGGGCAGTCCAGGGATCATGGCCGAGGGCGGTTCCTCCCAGCGCTATGGCGGAGAGTTCCACAAGCAGATGGTTGTTTGCCGAGGAGTAGCGGCTGCGGTGGCGGATGACGTAGGATATCATGTTGGCGGCTCCGGTAAGGAGGCCGGTCTCAAGCCTGAGGCGTGTCTCCTTGAGGCTGTCATCTGTCGCATGGGCATTGTGGCGGAGGATGGCGGCGGTGAAGAGCCACTGTATCGCCCTGATAGCCACCTCCATCACCGATACCCACGCTATGCCGTAAAGCATGGGGTTGGCACGGTTCCAGTCGCGGAATCTGCGGTCAAGCTCCGCTATCCCCGCTGAAGTATCCATGGCAAGACGCGGCCATTCGAAATGGCGGTGTGCTTCCCACTCCAGTCTCGCGTCTCCTATGTCGTCGCGTTGTTTGTAACGCAGGCTGTATGCCCATTCGTCGGGCCACTCCCGTGTGCCTGTAGCGCCCTCATTACCCGTTGCCGCCGGTTGCGCCGAGGCTGATCCGGCTCTGGATCGGGTTATGTTTTCTGCGGGTATCACCACTGCGGCGTTGAAGTCGGGCTTCCCTGTGGGGAGTGATGCTGCGAAAAGGGTGTCCTTCAGGTCGGGATACAACAAAATGTCGGCAATGCTGATCCGTTTGCCGAACTTCGTTTTTTCCGTTTTTTGAAGAGCTTTCTGCTGCACGCGCCATGCCACTTCCGGCACCGACATGGCTTTCAGTCGGTTGGCGTACCAGGCCAGGCGCTCCCGCAGGGCGTGTGCCATAGCTTGTCTTTTTTGCGATTACAAAAGTAATAAAAATTATACGTTCTGCAAAAAGAACTGTGGCAGCTCCTGCTTGGGGAGCTGCCACAGTTCAGAGGATAGCTATTTGTTATGGCTTATTTTGCGGTGTTGTTGGCAGCTGAACGCTTGTTGGTGAGGTATGCCACGGGAGTTGCGATGAACATGGTGGCAAGTGTACCGGTCACTACACCGAACAGCATTGCGAAGATGAACGAGCGGATCGAGTCACCACCTAAGATGAAGATGCAGAGGAGCACCAGGAAGGTGGAGAACGATGTCATGATCGTACGGCCGAGGGTAGAGTTGAGCGACTTGTTGACGAGTGTGAAGAAGTCCTGTTTGGGATACAGGTTGATGTTCTCACGCACACGGTCGAACACTACCACGGTATCGTTGATCTGATAACCGATGATCGTCAGGATAGCGGCGATGAAGGTCTGGTCGATTTCCATTGCGAAGGGAAGCACGCCCCAGAAGAGGGAGTAGAATCCGATGATGGAGAAGGCTGTGAAGGCTACGGCTGCAAGGGCGCCCAGAGAGAAGGCTACGTTGCGGAAGCGGAGCAGGATGTAAAGGAACATTGCTGCCAGAGAGAGGATCACGGCTACGTATGCCTTGTTGCGCATGTCGTTTGCCACAGTCGGGCCTACGGTCTGCGAGGAGAGGATACCCTGTGTCTCGTCGGTGGTGGAGAAGTCCTCGAGGGTCATGCCGTTGGGGAGGAGTCCTTCAGCCTTGAATGTATTGTAGAGCTTCTGGGTAATCTCCTGCTCGATGTCGGAAGCGTCTTCGGTGCTCTTGATCTTGTAGTTGGTGGATACACGCACCTGGTTGGAGTTCTCGATTGTGATCACCGACACAGACGCTACCTCGCCGTTTTCGTTGAATACGGGGGTGAGGAGGTTCTGCAGGTCGCTTGTGTTCACGGGCTTCTCGAACTTGACTACATAGTTGCGGCCGCCGGAGAAGTCGATACCCTGGTTGAGGCCACGCACAAACAGTGAGATCACCACAATGGCTACGAAAGCTATTACCACCATGAACGAAACCTTACGCGCGCCGAGGAAGTTGAAGTTGCTTCCTGAGAACATCTTCTTGGAGATGGAGGTGGTGAAGGTGAGGTTCTGGAACGCTTTCTTCTTGCCGAAGGCGATGAAGATTATGCGGGTGAGGTATACTGCGGTGAAGAACGAGCAGATGATACCGATGATAAGGGTGGTGGCGAAGCCTTTGATGGGGCCTGTACCGAAGAACAGGAGGATCACACCGGTGATAACCGAAGTGAGGTTGGAGTCGAAGATCGCGGAGAAGGCGTTGGAGTAGCCGTCGGCGATGGCGGTGCGCACGCTCTTGCCTGCGCGGAGTTCCTCTTTGGCGCGCTCGAAGATAAGCACGTTGGCGTCCACTGCCATGCCGAGGGCGAGCACGATACCGGCGATACCGCTGAGGGTAAGCACTGCCTGGAAGGAGGCGAGGATGCCGAATGTGAAGAAGAGGTTGCAGATAAGACCGAAGTTGGCGATGAGGCCGGGGATCACACCGTAGATGCAGCACATGAAGATCATCAGCAGCACGAGTGCCACGATGAACGACATGATGCCTGACTCGATGGCCTGCTGGCCGAGCGACGGGCCGATCACCATATCGGAGATAATGTCTACTTTGGCTGTCATCTTACCGCTCTTGAGCACGTTCGCAAGGTCCTGCGCTTCCTCTACGGTGAAGTCGCCGGTGATCTGTGAGCGTCCGCCTTCGATTGCGGTGCGGATGTTGGGGTATGAGTATACGAGGTCGTCGAGGACGATGGCTACGGGGTGGCCGATGTTGCGCTGGGTGATGCGTGCCCAGTCGCGTGCTCCCTCGGAGTTCATTGTCATTGATACGACGTTGCCCTGCATCTGGTCGAAGTCGCTTGAAGCGCTTACCACACAGCTTCCGTCAAGTGCGGGACCGCCGTTGGTGGCGCGCAGTGCCATGAGCTGATATGTGTCGATCTGGCTCTCCTTGCCTGTGACGGTGTCGTTGAAGTTCACGGGGGTGGGCTTCACGCTCCAGCGCAGGCGCAGGTTGGAGGGGAGGAACTGTTTTGCCTCGTTTGATGCCAGGATGGCGTCAATGGCGTCGCGCTCCTTGGCGGTGGCGATACCGAAGATGGGAGTAGCGTCGGTGTTGATCATCAGGAAGTGCTCGCGGAGGCCCTGTCCGCCTTTGGCGCGGATGGCGTTGTCGAGCTGTGCAACCTGGCCGGCGATCTCGTTGGCGCCGTAGCACTCGTAGAACTCAAGGTTGGCGGAGCGCTGCAGGAGCTCACGCACACGCTGGTGCTCTTTCACACCGGGGAGTTCCAGAAGGATCTGGCCGTCGTTGTCCTGAAGCACCTGGATGTTGGGGGAAACCACACCATAAGCGTCGATACGGCTGCGGAGCACGTTGGTTGCCGAGTTGTTCACACGGTCCTTAACCTCCGATTTGAGGGTTGCGGCCACATCCTTGTCGCTCTGTCCCTCTTTTACGATGCTGTTGAACACCACGGAGAAGTCTGCTTCCTTGTTGAGTTTGCGGTACTGGTCCACGAAGGTGCCTACATAGTCCGACGAGTGGTTGCCGCCGATTATGGAATCGGTGTTGGCCAGCGCCTGGTCGAAGGCGGGGTCGGCGTCTGCGTTTTTCATCGAGCGGAGCATGTCGGGCATTGAAACCTGAAGGATGACGTTCATACCGCCTTTCAGGTCGAGGCCGAGGCCTACGCCCCACTTCTGTACTTCATTGTAATTGTAACCCAACCAGACGGGCTGCTTGCTGATTGAGTCGATGTAGGCTTTGTAAGCCTTGGTGTACTGCTCGGAATTTTTGCCTTGCTGACCGGCTGCTACCAGAGCGTATTGCTCGGCTTTGGCTTCCTGCTTGCTGCTTACCAGCGTGAAAGACAGGTAGAACAGGCACACCAGCACCAGGAAGATTGCGATTACACCCGCAATTATACTTCCGAGGGTTCCTTTGCTTTGCATGTGGTTTGTTAAAAAG
>CATJQX010000162.1 GCA_949742535.1 uncultured Muribaculaceae bacterium | reverse complement strand
GGACCGCATAATGTGTTTCTGCTTTTATGCACCGAAATCAACATGGGGCACCGAATTCGTGAATAATGTCATAAAAGTCGTTCAGAAAGGGGAATAACCCCATCTGAAACCGACAGAAATATCTGCGGTCGTGGCATAGGTATCATCAGATACCCGCGTCACGACCGCAACGTTTGCGGCCGGGACACCCCAGTGGTCTTTGCAGGGGATAAAAATTGCAAAAGTCTGATTTTAGTGGAACTATACGCTGGTGACCGGACAGGAGGCCAATAAGAGGGGAGGCTAACGGCCGAGGAACTTGCGGCGGAGGGTGCGGAAACTCCACAGAGCGGCCACAATGGCCAGAGGGAGACCCCAATAGGGATGTCCGGCAAGGGCAAGCGCCACAACGGGCGCTACAAACAGCAGGGCCACGGCGACGGCACCGGTGACTGAGCCGCGAAGACGCAGGCCGTAGCGGTAACGGTAAACATACCATGCGATGCCGGTATAACTCAGATACCAGAGCACATAGGCCACCCCAAGGCCGGTGAATCCCCACAGGTGGTAAAGCAGCATGCTGAGCAGGAGATTAAGCGCCCCTGAGGAGATTTCGGTGACAAGGAATACGCGGCCGTCGCCACGCGCGAGCACCTCTACCCCCAGGCACCACGACACCCCTTTGAAAAGGGTGGCTCCCGCCGCAAGAACCACAAATGGGAGCACGGGCAGAAAACTGTCTGAATAAAACAGCCTTATGAGCAACGGGGAAAGGGCCACGAACATGGAGAGCACACCGGCGAGACACACTACAAGAAGGAAAAACTGGTTGGAGACCATCAGCTCCGTGCGGTTGCGCGAATGGGCGTGAGCCGACAGGCGGGGCAGATACTCCATTGAAAGTGCGGCGAATACGAGCGACCCGTAACGGTTTACAAGCGTCACACCGGCCTGATAATACCCCACCACAGTCTCGTCGGCCACCACATTGAGGTATGCCAGAAATAGATATGTCACCCCATAGTTCACTATTCCCATAACGGTGAGATACATGCCGAAAGTGACGAGCTGACGTCCGGTCTGGAGGTTGCGGCGCAACCCCATATCCTCCGCCGCGGGGACAGGCACCTTCTCGCGGTAGAAACCGAGGGCGAGCCACGAACACACCGCATAAGCTAGGATAGAGGGCACTATGCTGTCGATGCGCCAGAAATAGAACATCGGCACAGACACCAGGCATCCCCCCAGGCTACCTATCATGGAGCACCGCGCAAGTTTGCGGAACCGGCCGAGACCCTGGAACACGGCGCTTTCGGCATTGTTGAGCGACAGCAGGAACACCGCCACGGCAAGCCACGCGAAAGCCCACCACCAGCTCCCGTCGCCAAACGAGATGCGGCTCAGCAACGGGGCGAAACAGAGGGTGAGGATGGCTCCACCTACACCGAGGCAGAACGCCGTGACACGCACGGCGCGCACGATGCGCGGCACCGACGCATGGTCGGCACGGCCAAGCTCGCGCACGGCACTGGGGCGCAGCCCGAGCTGCACCACAAGGCTGATCATGTCGAGCGCACTGTTGAAGATGCCGAAGAGCGCGATACCCACCGGCCCTATCCAGAGCGCCACGAGCTTAGCCCGCAGCACACTGCAGATTATGTTGACACTCTGGAGACTGCCAACCAGACCGGCGACTTTCATTATGCCGCCGTTCACCGTCCTGCCGCGTGTACCTTTCGCTCCCATGATCAATCAATCTCAATTATCTCCCCCTCGATGGGATACCACAGATAACCGGTGACAGGGCCGTAGCCGGCTCTGCGCAGCAGATCGGCATAGCGCGACACCTGACGGCGGTAACGGTTCTCATGGCGCGCGCCGAACTTGTAGTCCACCACATGCACAGAGCCGTCGGGAAGCCACACCACACGGTCGGGGCGATAAACCCCTTTTGCGTCGGTCACACTGCGCTCCGTGACTATTTTTGAATAACCCTCGAACCAGGGGCGCACACGCCCATCGGCAAGCGCACGCTCCAGTATCCCGCGGCAATCCTCACGCTCCCGCTCCGATATGCGGTAATGATATGCCACACCACGCAGCGCCCGGTCAAGATCGGAGGGCACAGCCACGCGGCTCAGCACTTCATGCAGGAAGATACCCTTGTGGCGCTCTTTCGACATGTCGAACTCCACCAGATCCTCGTAATCGGTTGAGGCGCAGATCTCGGAATGCTCATTGATAAAATATGTGTCAAGGGCGCCGGCATACATATCGTCAACCGGAAGCCACCCGCCACAATCGTCCTCATCTTCATCAGATTCCGCAGGGCGCGGTTCACTCTGAGCGTCAGAAACGGTTTCAGCCGCATGGCCGGGAGATGTAGGCACGCCGTATTCGAAAACACCGCCACCCGCTTCATCAAGGCGCAACATCGGCGCAAGCGGCAACACATATTTCGCGCCCCCCACGGGTAGTGACAGCCCGTCAACAGCAGGGGTATCAAGAGTGTATATGCTGTCAAAGAGGCAGTTGCCTATCGAGTCATCGTCGGCAAACGGTTTTCCTGAATAACCATCGACATACACACACAGCTCACGCACGGCACGCGTAAGAGCCACATACGCCACATTCATGGCATCGGTCTTCTGCTCCGTGAGCCATTCCCTACCCTCCCGGGCAAAAGCGGGCAGCTCGAGAAGCGATTTCAGATTGGGCAGCGGAAGCATCGGGGGGACAAGCGCGGGATCCACACCCGGGAAATCGGCGGCATCGAGGTTGAACCACGAGATGCTTTTGCGATGTGGCGGACGATGGTACGAAACCATGTCGAAAGAGAACGACGGCACATGCACACAGTTGAATTCCAACCCCTTCGCCTTATGGATAGTCATCACGCTTATGGCATCGAGACCGTCGGGAGACTGCACGTTGGCACGCGATCCCGTGCGGTCCCACCACTCGAGGAAGGTGCTGACCGTGTTCTCGCCATCCTCGCTGAAATCAAGCACAATATCCTGGAAAGCCGTTATGAACGCATTCTCGCGGCGCCGCGTCTCCGGCGACAGGAAGCGGTCAATGATGCGGTCTGTCATGGCCAGCAACGTGGGGCTGTCCATAGCTGCGAGATATGATATGTCGCTGTCTATACGTTTCTGCAGGTCGTCTGTACCGGTGGCGAATTCCGGCGACGTGGCCGCCACCGCGAGTGCCAGCGCCTCGCTGTCAGTGACAGGACGCATCCCGCCCTCCCCATCGGGCACCATCTCGTGGCGCGACAGTTCGAACCGGTGTATCAGCCGGTAACGGCGGTATGAGGCGTTGGCTTCGGCATCGGCGCCCAGGCCGGTGCCAAGCTCAGGCTCGCTCACGATACGCAATACGTTCACTATCAGCTTCACGGCCGGCGACATCCCCACCGACATGGAGTCGGCCGACATCAGCTGCAGCTGCCCGTGGTGCCATGAAGGATCGTTCTCCATAACATCCATCAGGTAGTGGATTATCTCCTGGCCTGCCCTCACCCACCTCACGAGCACGGCAATGTCCTTCGGACGGTAGCCTGCATCAAGCTGACGGCTTATCTCCTCTTTCAGCAGCCGGAAATGCTCGGGATAGCGCGAATCGAAACCATCCGTCTCCACGGCAGGCTCCACAGTTTCATCATCCTTGACCTTCGGCATGAAAAGCACCTTCACGTAGCCCGACATACCCTCATGGCGCGAGGGGTACATCTGCACAAGTCCGCCATATGTGCGGCTCACGGCATCCCCACCAAGCCCCCTGTCGACAAGGCGCGCCATAGATGCGAACACCGAGTTGTTGAACATCACCACGGCAGGAGCGCTGCGCCAGTTGCAGTTCTCCTCGATACGCACCCCCTTAAGCTCCACGGCATCGTCGAAGCGGCTGTGCACTATGGTCTCCACCTTCTCGCCGAGCAGACGCGGATCTGAATTCCTGAACCGGTAGATGCACTGCTTCTCGTCGCCGATGATAAGATTGTCGCTCCCATGGCTCAGGCTCTCGAGCACAAGCGGTTTGAGGTTCTCCCACTGCATGAGCGACGTGTCCTGGAACTCGTCGATCAGATAGTGGTGTATGGCCGTCCCCATCCTCTCGTAGATAAACGGGGTCTCGTCCTCGGCTATGATGCGGTGCAGAAGGTCGTTGGTATCGGAAAGCAGAAGGGTGTCGTTGTCCTTCCTGAACTCCTCCAGAAAACGCTGCACATGACCGAAAAGCCCCAGATAATATACCCATTTGAGCAGGGCGTCGTAGAGGTCGCTACGCTCCAGATATCGCGCCACGGCATCGAAAGCCCTCTCCGCCGCATGCACAGTGGCATCGAGCAGAGGCGCCTTTTTCGACGGCTTCTTGAAGGCATACATCGGATCGGACAGATTCTCCCTGAAAGTCTTGGTCAGCTTCTGGAAATCCCCGGCCGCCACATTCCCCATGGCCGTCGCCACATTGGCCTTCAGCAAGGGATCCTCCATGGCGAGGAGCGACGTGGCCGCGTCAACCGCTCCCTGACGGAGCGCGGAAAGTTCGGGACTGTCAGGCGCGAGACGCCGTGCGAAATCCACGATACGCTCCGGATCCTCAAGATATTCGTTGACACGGGCACTGTTCATGCGGTATTTTTCAGAGAAAAACATCCTCATGCTGTCGACAAGATCGGCAAAAAGTCCCGATCCTTTTGAAAACAGGTTGAAATTGCTCCCCGACTGCGCCAGATTCGCAAGATAACGGCGCAGCCACATCATCAGGAAACGGCGGTGGCGCTCACGCTCCTTGTCTCCGCGCGCCGCGTAATCGATCTTTATGGAAGCGAGCATCTGCCCCACTGCCACTTCAAGCGGATAACGGTCGTCGAGTTCCAGACCGTGCGTGGGGGACAGGTCAAGCTCGCGGGTAAACGTGTTGAGCACCCGCTGGAAAAAGCTGTCGATGGTGCTGACGTTGAACCATGAGAAATTGAACAGGAGGTCCTGCAAAGCGCGGCGCGCATGGCGTGCAAGGGTATCGCGGTCTGTGGCAAACTCCTCTATGAACTCGGCCTCGTAGGGACTTGTCTTGCCGGGATAATTGCCGGCAAGAGTGGCAAGCTCGTTGATTATACGCCCCGTCATCTCCTCGGTGGCCTTGTTGGTGAAAGTGACGGCAAGAATCTGCCCGTGTGCCTTAGGCTTGCCATAGCCGTAAGACTCCAGCGGACGCAGGCGGTAACAGCCTTTGCGCTCGCCGAAAGCAACCTTTTCGCCGAGCAGGAGCTTTAGATACTGTCGGGTGAGGGTGTATGTTTTGCCGGATCCGGCGGAAGCCTTGTGTATCTGTAGCATTCAGGAACGGGGATTTTTAAGGGGGGGGAATCAGAGCTATCAGAGGTATCAAAGAAATCAGAGAAATCAGAGAGATCAGAGAGATCAGAGGCATCAGCAAAACTATTCTTGCTTGACTACTAATGCTCTTGCTTCTTACTTCTTTATTTCCGCGTAGCCTTCGCGGAGGAGCTCGGGTGAGGAGGAGTCGGAGAGGTCAATGATGGCTGTGGGGCGTGCCTGGGCGTTGCCCGCATCAATGAAAGCGTCAACCTGGTGGCCGAACCGCATCTGCACTTCGTCGGCAAGAGCCAGCTGTTCCTGATCGGCATCATCCCAGATGGCGGAAGTACTGAGCAGCGGGTTGCCAAGCTCCTCGGCCAGACGGCGCGCTATGGCACTCGCCGGCACACGCACACCGGCCTCTTTCCTCCCCTTGAAAGCCTTGGCGAGACGTGGCGATGCAGGAAGCACGAAAGTGAACGGTCCGGGAAGATTTGCCCGCAGTATGCGGAAAGCCTCGTTGTCGATGCGCGCGTATTCGCTCGCCTGCGAAATGCCCGCACATACCATACTGAGACGTTGCCGTGCGGGGTTTATATCCTTTATCCGGCACACGCGCTCCACAGCGCGGTTGTTGAGCGCGTCGCACCCTATGGCATAGTATGAGTCAGTGGGATAAACCACCACTCCCCCGTCGCGGAGCATCTGCACTATCTCGTCGATATACCTGTCGTTGATACTCGACTCATACATCCTGAAAACCTTCATGGCATCATCCCTCCAGTTTATGAGTATGTTTCATATTATCCTGGCCTTGAACCCCATCGCTACAAGAGCCTCGAGCACCTGCTGCCGCTTGTCGCCCTGAATGAGTATCTCGCCCCCGCGCGCCGACCCTCCGGTGCCCAGTTTCTGCTTGAGGCGGGCAGCCACAGCCGCCACCTCACTGTCGCTGAAAGTGAAACCGGCTACAATCGTAGCGGCTTTACCTTTACGGTTTTTCTTGTCGAGGACCACATCGAGGCGCGGTTGCCCGGCGGGGTCATCCTCCCGCTCACCGGCAGTCTCCTCCTGCGGAGCCTCCTCACCCTGTGGGAGAGTGTCGCGCAGAGCCTCGAGCGATTTCATCCAGTCAGCTGTCATGGTTAGTCGGTTTACAGATAAAACAATCAGAACGTCTCTTCAGTCATTGCCCCCTCTTCGTAGAAGTCCTCGCCGGTGAGGTCAACGGGATTGTCAATGCTCACGGTTATACGCTTGAGAAGCTCGAAATGGCGCTGCTCGTCAAGAGGTAGGGTCGCTGAGAAGTTTCTCAGCGAATCTGCGGATACCCTGTAGGCATACTGGAGGCACTGTGCGGCCACAGCCACATTCTCATCCTCGTTGCGATGGTCTGAAAGCTCCATGAAAAGCATGGCAAGTGTGCCCGCCTGCCGCTCATCCATAGCCACGGAATCCTCGGTGGAGATATATGCCGCGAGATTGTCGCAGACACTCTGGGCATAGCCGTAGTCTTTGGTGGCGATGGCGTCAGAGGCATCGGACAGACGCTCGTCCACTGTCATGTCCCCTCCGCCACACGCCGTAGCCAGCAGCAGGGTGAGGCATATCAGAGGAAGAAACAGTTTCCTGAAAGTCTGCATATTAATCTTTTCTATCATAAAGTACAGGTTTGTTTTTCATTCGGCGGAGACAACAGATCATGCCGGAGACAGCATCCGGAAATCAGTTCATCCGGCGATGGTAATCGTAAATGATACCGGCACGCTCGATGCGCAGAGTGGTTTCGTCATAGTGCTTTATCGGCCAGCCCACATGCTCTGCCACCGTACCCACAAGCGAGGGATCACCCTCCTCTATGGCAATGCTCGACACATCGTTGTCTATCACCAGTGAGTCGTTGCGCACATGCCATACGCCCTCCACGCTGAAAGAGAGTTCGCCAGGGCGTATCGCTCTCACGACGGCCTTGTTATCCTCTCCAAGCTCAAGCAACGGGTGCGTGTCGCTCACAGCAGAAATGTAGTATTTGCCTATCATGGCTTTTTCCTGGTCAGTCATGCCGCCACAGGAGCCAAGCAGCGCCAGCGCAGCTCCAGCCACCGCCATATACAACGTTTTCATGCCTAATTGCATTTTTAATAGCTGTAACCCCGGGAGGGGCACAAAATTCCTTATACAAAGGTAGCAATCGTCAGGCAATTTTCCAAAAAATAGAAGTAAGAAGTAAGAGCATTAGAAGTCAAGCAGGAATAGTTTTGCTTGACTTCTAATGCTCTTGCTTCTAATGCTCTGTAAAAACAACAATTCCCTGCAAGGCGCTTGCCTTGCAGGGAATTGTTGTTTTTAGAAAATATCAATCAGCCAGCTTGGCCTTGATGAATTCGCGGTTCAGGCGGGCGATGTTGCTCAGCGAGATGTTTTTGGGGCACTCGGCAGCGCAGGCACCTGTGTTGGTGCAGTTGCCGAAGCCAAGTTCATCCATCTTGCTCACCATAGCGCGGGCACGGCGGGCACGCTCTACCTGACCCTGGGGAAGGAGGGCGAACTGGCTTACCTTAGCGCTGACAAACAGCATTGCGGAACCGTTCTTGCAGGCAGCCACACAGGCGCCGCAGCCGATGCAGGTAGCGGAGTCCATGGCTTCGTCAGCCACCTCTTTGGAGATAGGCAGATTGTTTGCGTCGGGAGCGCCGCCGCAGTTGAAGCTCACATAGCCGCCGGCCTGCTGGATCTGGTCGAAAGCGTTACGGTTCACCATAAGGTCGCGCACAACAGGGAAAGCGGCCGAGCGCCAGGGCTCGATGGTGATTTCCTCTTCGTTGTGGAACTTACGCATATGGAGCTGGCAGGTGGTGATGCCCTGCACGGGACCGTGGGGATGTCCGTTGATATAGAGCGAGCACATACCGCAGATACCCTCGCGGCAGTCGCTGTCGAACACCACAGGCTCCTCACCTTTGTCTACGAGCTGCTGGTTGAGCATGTCGAGCATTTCGAGGAAAGAGCTGCCTGTAGATACGTTTTCTACGCGATATTTGACGAACGTGCCGGGCTCTTTGGGACCACGCTGACGCCAAATCTTCAAATTTACATTGATTGTTGTTTCCATAAATATTGGTCTGAATTATCTGGTGGAAGCAGGGCCTCGGAGAGCAAGCTCTCCGGGCACCGGCTTCTACGTGGTTGCTTTTATGATTTGTAGTTACGGGTCTGAACCTGGATAGCCTCGTATTTGAGAGGCTCTTTGAGAAGGATAGGCTTCTCATTGTCGCCAGTGTACTTCCAGCAGCCTACATACATGTATTCATTGTCGTTACGGGCAGCCTCGCCGTCGGCAGTCTGGTACTCTTCGCGGAAGTGTGCGCCGCACGACTCGTTGCGGTGGAGTGCGTCGATAGCCATCATCTTGGAGATCACCAGGAAGTCCTCAAGGCGGAGAGCCTTCTCAAGCTCGGTGTTGAGGTCGTCGGCCTTGCCTACGATGCGGAGGTCGGAGTAGAACTCCTTGCGCACCTTTTCGATCTCGTCTACTGCTTTCACGAGGCTCTGCAGTGTGCGGCCCATACCCACGAGGTTCCACATCACGTGACCGAGTTTCTTGTGAAGCTGGTCGGGCGACTTTGTACCCTTGATGGCCATGAGTTTGGCGATGCGGTCGCGCACGCCCTTCTCTGCAGCGTCGAACTCGGGAGCGTCGGTAGAGAAACGGGGCACCTTGATCTGATCGCTCAGATAGTTCTGCATTGTGTAGGGAAGCACGAAGTAACCGTCGGCAAGCCCCTGCATGAGCGCGGATGCGCCGAGACGGTTGGCACCGTGATCGGAGAAGTTGCACTCGCCGATGGCGAACAGACCCTTGATTGAGGTCATAAGCTCGTAGTCTACCCAGATACCACCCATTGTATAGTGGCTTGCGGGGAAGATCATCATCGGGGTCTCGTAGGGGTTGTCATCGGAGATCATCTGGTACATGTCGAAGAGGTTGCCGTAGCGGTCGCGTACCACATCGGCGCCCAGACGGTCGATGGCATATTTGAAGTCGAGATAAACGGCGTTGCCGGTACCTACGCCAAATCCTGCGTCGCAACGCTCTTTGGCAGCACGCGAAGCGATGTCGCGGGGGCAGAGGTTACCGAAGGCGGGATAGCGGCGCTCCAGATAGAAGTCGCGGTCCTCGTCGGGGATATCGGTCGGGCGCTTGCGTCCGGCACGGATTGCCTCTGCGTCCTCTTTCTTCTTGGGCACCCAGATGCGGCCGTCGTTACGGAGCGATTCGCTCATAAGGGTGAGCTTGCTCTGGTCTTCGCCGTGAACGGGGATACATGTGGGGTGGATCTGTGTGAAGGCGAGGTTGGCGAGGTATGCGCCTTTCTTGAATGCCTGCACGGCAGCAGAGCCGTTGCAGCCCATAGCGTTGGTGCTAAGGAAGAATGCGCGTCCGTAACCGCCGGTAGCGAGCACCACGGCATGTGCGGCGTAGCGTTCGATCTCGCCGGTGATGAGGTTGCGCATGATCACACCGCGCGCACGGCCGTCGATGATCACGATGTCAAGCATCTCGCGACGGTTGTAGCTCTTCACGGTGCCTTTCTTGATCTGGCGGTTGAGCGAGGAATAAGCGCCGAGCAGAAGCTGCTGGCCGGTCTGGCCTTTGGCATAGAATGTACGGCTCACCTGTGCGCCACCGAAAGAACGGTTGGCGAGGAGACCGCCGTATTCGCGTGCGAAGGGCACACCCTGTGCCACGCACTGGTCGATGATGTTGCTCGACACTTCGGCGAGGCGGTATACGTTGGCTTCACGTGAACGGAAGTCGCCACCTTTCACAGTGTCGTAGAACAGGCGGTAAACCGAGTCACCGTCGTTCTGATAATCCTTGGCAGCGTTGATACCGCCCTGTGCGGCGATGGAGTGCGCGCGGCGGGGGCTGTCCTGGATGCAGAAGTTCATCACATTGAAGCCGAGTTCGCCCAGTGTGGAGGCGGCGGAAGCGCCTGCCAGACCTGTACCTACGACGATGATGTCGAGGTGGCGTTTGTTGGCGGGGTTCACCAGTTTCTGGTGAGCCTTGTAGTTGGTCCACTTCTCAGCTATGGGACCTTCAGGTATCTTACTGTCAATCTGGTATTCGGGGAGTTTCGACGACTCGATGTCGGCGTAATCCTTCATAATCGGCGTAGAGTCGATCATGCCCTCGAGTTTCTTATTGTCGGCCATATCTGATGGGTGATTTATTCGTTAACGGTTACAGTTACATTCTCGGTGCAGCGGTTGGCGCACTGTGCGGGAGCACAGTTGTCAGAAGCACAGTTGTCAGAAGCGCAATTGCCGGCAGCACAATTGTCGGAAGAGCAGTTCTCGGAAACGCAGTTGCCGGGAGTGCAGTCAGCCTGTACGCATTCCGAAGAAGCGCATTTGGCGGAAGCGCAATTTGTGGCGGGCACGACAGCAGATGCGCCATGACCGTGGGCGGCCATTTCCATATACTGTTCCTGCAGCGCGGGGCAATTGTTGTAAACTCCGCGGTGAGCCTGCACGGTGAACACGATAGCCTGTGCGATGAAGAGGGCGATAACGATGCTTACCCATGCGTTGCCGATAGTTTTCAGACGGCACATCCAGGTATCGTTATTCCATCCTACAGTCTGCATCATCGACCAGAAACCGTGGGTCATGTGGAACCACAGGGCCACGAAACCGATAAGGTAAACTACCAGAGTTACAGGGTTGCGGAAGGCGATGGCGAGGAACCATGTGCCGGCTGCGGGGGGAACAACCTGACCGTCTGCGTCAGTCACTTCAAAGCCGCAGATCTCTGCAAGCTGCATCTTGCTCCAGAACTGGATGAGGTGAAGCACCAGGAAAGCGACCACCACGATGCCGAGCACGAGCATGTTTTTAGATGCCCACTCCACCTGTTTGGGGCGCGATGTCACATCGTAACGCTCAGAGCCGCGTGCGTTGCGGTTCTGCACGGTGAGCCATAATGCATAAACAATGTGAAGAATGAAAAGCGCGGCCAGACCGGCAGATGCTATCAGAGCATACCAGTTGGCACCCAGAAACAGACACACTTCGTTATAGGCGCTTGGCCAGAAGAGTGCCACTCCGTTCATCAATGCGTGAAACGTCACAAACAGGACAAGACATGCGCCTGTCAGGGCCATGATAAACTTCCTGCCTATGGATGAGGATGTTAACCACATAAATGTTTGATTTTTAAGTTATAATTTGTTAGTGTAGTTTCATTTTCCAGGCACTGTCGCGTGCGTGCAGGCACAATGCTCCACCGTAATATTTTGCAAAATTAAACAATTATTCCGCACCTTCACAACAATTAAGGAATTATTTCATTAATTTAATCGCTGAAAACAGCCCTGAGCACCTTTGGAAGCAGATATTGCAGAAAAATCCAAAAAAAATCAGCAAAAGGTTGCACATCTCAAAAAAGAAGCGTAATTTTGCAACGCAAAACCCGGAGGGGTATACGCGAATGGGAGCGACGCAAGCCGCCCCGACAGCGAAAATGCTTCAGTAGCTCAGTTGGTTAGAGCACCTGACTGTTAATCAGGGGGTCGTTGGTTCAAGCCCATCCTGAAGCGCCAGATTAATTTCCCAAAACAAACACACGCCAAGCCTTTATTTAATGTCTGGAGCCTGTTTATCAACACGGGTTACAGATTTAACACAACGAGAGACACAACATGCTTCAGTAGCTCAGTTGGTTAGAGCACCTGACTGTTAATCAGGGGGTCGTTGGTTCAAGCCCATCCTGAAG
>CATJQX010000161.1 GCA_949742535.1 uncultured Muribaculaceae bacterium | reverse complement strand
TCCTTTACAGGACCGAAGATGCGCTCGCAGAAAAGGCCGTCGCGCTCAGGCTTGTAAGTGCGGTAGTTGATGGTCTCGGGCTTAAGAACCTCGCCCGACGATTTCTCAAGAATCTCTTCCGGCGAAGAAAGGCCGATCGAGATCTTGGAAAACGCGGTTTTTGACTTATTTTCTTTTCTAAAAGCCATATATAGTGTTAAAGAGAGTGTTTCGGTTAATGTTTGTGAAAGGGAGAACGGCAGATTACTGCTCCAGGTTGATGCTCAGGCCAAGACCCTGAAGCTCGTGCAGAAGCACGTTGAGCGATTCGGGGATGCCGGCCGGGGGCATCGGCTCGCCTTTCACTATCGCCTCATAAGCCTTAGAGCGGCCGGTCACGTCGTCACTCTTTATGGTCAGGATCTCCTGAAGGATATGGGATGCGCCGAATGCCTCGAGCGCCCACACCTCCATCTCACCGAAACGCTGACCGCCGAACTGGGCTTTACCGCCGAGAGGCTGCTGGGTGATGAGAGAGTACGGACCGATGGAGCGGGCATGCATCTTGTCCTCCACCATGTGGCCGAGTTTCAGCATGTAGATCACACCCACGGTGGCAGGCTGGTCGAAACGCTCGCCGGTGCCGCCGTCATACAGGTAGGTCTTGCCGTAGCGGGGCAGACCGGCCTTGTCGGTCCATTCGTTCAGGTCCTCCATTGTGGCGCCGTCGAAAATCGGGGTAGCGAACTTCTCGCCCAGCTCGCGGCCGGCCCATCCGAGCACGGTCTCGAAGATCTGGCCAAGGTTCATACGCGAAGGCACACCCAGCGGGTTCAGACAGATGTCCACCGGAGTACCGTCCGCGAGGAACGGCATATCCTCCTGGCGTACCACGCGCGACACGATACCCTTGTTACCGTGGCGGCCGGCCATCTTGTCACCCACACCGATCTTACGCTTCTTGGCTATATATACTTTGGCGATCTGCATGATGCCGGAAGGCAGCTCGTCGCCGATTGAGATGTCGAATTTCTTGCGGCGCAGCTCGGCGTCGATCTCCTTGCTCTTGCGCAGGTAGTTCACGATAAGCTCGCGCACCAGCTCGTTGGTATGCTCGTCGGCGGTCCACTTGCTCAGGTTCACTGTGTCGAAGTCGACATCCTTGAGCGATGCGGCCGTGAATTTGCCACCCTTCGGGATAATGTCTGTGCCCAGGAAGTCTTTCACACCCTGCGAGGTCTTGCCTGCGGTCAGGGTCATGAGCTTGCTGATAAGCAGATCCTTCAGGTTGGTGAGCTTCTCCTCATACTCCTCATCAAGTTTCGGCAGGAGGGCCTGTGCGCTGCGGCTGCGTTTGGTAGCTTTGGCGGCACGGGCGAAAAGGTTTGTGCCGATTACAACACCCTTCAGAGAGGGAGATGCTTTCAGCGATGCATCCTTCACGTCGCCGGCCTTGTCGCCGAAGATGGCACGGAGCAGTTTCTCCTCGGGAGTGGGATCGCTCTCGCCCTTCGGGGTGATCTTGCCGATCATGATGTCGCCGGGCACCACATGCGCGCCGATGCGGATGATACCACGCTCGTCGAGGTCCTTGGTGGCGTCCTCGCTCACGTTGGGGATATCAGAGGTAAGTTCCTCCATACCGCGTTTGGTCTCACGCACCTCCAGGCTGTATTCGTCCACATGCACCGAAGTGAGGATATCCTCTTTCACCATGCGCTCGTTGAGCACGATGGCGTCCTCGTAGTTGTAACCCTTCCAGGGCATGAACGCCACTTTCAGGTTGCGTCCCAGGGCGAGCTCGCCGTTCTCGGTGGCATAGCCCTCGGTAAGTATGTCGCCGGCCTTCACGCGCTGACCCTTGTTGCAGATCGGGCGAAGGTCGATTGTGGTGCTCTGGTTGGTCTTGCGCCACTTCGGGATGATATATTCTTTTACAGGTTCCTCGAACGATACGAAATCCTGCTCCTCGGTGCGGTCGTAGCGGATGCGGATTGTGGTGGCATCCACGAATTCTATCACACCGTCACCCTCGGCCATAACCTGGGTGCGGGAATCGCGCACGAGCTGTCCCTCGATACCGGTACCCACGATAGGAGCCTCGGAACGCATCAGAGGCACTGCCTGGCGCATCATGTTTGATCCCATGAGGGCGCGGTTGGCGTCGTCATGCTCCAGGAACGGGATAAGCGACGCCGCGATCGAGGCGATCTGCTGCGGAGCCACGTCCATAAGCTCTACCTCGGTAGGAGGAACGATAGGGAAGTCGGCATCCAGACGCGCTTTTACGCGGGGGTTCACGAATGTGCCGTCGTCATGCACGGGAGCGTTACCCTGGGCGATGACTTTGCCCTCCTCAACTTCGGCGGCAAGATAGGTCACATGCTCGTTGTCAAGGTCCACTTTGCCGTCGGTTACCTTGCGGTAAGGTGTCTCGATGAAACCGAGGTCATTGATCTTTGCATACACGCAGAGCGAGGAGATAAGACCGATGTTCGGGCCTTCAGGGGTCTCGATCGGACAGAGACGGCCATAATGGGTGTAGTGCACGTCTCGCACCTCGAAGCCGGCACGCTCACGCGACAGACCGCCGGGGCCGAGGGCCGACAGACGGCGCTTGTGGGTGATTTCGGCAAGCGGGTTCGTCTGGTCCATGAACTGGCTCAGAGCGTTCGTGCCGAAGAATGTGTTTATTACAGACGAGATTGTCTTTGCGTTGATAAGGTCGATGGGAGTGAACACCTCGTTGTCACGCACGTTCATGCGCTCGCGGATGGTGCGCGACATACGTGCCAGACCTACGCCGAACTGGTTGTAAAGCTGCTCGCCTACAGTGCGCACACGGCGGTTGCTCAGGTGGTCGATATCGTCCACATCGGTCTTCGAGTTGATTAGCTCGATGAGGTACTTGATAATCTCGATGATGTCTTCTTTCGTCAGCACACGCACATCCATCGGAGTGCTCAGGCCGAGTTTCTTGTTGATACGGTAACGGCCTACCTCACCGAGATCGTAACGCTTCTCCGAGAAGAACAGGTTGGTGATCACCTCACGGGCGCTAGCGTCATCGGGAGCGTCGGCGTTACGCAGCTGACGGTAGATATACTGGATAGCCTCTTTCTCTGAGTTCGAGGAGTCTTTTCCGAGTGTGTTGAAGATGATTGAGTAGTCGGTGGAGTTGTCCTGCTCCTTGTGAAGAAGGATTGTGCTGACACCTGAGTCGATGATCTTCTGGATGTTGTCCTCGTCGATGATGCTTTCGCGGTCAAGGAAGATCTCGGTACGGTCGATTGATACAACCTCGCCGGTATCTTCGTCCACGAAGTCCTCCTGCCAGGTGCGCACCACACGCGCAGCCAGCTTGCGGCCTACCACCTTCTTGAGGTTTACCTTATTCACCCTCACCTCTTCTGCGAGGTCGAAGATGTCAATGATATCTTTATCGCTTTCAAGACCGATGGCACGGAGAAGTGTGGTTACAGGCAACTTCTTCTTACGGTCGATGTAAGCGTACATCACATTGTTGATGTCGGTAGCGAACTCTATCCATGATCCGCGGAACGGGATGATACGGGCAGAGTAAAGCTTGGTGCCGTTGGCATGGGTGCTCTGTCCGAAGAACACACCGGGCGAACGGTGCAGCTGGCTCACCACCACACGCTCGGCACCGTTGATCACAAAGGTGCCTTTCTCGGTCATGTAGGGGATCGGGCCAAGATAAACGTCCTGGATAACTGTGGCGAAATCCTCGTGATCCGGGTCGGTACAATACAGTTTCAGCTTCGCCTTGAGGGGCACACTGTATGTCTGGCCGCGCTCCAGGCACTCTTCTATGCTGTAGCGGGGCGGATCGATATAATAGTCGAGGAACTCAAGCACAAAGTTGTTGCGCGTATCCGCAATCGGGAAGTTCTCGGCAAATACCTTGAAAAGACCTTCGTTGTTCCTCTTTTCAGGAGGAGTGTCGAGCTGAAGGAAATCCTTGAACGATTTCAGCTGCACCTCCAGAAAATCAGGGTAAGGAAGCGGGTTCTTTACCGAGGCAAAATTCACACGGGGTTTATCTACTGCTGTTGACATCTATAAAAATGTTATTCTGTATTTTTTTGGAGAGACCGGATTACCGGCAGTAAAGTTGCAATAAGCAACTGCTGTGGTCCACTCCCCTGCTCTACGCAGAGAATCGTGGCATACTGATTGTCAGTCCTTTGCGCAAAAAAGAAGCCTTGCTGCGGCATTTACCGCGCGTTAAATTAACCTAAACATTCGTAAACCTTCACAAATTAAGTTAATAACCAGGCCCTTATTACGTCAAAAAGGTTAAGCGTCTACCTGCGTAGACACTTAACCCATAACCCTGTTATATATACAGGTTGGTATTATTTCAGCTCAACTTCTGCGCCGGCTTCCTCGAGGTTCTTCTTCAGATCCTCTGCCTCAGCCTTGCTGAGACCTTCCTTCAGTACGCTGGGAGCACCGTCAACCATTTCTTTGGCTTCCTTCAGGCCAAGACCGGTAAGCTCCTTAACGAGCTTCACAACCTGCAGTTTAGCTGCACCTGCGTTCTTAAGAACTACGTCGAAAGAGGTCTTCTCCTCAGCGGCGGGAGCACCGGCAGCGGGACCGGCAGCAACTGCTACGGCAGCAGCAGCGGGTTCGATACCATACTCGTCCTTCAGGATCTGAGCGAGTTCGTTTACTTCTTTTACGGTCAGGTTAACCAGTTGTTCTGCAAAAGCTTTTAAATCTGCCATTTTAGTATGTTTTTATTTGTTT
>CATJQX010000160.1 GCA_949742535.1 uncultured Muribaculaceae bacterium | reverse complement strand
CTGGTATCACCGTCTTCTTCTCCGTCGGCGGTCACAGCGGAAATACCTACCGTGGGATCTGCCTCGAGGGGCATACGCATCCATGTGGAGTTCTTATTGATGTCGCTTCCAGAGAGTGTCTCATGCACGGCGACAGTGCGCCCGTTCACAAGGTCTACGTTATGAAGCATATAGCAGCAATACATCTCGTCTTTTGCCGGTTTGCCGCCAAACGCCTCCCAGGGGATGGCCACGGTGACCACATATCCCTCATCGGAGGTTGATACTGTGGCTTTGGTGCCGTCAGGTTCCTCGTCAACCCACTTGGTGCCGTTGCCACGCTGGATGCCCAGAGTGCCGTCGGCGCCCACGCGGTAGCGGCGCAGTCCGGTTTTGGCCGAAGAGCGCGGTTTACCAGCCGAGAGCAGAAGCTCCACGCCGTCGGTGGAGTTTGCATTGTCGGCGATGCGCACGCAGTCATCCTTCACATCCACACGGAAATAGAGGTAAGCGTCGTCCCACATGGAACGGAAGCGTGCCTCGGCCTGCGACTCCGATCCGAGGAAAATATTCTTGTTGAGTTTCTCCCACTGCTGCACGCTCCCGGTCTGACGTGAGGCTATAGGACGCATTATGATACCTTCGCTCGTCCATATGCCACTTTGCCGTACATCTCCTTCAACCGTGCAGACGGCCATTAGGGTAGAGTCGTTGTACTGCATGATACTGTTCCATATGGCTCTTGCACCGCTGTTTGTGGCGAATGGGAAGGGGAATGAGCGTGCGATGAAATTTTTGGCATTGCTGTTGCCCACATACACAGCCATGCGCCCGTGTGTGTCGGATGTCACAGGGTTTCTGTCCTCGCCGGATGCGGCTGAATATACGGTCTCACCCGTGTTGAGCTGTATGATGTAAGGTTGCCCGCAATACACCTCTGAGGAAAGATAGTCGCTTGATGATCCGAAGATCGGCCATCGGTGCGCGCTGCCACCGTCCACCTGTCCGCTCGCCCAGTTGTCATCGGCGTCGGTATGCACGATCATCGGTTTGAATGTGCCCATGAACCCGGGGTCCTCTATGGCCACGGCTATCCCCTTGCGGTTTTTCAGATATACCGGCACAGGCATGCCGTCGCGCGAATTGTTGCGGTAGGCCACAATTTCGGTGCCCGGTTCCCAGCTACGGCCTCCGTTGAAGGAGCGGCGCATCGAGATGTTCTGCGACCCGCCTGTGGCGCTCGCCTCGTTGGCGAAATATATCTGCAGCTCGCCGCTTGGCAACTGGAGCATCGCCGGCTCCCATACGCCGTAGCCATAGGTGTCGGTGGCAGTGTAGATCACCTGCTCGTTTTCCCATGTATGTCCGCCATCGGAAGAATATGCCGCCATTATCTTGCTCGGTCCGCGTGAGTTCTCATAGTTGGTGCGGTAAAGCCACGCATACATGAGGCGCCCGTCTTTGAGTTCATAGATCTCGGCGTTCTTGTTGTTGTGCCATGCGTCGCCGGGCATTGAGACTGTTGCATCTGTCCAGTCGCCGTAAGGTTCATCCTGCCAGCGTATGAAGTTGTCGCCGCCGATGTTGCTGCCTCCGGTGCTGTAGACCATCACATAAGTGCCGTCAGAGAGCCGTATGGCACGTCCGTAGCTTCCGCCGCCGATATAGCGCTGGCTGTTGTGGCGCCATGCTATGCGCACACCGTCGGCATAAGTCTGGTTGTCTGAGAGTTCCTCCATCGGATCGTCGTTATCGCCATCTCCCGCCATAGACACGCTGCTGTCGAAGCGGAAGCTCAGGGCGCGCCTGTACACACCATACTCCAGTTCCTTGAGAAGCAACGAATTGGCAGGGACATCAAGAGTGTACTCCCCTGCGGGAAGCTCCTTGCTCAGTGTGAGGCGCACACTTGTGGGGTGCCACTCGTTGTCGTAGCAGTTGGTCACCGATGTGCCGTATGCCACCACATTGCCATCGGCATCGCTCACGGTCACGTTCCCTACCGTCCCATGCTCGAAAGCCATGTCGACAGTGCCGTTTAAATCAATGCAGAGGTGTGCCCTCTCACCCTTGCGGTACTGTACACGCGCCACGGTGGCACTCTCCTCCGCCTCTCCCGGATGCGATGGATCCTTGCCGAGATAGAAGAGATTGAAATTGTCAAACAGGATCCACGACTGCCCGGCTCCCCCTTCCACGCCCACTCCCAGGCGGAGCCGTCCGTCTGTTACGGTCGCCACCGTCTGCTCGGTGAGTCCGCGCCCGTCAAACATGTGGTTCGCTATCTGCTGCACCCCGTCGGGCATATAATTGTTGTTGTCGAGTTTCTTGGTGTTGTATCTGTCCCGGGATGCATCGGCGACAAGTGTATAGACATTCACCATCGGCACACGCCCGTCACCGGCGAATACATAGCCCTTCGTAGGCTCGCTCCCGCTCTGGAAAGCGGCGAGATGGCTTGCGCTTATGTCGTTGTTCGGCGTCGGTGAGTATATAGCCTGGGCGCTCACGGCATACTTGCCGTCGGGGAGACCCGACAGTTCCTGATACACCTCCATCCATTTGATGCCCCACATCTCCCATACGCGGTTGCAATGGTAAAGGTCATCGCCGCCGACACTGTTGCTTCCCCATGCACCCTGCCACTTCATGCGGCGCTCGTCGGCAATAGGGAAAGTGGCACCATAGACGGCCCATGACAGATCGGCGGGAGCAGCCTCCGACGCGTTGCGCGTATCCACTGCCATACGCTCCATTCTGGTCACAATCTGCCATGTGTCACTGTCGGTGGCCTTGTTGGTGATCATTCCGTTGCCGTCGGCACCGAGTGTATATTCTCCGCATGTAATCTTCACACCGTTGGCTGTGTCGCCGTCGGCGGGTGCGATGGTCCATACTGTCACCGCATCGCCTGTATCCATATACAGGTTTCCGGCATTGATGGAGTGGTTGTGTCCCAGTTTGGGATCCAGTTGCCAGCCGCTGCCGTTACGTTTCACACCCACGTCTATACCCCTCTTGCCAAGCTCGGCGCGCGAGGTGTAACGCTGTGTGTTGGTATAATTGTCGCCAAGCCAGAGGCCGCTCTCCACATTATACAGGTAATAGTCGCCGTTTATAAGGTCGTTCAACGCCACGCCCTTATATGGCGAAGACTGTGCGGTAGCCCCGAGAGCGATGCCACAGCCTACAAATAATGACAATAATCGGTTCATACTTATATTCGGTTATTTAGGATCTGTTTCGGTTGTCTGCAAAGATAATAAATAATCTGCATCATTCAGGGCGTGCATTATCTGTGTTTGACCGGAAAGGGGATATATCTGCAGCCATGCTTTTTGCTTTTTGGCTTTTTTAACATCAGTCGTTGATTCTGTAGACATAATGACTTCAACAATTTCATTATCTTTGCGGAACTAAAAAACTTAAACTATGGAAATCAACTGTTTAATAAAGGGATGTATCGGGGCATTATGCCTTACGATACTGGGTGGCTGCGCCAACAAACTGTCTAAAGAAACAGATGCGGCTGATGCGCCAGTGCTTGTAGATTGTAAATTTACAGAATGCCTTGACAGAGACGATAACGTGCTCAGTTGCAATCTGGCAACCGACCGGATATTTGAACTGAAAAACGCAGAAGGAATACATCCAGAAGAATTCGCGATAAATGAAATAAACGGGAACCGTATGGTGGTATCCACAAATGACGCGGCTCTCCTTTTTGAGATACCATCGGGGGAACTTCTCGCAAATGTATCAGTCGGCGATGACATGAAAAATTTCAGCAACGCTGTGTTCTCCGGAGATGACGATAATCTCTGGGTTGTGAAACGCGATTGGAGAAACAGAACCACAACCTTCCGGCGATATGATGCAAATAATAAACCGGAGCAGACAATACTGACACACGATTCATTCGGCGACGTTAAATTTCATACCGACAGTACATTTCTCGCCACCAACTCAATCGGATTTGATGGCGGACAGTTTTACCTGTACATACTCAACAAACGGTTCGAAAAAACCGACTCGGTGATGTTTCCTGTAGCCATAGAGCCGCAAGAGGATCATTTCTTAATCGACTGTCCACTCCAGAGCGACGGCAACGAATTCAATTCTTACATATTCACCGGCGATACGCTATACAATGTGTCGTCGGCTCTTGATGTAAACCCCATTGTGGCATTGGATTTCGGAGATAAAAAATTGCCGGAAGATATTACAATGAAGAGAATTGGCAATGTCATGGAATATTATAAAGCGATGGAACCGTATATCTATCTGACGCATATAAATAAATTCAGCGATTTCCTTTTCTGCCGTTTTGAGCATGGCGCCAACGCTTATCACACCATTTTTGATTGCAAATCCGGGAAACTGCTGTATAGCCGCAAAGGGACTGACGGCAAGTGGGGAATGTCACTTGATGTCAACGGAGAGAAATTCTGCTCATGGCCAACCGCCATCTGGCAAGACAATCTGATTTTTGGAGTTCCTGCAAAAATCATGAACAATATTACAGGACAGAAAAACGATAATGCTGTCTGGCTTGCCACACTCCCCCTCTCATCCCTCGCAGACGCCCTCAAGAAATAATTGTCAGATCCTATTTCCATGAAAAAACTATCATTATTTCTTGCCGCGCTTTGCGCGCTATTCCTATGGTCATGCGGTAATAAACAGGAGCAACCCGACGGCAACGCCATCAAACTCGGAACAGCGGAAGTCACTGTTCATGTCAACGGTTTATCGGAAGAGGAGCTACAAAATCTGTCAGTTTACATCGGGACAGCCTCGATATATGCCGGAATGGAGGAAGACGTGCTCCATTTGCTAAAAAAAGATGGAAATGCCTTTTCAGGAGAAGTACCGGTAGAAAGGGAGCGGGAGATAGGGGGCGTGCTGCTTGAATGCGGCAATGGGCGATTTGGCTCATATGTAGTGCTGAACCAGGATTCTCCGACAGTAGTAAATGTGACTGTAGATGAGAATTTCAGACCTGTATCTTTCACCTCCGACGATGGAACCGATCTTACATCTCAGGACTGGGAGATCCTGACCGACATGTACCTGAACATCTGCTCTTCGCCGGAAGTAACAGTTCCAGATTCGCTGTACACTTCATGGGAAAAAGCCGTAGATTACGAAAACAAACAATTATGGCCCAGGAATCTGGAATACGCTCTTGCCGGACGGGAGATCCCTGCAGAGGCTAAAGAGTGGTTTACGAATATGATGAAATGCTATTTCGCCTCCCACCATACTATTCCCTATGTCCCAAAGGCCAAAAGATTCAATAATCTTGATGTGGATGAACCGCCTATGCATGCATATGCGTTTCTTGATAGCATCGACTATTCCGAAAGGCTGCTTACATGCATGCCCTTGACCGGTCTGCGATCGTTTCTTTACACGCTTCTTCGGTTCCCGGATGGAGGTTTTGATAAAATAGGTGAAACCCCTGTGGCACAGTGGGAGGAAGCTGCCCGTAAAAAACTTGAGCCAGCAATAAAACAGCCGACACAGCTACTTCTTGATTTGCTTTCAGGAATGTCATATATCGCCCAGATCGAAGTTGACGAGTTACCTCTCACACCGGTACAGATTTCCAATATAGAAAATGGCTATGGCAACGACCTCGGAAAAATAATCCTTGCGAAAAACAACAGCCTTGTAGAACTAAAAAAGAATGAAGGCGGT
>CATJQX010000159.1 GCA_949742535.1 uncultured Muribaculaceae bacterium | reverse complement strand
CGGCGGCTTGATAGGACAATATTATTATCCGGGAATATAACGCATATTGATTGTCTGTATGGTATAGATGGACAAGCCCATGTTGTCTAAACGCGCTTCAACATATTGCATATCAGTGGACAATTGGTAACTTAGGCGTTTTTACCGGACAACAATAATAGGAAAACGATACCTCTACCCTATATCAAGCGGGGAATGAGACCTAATGGCCTCATTCCCCGCTTGATATAGGGATTACATTTTACACACCACCTCCGGCAGCTCGCGGAGACAACCTTATGCTGATATGAAAAACAGGGAGGGGGGGAATGGATCAGAGGGTGATGCGGCGGGTGGTGGAACCGGCGCGTAGAATGTATATGCCTCTGGAGTCCAACTTTATGCGGTGCATTCCCGGCTTAAGGTTTTCCTGGGAGATGAGCTGACCGAGAATAGAGAAGATTTTTACAGTGACCGGTTTCTCGCTTGAAATGTAGATAAAGCCGTCGGAGACGGTGACGCTGACGTCTGCCTCGGCGTCGAAATTATTCACGACAGTAGGCGCCGGAGAAGTAACCTCCTCCCAGGTAGCCCTCGGAGCCGCATCCGACTGGATGCAGAATGCAGCCATAACCGCTACCGCCATCAATATTTTACGCCACTTAGTCATCTTATACTTTCAACTCACAAAATTAAAAAAATTTTCCATTCTCTCCAAAACAACTTTTCTTTAGCATTGTTAAAATATTCGGTCATGAACGGCAAAAAAATCTTTTCATGTATCTTTTTTATGATTAAAAACAGATACAGATTGTATTACGGGAAATATTTGCTACATTTGCGGTTACGTGTGCCGGACATGACAGATAGATTTCAGCATTCACACTCAGACATATGCACATGCACAGCCAAATGCTGAAGAGTGATGCCGTAATTATCAAGCATGCGGATAGATTGACACGCAGCCTTTACAATATTAGACCACTTATCAGCAGATAGGTTTATCATATGGGATTATATAAGAAAAAAAATATCGCTCTGGGAGCCTTCGGAAGACTTCTGTTCCCTGAAAGCCTTTGGACCAGGGAGTTCCTTCTGGCATGGATGGGATGTCTGGTGACAGTGCTCGTGTTTGACCTCCTTTGGTGCGCCCAGACCACTTTCAGAGCTTTTAGTTTCGCAGGTACGTATATCAATGCCGTCACACTTGCCACGGTGATGTCGTTCCCCACAGTCCTTACACGCCGCATATGGCCGCAGATCACACTTATGGGGCTCGTAGACCTGCTGATGATAGCCAATCTTATGTATTGCCGCACATATTTCAACTCCATACCTCCGGCAAGCTATACACTTATAGGTCAAGTATTTGACTTTCATGCGAGTATCGCCGACTCATGGAGTTGGCGATACTCGTCGTTACCGGCGGTAACGACGGCCACACTCATGCTCATCCACACCGACAGGGAAAAACGGCGCCCGTCTGCCATGCTATACATGGCTGTCGCCGGGTTCACACTGTTCCTTTCCGCCACCACGGCTCTATTGTCGGGGGGGATGGTGTCTCATGTCACCCGACTGAAAGGGGAATGCTACTACGCCACCACGCCGCCTGTGATATATACGCTTTTCGGCACCCTTGCCGCCGAGATGTCGGCACACCAGAACGAAATAACCCCGGCGGAGCGGCAAAGCGTCGCCGACTGGGGGCGCGACCATCTGCATCTGCAAAGCCAGATGCATTCACCCGCCGCACAGGCCGACAGCCTCAGACGCGACAACCTCGTGGTGATCGTATGCGAATCGCTGGAGTCCTGGCCTGTAGGTGCAGAACTTGAAGGGAAAGAACTTACACCGCATCTGAACGACGCGATGGCTGACACCGCATCAACCTGGTATGCCGCGCACGTGCTGTCGCAGGTTGGCAACGGGCGCAGCATAGACGGCCAGCTGCTTATGCTCGCCGGAATGTATCCTATGCGCAATGATGTGTACTCGATGAAATATCCCGGCACCCAGTTCTTCGCCCTCCCGGAAGCCATGAAGGAACAGGGGGCGAAAACATATCTACTCAGCGGCGACAAACCCTCCACATGGAACCAGGGGCTTGTGGCACGCGGTTTCGGCATCGACCGGCAGGAGATGGAAGACAGCTGGGACAATTCAGAGCGCATAGGCCACCCCAAGCGCCTCAGCGACGGATCTCTGATGGAGCAGTCCATAGCGAAGATGCAACGCGGAGAGGTATGGCCGGAAGGGGAGAAAGCCTATGTGCAGATAGTGACCTACACCGGACACAACCCTTTCAAGATACCTGACAAGTTCAAGACCATAAGCTTCTCCGGCAACTATCCTGACAAGCTGACCGACTATCTCACCACCGTACATTATACCGACCAGGCGCTCGGAAGGATGCTCGACTACCTGAAAAGCCGCTCCGACTGGGGACGCACAATGGTGGTGATCGTCGGAGACCACGAGGCGCTCGCATCCTGGCGCCACGAGATACGCAACTCCACTGAAGGGCGCAAACTGGTGTCCCCCTCAGGCTTTGTGCCGATGATAGTGCTCAACTCTCCAGTGCGCGGACGCCGCACAAGCGTGATGGGACAGGTGGATGTATATACTACCCTGCTCGACATAATGGGTCTCCCCTACCACTGGCGCGGAATGGGTTTTTCGGCTCTCGCGCCTGAAAGTCCGCGCTTCGCTTTCGATTTCCAGGGGAGCATGGAGGGCACCACCGCAGGGGCGTTGCCCGGCCTCAGGGAGCATGTGGCATCTTCTCCTGCTGTGTCAGACCTTATGATACGCCATGATCTGTTAAACAAATAAGTCAAGCATGTTCTGGTTCTTCGACTACATAACCGTGCCGTGGGTGTACTGGACCGTATGGATCCTGTATACCCTGACCATTCTCGGCATCATAGCGGTTATCGTAAGCGAGAACCGCAACCCCGTGAAATCGCTCGCCTGGGTCACTGTGCTGCTGGTAGTTCCCATCGTGGGGCTTGTGCTGTATATCGTATTCGGACGCAACATACAGACCAAGCGCATAATCTCGCGCCGCAACCGCCGCAAGCTGAGGAAACTCAACGCCACCACGGCCGTAAAGCCGAAAAAGACGGAATGCCCCCCGCATCAGCTGCAGCAGGTGAATCTGGCGCAATCGCTGTGCAGCTCCACATTCCACACGGGAAACGAGGTGACACTGTTCGACAACGGCAAAGACAAATTCGACGCTCTGCTTACCGATATCGCAAGGGCGCAGAAATACATCAACCTCCAGTATTACATAATAATAGACGACAATATCGGCAACCGGGTGATCGACGCCCTTGTGGAGCGCGCACGCGCAGGAGTGAAAGTACGAGTGATCTACGATCATGTAGGCTCGTTCAAACTCTCGCGTCAGGCATGCCGGCGCATGAAGGAGGCGGGCATAGAGGCATACCCGTTTTTCAAGGTTGTTTTCCCGCCGTTCGGCACACGCATCAACTGGCGCAACCACCGCAAACTTGCCATCATCGACGGCGAGACGGGATATATCGGTGGCATGAACATCGCCGACCGCTATGTGACCGGAGGGAAACTTTTCAACACATGGCGGGATCTGCATCTGAGACTGCGCGGACCTGCAGTAGGAGCTTTGCAACAGGCATTTGCCGTAGACTGGAGCTTCATGGGGCAGCCACTGATAGAAGAGGAGGCAGGCACGAAGATAGACACAACATACCCCGCCGACATGCAGCTTGTCACCGGAGGACCCACATCGCAGTGGATGAACATGACCCTCATATTCCAGCATGCCATCTCGTCGGCACAGAAGTGCGTCTATATAATGACCCCTTACTTTATCCCCTCAGAAGGGTTGCTTCATGCCCTGCAGATAGCGGCTCTGGGGAAAGTGGATGTGCGGGTGATGCTCCCGAGGCGTTCAGACAGCGACATGCTCCGCTGGGCATCGTTCTCATACATACAGGATTGTCTGCGCGCCGGCATCAAAGTATATCTATATAAGAAAGGGATGCTCCACAGCAAGGCCATAATTATTGACGATGACTTCGCCACAGTAGGTTCCACAAACTTCGATTTCCGCAGCTTCGAACACAATTTCGAAGCCAACATGCTCATATACTCCCAGGAATTCAACAGCCGCATGAAAGCCCAGTTCATGCGTGACCAGAAGGATTGCGAGCGGGTGACTTCAGCCGTGTGGCGCCAGCGCCCGCTACTCGAGAAATCGCTCGAGTCGTTCATGCGCCTCTTCTCACCGATCCTGTAATTTCAGAGAAACAGGCACGCATCCCCGTAGCTGAGGAAACGGTAGTCGCCTGCGAGAGCGTGATCGTAGACCTGACGCCACTCTCCTCCCGTGAAAGCGCTTACAAGGAGCAGCAGCGTGGAGCGGGGCTGATGGAAATTGGTTACCATCCCCTTTACTATTCGGTATTTGTATCCCGGCGCGATGATCACTCGTGTTGAAGCCATGAATGTATCCCCCTCGAAACTGTCGAGAAGCGCCTCAAGAGCATCTTTAACCGAAAGATCGGGATGATCGGGAGAGTAAGGATACCACTGCGGAAGTTCGTCGGGGCGCACACCCTGGCTCGCAAGGCATCCCAGATGATACAGGCTTTCAAGCGTGCGCACCGACGTGGTGCCCACTGCGATCACGCTGCGCTCCGTGCGGGCAAGCTCACTGATAAGCTCCCTGCTAACCGCTATGAACTCGCTGTGCATCAGATGCTCGCCGATCTCATCAGACTTCACCGGCTGAAATGTGCCTGCACCCACATGCAAAGTAAGCTCACGCCGTGGTATGCCGCGTGCCGAGATTTCGGCAAGCACCCGGTCTGTGAAATGCAACCCGGCGGTGGGAGCCGCCACAGAACCGTCGATATGCGAATACACTGTCTGGTAATCAGATGAATCCGACGCTTCGGTAGACCGGTTGAGATATGGCGGTATGGGTATCTCCCCAGCCGCCTCTATTATTTCCGCGAAAGTAACCTCCGGCACATCCCAGGAAAATTCAATAATGGAGGCGTTTGCCTCACGGCCGCTGCGCAAAGCGCTGAACCGCACATCATGCCCCCCCACATTCAGCTCCATGGTCAGCTCCCCCTGTTTCCATTTCTTGGAATTGCCAACAAAGCAGATCCACGAGCAGCGGGAATTGCAGGCGAAACTCACGGCATAATCGCGCGGCTCCACCGGCTCAAGGCAGAATATCTCTATCAGCGCCCCTTCCGGCTTGTGGAAACGCAGGCGTGCATTGATCACACGGGTATTGTTGTAGACCAGCATAGACTCCGCGGGAAGAAGCTGCGGAAGATCTGTGAAATGCCGATCCTCAATAGAGCCATCGGCGTGACGTACAAGCAGTTTGCAGCTGTCGCGCTCGGCAAGGGGATGTTTGGCTATGCGCCCGTCGGGAAGATTATAGTCGAAATCGTCGATTCTCAAATTCTGTACCATACCACAAAGTTACTGAAATGTCGTGGAAAATGCGTAAGTTTGCATAAACATCCCGAATAAATTTAGAACGATTATACATCATATGGCAAAGATAGGCGACCAGGTGCGCTTCCTCAGCACTACCGGCGGGGGGCGCGTGGTAAAGATCGACGGGCAGATAGCCCATGTGGAGGAGGAGGACGGCTTCGTCACCCCCGTGATGCTTAAGGAACTTGTGGTGGTGAGCAGTCCGGGCGAGGAAAGCTCCCGTCGCGACATTTTCGGAGGCACCACCCAGCACCGTCAGGAACGCGAGCGCGAGGCAAAAAGCAAGTTCGTGCCCACACAGGTGCCGGAAGCTCCCAAACCGGAACCGGTCACCGAAACTCCTGACGGCGACCGCCTGAATGTGGTGCTCGCATACGCTGCAATGGAGATCAAGCATCTCTCCACCACCTCCTATGAGGCATACCTCGTCAACGACTCCAACTACTTCCTGTATTTCACATACCTCTCACGCGCCGACGACGAGGAGGGATGGACCACACGCTACGCCGGAATCGTGGAGCCTAACATGCAGGTTTTTCTTGAGGAGCTTACACGCGACCAGGTGGCGCGGCTTGACCGCATCGCGTTCCAGTATGTGGCTTTCAAGCGCGACAAGCCGTTCAAACTCAAGTCGCCTGTGGCCATAGAGACACGCATGGACACCACCAAGTTTTTCAAGCTCCACTGCTTCCGCGACAACCCCTACTTCGACGAACCTGTGCTCGCTGTTGACATCGTGAAAAACGATATACCGCAGCGCGCCATGACCATAGACAGCGCGCAACTCGAGGATGCCATGAAGCAGAAACGCCGCGAGGACAGCCGCCCGCTACGGAAACCGGTGCAGAAAAAAGTGTCGAAAGATGAGCCGCTTGTGGTTGACCTGCATATCAACGAGCTTATAGACAGCACACGAGGCATGAGCAACGCCGATATAATCAATTATCAGATAGACGCTTTCCGCAAGGTGATGGACGAAAACCTCCGCAACAAGGGGAAAAAGATCGTGTTCATCCACGGGAAAGGTGAGGGGATACTGCGTCAGGCACTGATGAAGGAGCTGAACTACAGCTACAAAGGGCATGACGTACACGATGCCTCATTCCGCGAATACGGGTACGGCGCCACCCAGGTGACCATACGCTGAACCTAAATCTTGCGAATAATTTTGAACTGTTACTTATGTTGATAACATTTTCAGGAACAGGCAACTCGCTCGCCGTGAGCCGGCGCCTTGGCGCCAGGCTCGGCGGGGAGACCGTGATGCTTGAAAACCGGATGCTGCTAAAACCGGAAGAGACCGTTCTTGAAGTGGCGGCCGGCGAGCCGGTGATATGGGTGTGTCCTGTCTATTCATGGGGAATCCCCCCCGTGGTCGAACGGTTCATCAGGAGAGTGCGGTTCAAAGGCGCCCACCAGTCGCCGCATTTCCTTGTGGTCACATGCGGCGACGATATCGGGTATGCCGACAATTGCTGGCGGCAACTTATCGGAAGACGCGGATGGAGCCCGCGCGGCAGTTTTTCAGTCACGATGCCAAACACCTATGTGCTTATGAAAGGGTTCGACGTGGACAGTGCCGAAACCGAATCCAGAAAAACGGAGGAGATGCCGGCGCGTGTCGATGCCGTGGCTTCAGCCATAAAGCAGGGATTTTCAGGGGATGACGTGGTGCGCGGAAACGCGGCGTGGATCAAGACATATGTGATACGTCCGTTTTTCAACATATTCTGCACGTCACCCCGTCCGTTCCACAGCTCCGGCGCGTGTGTGGGATGCGGAAAATGTTCCATAAGTTGCCCTATGGAAAACATCACCATGAAAGAGGGCCGTCCGCAATGGCACAACCATTGCGCCCTGTGCCTGCGGTGCTACCATATCTGCCCCGGGCATGCCGTGGAGTATGGCAAAGCCACCCGCTCGAAAGGGCAGAAACCGATCTACAACTGAAAACGGCCGTGATCACATGCCGAGAAGCTGACGCAAATGCGGGATAGCATCCGTAGCGTTCTGGTCGGCACGCACAGGCACAATGGAGGCATAATTGCGGTCAAGCCAGTAAATATCAGTGTCTGTGCTTTCCGGCTCATCGTTGTTGAGCTTTCCGGTAAGCCAGAAGAACGGCTTTCCGTGCGGATCGAGGTATTCCTGATACTCTTCGCTCCAATGGCTGCGGGCGGCACGTGTGACGCGCATCCCCTCTATCTTCACTTTAGCCGGGAAATTGACATTGAGGCATACCCCTTCCGGAAGCCCGTTTTCTATCACGGCACGCGTGATCGCCTTGATATATGGAGTGCATTCGCTGAAATCTGCCTTCAGCGAATGGTGGAGCAGCGAATACCCGACAGCGGGGATCCCCTGCATGCACGCCTCGAAAGCGGCTCCCATCGTGCCGGAATATATGACAGAATTGCCGGCGTTGGATCCGTGATTCACACCGGAAAGAAGCAGATCGGGCTTGCGTGGCAGGATATGGTGCATGGATAGCTTCACACAGTCCACCGGGGTGCCGTTGACCGAAAACACCCGCGCGCCGTGGTATCCCTCATGCTCCTTGATGCGCAGGGGCGCATTGACGGTGAAAGCCGACGACTGCCCGGAATGGGGCAGAGCCGGAGCCACCACATAAACCTCGCCGAGATCCTTCACACAATCCACCAGAAAGTGCAGTCCGGGCGCTTCTATACTGTCGTCGTTGGTAATAAGTATCAACATGGGAAATAAACGGCTTGTTAAATGAGACAACGGCGCCTTCCGTTCAGGTACCGTTTGCCATGCAAAGTTACGAAATTTCCTGAAACCACATCTAAACACCCCGCATGCGGCAAATGTTCCACGGCGAAATGTTAAAGTGTTCCACAGTTATCAACAATATTATGCAGTTATCAACAAAATGCTTAAATTGACTTAACGGCGCTTTTGTATCCGACTGAAAATCCCTTACTTTGCAGAAAACCTTATAAAAGTGTTATGGGTAAGATAATAGCTATAGCAAATCAAAAAGGGGGTGTAGGAAAAACCACAACCACTATCAATCTGGCAGCCTCTCTTGCAAGCCGCGGCAAGAAGGTGCTGATCATCGATGCCGACCCCCAGGCCAACGCGACCTCAGGCTACGGCATAGATCCCCGTCAGATGCAGTCCTCGATCTACGAGTGCCTTGTCGACGGATATCCCGTGGACGGCTCGCAGGTTCCCACCTGCGTGGAGGGTCTTGACCTCGTGGGCTCGCGCATAGACCTCGCCGGCGCCGAACTCGAGCTGATAAACCAGCCCGACCGCGAGAAGGTGCTGTCAAGGCTGCTTGCCGACGTGGCTCCCAAATATGACTTCATCCTTATCGACTGCTCCCCCTCACTGGGACTTATCACCGTAAACGCCCTCACGGCGGCCAACTCTGTGATAATCCCTGTGCAGGCGGAATATTTCGCACTGGAAGGAATCAGCAAACTGCTCAACACCATACGCATCATAAAGTCGAAGCTCAATCCCGATCTGGAGATAGAGGGATTCCTCCTGACGATGTATGACGCACGCCTGCGCCTGGCCAACCAGATCTATGAAGAACTTAAGACACACTTCGGCGACATGGTGTTCAACACCGTGATCCCCCGCAATATCCGCCTCAGCGAAGCACCGTCGCATGGCCTTCCCGCACTCCTGTATGACCCCGAGAGCCGCGGCGCCACATCGCACCTCATGCTCGCCAAGGAACTCATCGACAAAAACCGCGGATAACCTGCCTGACAAACAGCATCTGATAAATCCTCATAGAAACGCAAGACATCATGTCACAACATAGAAACGCATTAGGGCGAGGCCTCGGCTCGCTGATATCAATGGACGATACCCCCGCCCGCGGCACATCGGCGATAAACGACATCCGCCTCGACCAGATCTCACCGAATCCGAGCCAGCCGCGAACCACATTCGACGAAGAGGCTCTTGACGAACTCGCATCCTCTATCCGCGAGCTCGGCATCATACAGCCGCTTTCGCTGCGCAAGACAGGTGCGGACAGCTACCAGATCATCGCCGGAGAGCGTCGCTACCGTGCAGCAAAAATCGCCGGTCTCACATCCGTGCCGGCATACATCCGCCCCGCCAACGACTCCGAGCTGACCGAAATGGCGCTCATAGAGAACATACAGCGCGAGGATCTCAATGCCATTGAGATCGCGCTGACATTCAAGAAACTCATAGACCAGTACAGCCTCACACAGGAACGTCTCTCGGAACGCATCGGCAAGAAACGTGCCACTGTGGCAAACTTCCTGCGTCTGCTGAAACTCCCCGCCGAGGTGCAGCTCGGGCTACGCGACAAACTTGTGGACATGGGACATGCCCGCGCGCTCCTTTCCATCGACAATCCGTCGGTGCAGCTGAAGATATACAAAGAAATCATCCGCCAGGGACTGTCGGTAAGAAAAGTCGAGGAACTGGTCAAGTCATATCTCGAAGGGAAAAACGACAAGGCGCAGGAGGGGAAACAGGAAAAACCTTATGCAAACCACGACTTCGACATTCTGAAAAAACATCTGTCCGCGGCATTCCAGACCCCGGTAAAATTCTCCTGCGACCGCAAGGGGCGCGGTGCGATAACTTTCAGTTTCAGCAACGAGGAGGATCTGGCACGGCTCATCACGCTTTTCGACACACTGCAAAACGACCGAAACTAAACCTTAACAAACCATCGTTGTCATACGTTATAACAGTGTGCGCACCGGATCAGGGATGATTCAGCCACGCGCACACCATTTTTTATCAATCAATGAAATTAAAACGACATTTTATGAATAAATTAATGACATTTTTGCTTGGCGCCGCCTCGGTAGCGGCACTGGCATCCTGCTCATCTACAAAAAACGCTGCAAACATTTCCGACCTCAACGGCGAATGGTCCATTGAGGCAATCAACGGCAAAACCGTAACACCGGGCACCGGTCAGAACGAAGCATTTATCGGATTCAATACTGCAACAGGGAAGGTCTATGGCAACGCCTCATGCAACTCTATCATAGGCGGATTTGATACAAATGCAAAACCCGGCACAATTGACCTCTCCAAAATCGGTTCCACAATGATGATGTGCCCCGACATGGATCTTGAAAACGCGCTTCTTCAGGCTCTGTCGCAAGTGACCGGATTTGAACTCACCAAGAACGGCGACGTCTCCCTCACAAACGCCAAAGGCAAAGAGGTTGTGCTACTGCGCCATCGCGAACCCGCATCAACAGCCGACCTGTTCAAAGGGGAATGGAAAATAACAGAGATAAACGGCGAATCCACAACCGCGCTTGAGGGCGCCCCGTTTGAATTTGCATTCGACGGCGATTCATTCAGCTGCACCACAGACTGCAACAACCTGATGGGAAAATTCACCGTTTCGGCACCAGACAACGTGACATTCGGCAACGTGGCTGGCACACGCATGGCTTGTCCGGATCCCAAAGTGGAACAGGCGCTCATCACCATTCTCCCCAAAGTGGTATCCTACGGTAAACTCGCCGGCGGTGGTATCGGCTTCTACGATGCCGACAACAATATGGTGCTTCTGCTCGAGCAGTAACCATTCT
>CATJQX010000158.1 GCA_949742535.1 uncultured Muribaculaceae bacterium | reverse complement strand
GTGGCCTCTACTACCAAGGAGCCGTCTATATCTTCCAGTTCCTCAAATCCGAAATCGAAACCGGCAAAGTCGCGTAAATAAAAAATCAGCCACAATTATATTGTAAACCACTCTATCCATACCCTATTAATATGATACAAATCAATGGTATATTAGAAGAAGCATTGCAGAATATACAAGTTGCTGCAAATAGTCCATATGGGTTTGGCGGTATCCCTACAGGGTTATCCGATTTAGATAAAGCATTATATGGATTAGAGAATTCTGATTTGATTGTTATTGGAGCACGACCGGCAATGGGTAAAACAGTTTTTTTGATTACTTTGGCTCTAAATATGGCTAAACTTGATATACCTGTTATGTTCTATTCATTCGAGATGAGCAATACCCAAATTGCGAATCGTATAATTACTAACGAAACAGGAATAGATGGTTACAAAATTAGAACTGGAAGAATGAATGACAAGGAATGGAATATATTAAATAGAGCCATAGAAAATTTAAGCACATATCCCATATTCCTTACCGATAAGAATAATTGGAAAATAGAAGATTTTTGTGATAAACTAAGAAACGACATAGAGAATACTAATGCCAAGATTATATTTATAGATTATCTTCAGCTTTTCTCTACTCGCGAGAAGTATCAAAACCGCTATGAAGAAATTGCGCTTTGTACACGCGAGTTAAAGAAATTGGCTAAAGAGCTCGATATACCGATAATTGTCGCGTCTCAACTTAATCGTAATGTTGAAAATCGGTCTTCTGGAGTTTATGTGGATAAGAAGCCTCAAATGTTTGATCTTCGAGATAGTGGAACTATATGTGATGATGCAAATGTCGTTCTACTTCTTCATCGTCCAGAATATAATCTTCGTAGTTACGAAGATGCCGAAGGAAATGACATCTACGGTCTTGCCGAGGTAATCATCGCCAAAAATCATATGGGGCGCGAAGATACGGTAAAGCTACGTTTTAAGCCTGAGTTTGCAAGGTTCGAGGATTGGAAGAACGTAGACTATTCCCAACAGCTGTTGGATCTGTATAAAAATTCCGATACAACAGAATCTCCATTCTGAAATGTAAAATTAACGCGAGTTCGCATTAAAAGCATTTTGCGCAAATCAGCGAAATCTCCTCAAGGAGTCCAACGTATAAGAAATAGATTGGACTCAATTGGCTAAGTGAGTCATGAAAATTATCACGCATCAAATATCTAAGCGGCCTTATATTCCCTGTGGCATACTTTCAGATATTATAAAATAATTTCCACGGCTTACTTACCTTAAATGGCCTATAATAAGCGCAGTTACCCTGTTTGGCATTTTCCTGTATTTAATGCTTCAAAATCAGGACAATTTGTTACCTTTGCACCAGTAACCAAAAACGTATAGATGAAGCCCTGTATCACGAAATCTTTCATGGCGCTATGCATCGGATGCTACGCCTTCGGCGCTGCTTCCAATCTTCAGACCAGACAGACCGACAATGACCTGAATGTATTCTCCATGCACACCGGCAATCCCGCTATTCCGGCATATCTGGCGGACGCCACAATGATCTACGATAAGGAGACTGACACATTTTACGCATACGGCACTAACGACGGTGGTGGCGGAGAAAATGTATTTCCGACCCAGATGTGGTATTCCACCGATTGCAAGAACTGGATCAACAGACCCCTCGCCCTCCCCTCTTCATGGACCGAGGCGGCCGGCACCAAAGCTCTGTGGGCGCCGAGCGTAATATACAATCCCGGCACAAAGAAATATTATCTGATGTATGGCATAGACTGCAAGACATTCGTGGCCATGTCTGACAGTCCGCTCGGCCCCTGGGAGGATGCCAACGCTGTGGCGCCGGGCAAGATGCTCTACCAGGGATATGACGGACAGTTTTTCCTCGACGACGACGGCACCATGTATGTGGCCACCGACAACGGATTTTTCAAAATCATGAAACTGGCCTTCGACAACAAGGGGAAAATATCTATCGACAACACAGATCCACGCTTCACCGAGGCAGGCTCCAACGAATTCATCGGCGAATACCGTTACAAGAGTGTGGAGGGTATACGCAACATGTTCGAAGCCTCGTTCATCTACAAGCGCGACGGACTGTACTACCTCATGTGGTCGTTCGAGGGGAGCGAGAACTACAACGTCAGATATGCCGTGTCGGAAAATATCCTTGGACCGTACCGCGGTCTCAACGGATCAATGGACATCCCCATCCTCAAACGTGACGATTACAACCAGATACTCGGCACAGGACACCACTCCATGATCGACTACGGTGGCAAGACCTATATCGTGTACCACCGGCAGCATTACCCCTTCATCGACAGCAAACGCCAGACCTGCATCGAAGAGCTGCATTTCGCACCCGACGGAAGTATCCTCCCGGTAATACCAACCCACAAAGGGGTGGAAATAATCAAAGGGGCAAAACGGTATAACGGCAACAACCTGGCTCTCGGGAAACCCACACGCGTATCCTCGGCACGCAAGTATCTTTCCGAATACTTCCAGCCACGCTACCGCACCACTGATATCGACTTCCGGTTTACCGGCAACTATGCCGTTGACGACAACTACGGCACACGCTGGGATCCGGGAGTGGGAGCAGAAAGCCCATGGATAGTTATCGATCTTGAGAAAGACTGCAAAGTGAGCGAGGTAGAGACGATTTTCGAATACACCAACCGCACATACAGATACAGGATCGAATATCTCACCTCAAAAGAGGCTCCCGATACTGACGCGGCGGCGGCATCCAAGCAATGGCATATGTTCGCCGACCGCACGGCCAAAGGTTCGCCTCAGTCTCCCGTAAAAGATACCGCCGACAGCGGATCCCCGGTAAAGGCACGCTACATAAAGCTTACAATAGAGGATGCCGACGTGCCTTTCACTGCCGACGGAGCCGATCTCGAGAATGCCAAAAACGGATGGAGCATCTTTGAGATACGTGTATTCTGATAAAAACTTGGAATATTGACCTAATAACCCTAAATAAACGCAACAATGATCAGACTTAATGTATTTTTCGCTCTGCCTGACCAGAGCAAACGGGCCGAGCTGATTGCCGCCGCAACCGAACTGGTGGAGAAATCACGCGCCGACAAAGGTGTGGTGGCCTACGACTTTTTCGCATCACAGACCATAGAAGCCAACTTCATGATCTGCGAGACATGGACCGACCGCGAATCGCTCGACGCACACAGCAAGACAGAACATTTCGCACGCCTCGTAGGCAAGATCGAGGAACTCTGCGGCGCTCTCAAACTGGAGGAATTCCTTTTCTGAGGCCAATCTTTCCATAGAAATTCTAAAG
>CATJQX010000157.1 GCA_949742535.1 uncultured Muribaculaceae bacterium | reverse complement strand
GGAACTGGTGCGGAGCGATATAAACCGTTGCAATGAAGGCCCGTTTGTAATTAAGCACGACGGGAGATACTATATGACCTATTCGGCAAACGATACCGGATATGAGTTCTATGGCATAGGCGTGTCGGTAGCCAAGTCTCCGCTTGGTCCCTGGGAAAAACTTGACAGCAACCCGTTGATGACAACCGATATGGACAACGGTATCTCATCTCCCGGACACAACTCCATAGTGGAGTCGCCTGACGGCAGCGAGCAATTCATTGTTTACCACCGCCATGCCGATGCTTACGGCGAACGTCCGTCCTGGACGCGGGTGGCATGTATCGACCGCATATACTTCGACCAGAACGGACAGTTGCGTGTAGATGGCCCGACAAATACGCCCCGGCAATATCCGCGATAATGAAAACTTTTCCCTTTGGTTTTAATTGATCTGGTTGTGTGATGCATATACAAATGCATAAACAATGAATAAAAATCGCATAAATGCGGTTTATGCAATTTTTGTTGCAAGAATATTTGCAATTTCCATTTTGTAGCCATATCTTTGCCGACATAAAATCAAGAAGTAAACAATGACGGCAGTTTCCACAATTCATCGATGGTGGCGCCCGACGGCAGAAAATCCGTTGGTTGCGGCATTGCGTGTGAATTGGGATGTTGTCTGACAGATACAGAGGTTTCCTATACACATAAATATTTCTCATAAGACATGGTGACCATCGGGTTTTCGGTTTTGCCGATTATCCGATGGCTTTTTATATGCAGAAACAACAAGAAAAAGATCAAGATATGAATGCAGAAAAAGATAGGAGAGATGTGCACAAGCACAGATTGCCGGTTAACGACGAAGGATTTTACGGCGACGGACGATTTGGCGGGGCATTCGTTCCCCCGGAGCTTGAAAACAACATCAGGGAGTTGGCCGATGCCTACTATGAGGCTGTCGGGGATGCGGATTTCATGGAGGAATACCGCCGTCTGTTGCGCGATTATGTAGGGCGTCCCACCCCGCTGTATCGGGCAGAAAGGCTGAGCCGGCGTTACGGCACCAACATTTATCTGAAACGGGAAGATCTCAATCACACAGGCGCGCATAAAATAAACAATGCCATTGCAATGGGGCTTCTTGCCCGCCGCATGGGCAAACAAAGGGTGATTGCCGAGACCGGAGCGGGGCAGCATGGAGTGGCAACTGCTACTGTATGTGCTCTTCTTGGGCTTGAATGTACGGTTTTCATGGGGGAAACCGATATAGAGCGTCAGAGACCGAATGTGGAGCGCATGCGCATGCTCGGTGCTGAAGTTGTGGGTGTGAAATCAGGCACAGGCACTCTTACTGATGCTGTAAACGAAGCTCTTGCAGAGTGGTGTCGTAATCCTGCCGAGACTTTCTATCTGATCGGGAGTGCCGTGGGACCACATCCTTATCCTGAGATGGTTGCCGAGTTCCAGTCAATAATAAGCGAGGAGATAAAAGCGCAGGTGCCACAGCTTACAGGCAAACAGCTGCCCGATTATGTGATAGCATGTGTAGGAGGTGGAAGCAATGCCGCCGGAGCGTTTTTCCATTTCATAGATGAACCCTCTGTGAGGCTTGTGGCAGTGGAGGCGGCAGGTCATGGAGTGGATACAGGCGAGCATGCCGCCACTATGACCGTGGGATCGGAAGCCGTGCTTCACGGTTCGCGCACGCTTGTTATAAAGAACGGTGCGGGGGAGACTGCCGAGCCTTACTCCATCTCTGCCGGGCTTGATTATCCGGGTGTAGGCCCCCTGCATGCATGGCTGGCCGCATCGGGTCGCACCACTGTGCTCGCCGCCACAGACAGTGAGGCTCTCGCGGCGGCCCGCTCTCTCACACGCATGGAGGGGATAATTCCTGCAATGGAGAGTTCGCACGCTCTTGCCGCCCTCGATAAACTGAGCTTTGATCCTGATGACGTGGTTGTGATAAATCTCTCAGGCCGCGGCGACAAAGACTTGGATACCTTTCTTTCCCGTTGCGGCGCCTGATCAACCATCCGCGGAAAAGAGAAGAAATTTCAGTCGATCTTTACAAAGCGGAGTGTGGCTTTGTAGAGGGGGAAACTGATGGTGAGGATGGCGCCGTCGGTTATGTCGGCGGTTGCCTCATCTCCCATATCCTCGAAAAACGAATCGTACCATATCAGGGTATAATGGTCGCGGAACGGTGTGGTATAGAGGTGCCCTTTAATCATTCCGGCATTCCACCGTGGGCGGTTGCTTTCGGCGCCGTCGAGATAAAGGATGTCAAACGCCGGCTCGCCGTCATGGTCTGAAACAGAGGGTTCGGGTGCCTTTTCACCGTCATGCGGCACTATGGCCAGATGGTATTTTCCTCCCGGAACCGCCCACCTCGCGTCGGTATCGCGGTCGAGAAATTTCCAATTGCCGGTCGGAGTGCCCTCCTGCGCGGCTGCATATGCGGCTTGTATGTCGGCTGCGCTCCAGGTAGTGTGCAGATGTCCGGCTGGGTCTTTGCGCCATTTTATCATGGCGTTTTTTACGGAAACGTCACGTGTGCCACTGAAGCGGAGTGAAGACACCCCTGCAATACCGTCTCCTCCCGCCACATATATGCCTCCCTCTTTTCCGAGCCATACCCGCAGACGGCCGCCGCTGTTGTCTATGGTGAGCGTGTTTGTGCGGCCGTAAAGCCGTTTCTCGTCGTGCAGTTCGTTCTTTTCAAGAGTTACGGCGCTTCCGTCAGGAGACACGGAGTCGATTTCCACACGCAGATAGCGGCTGTCGGAAAAGCCGTCGTACAGGCGTGCTGTACCGTATGTGGCTGATATGCGTCGCAACGGGTGGCTGTCGCAGTCGAGCATTTCCACCATCCACCACTGGCGGTCAAGTCCGCCACCCATATGGTTGCCTCCGAAACCAAGCTGTCCCTCAAGTATGAACTCATGGCATTCGGGCGGGAGCGCCATCTCCGCCGCATCGCCACCTTTGGCTCTGACTGCGGGCAGCTCCTGCCTCGTCCATTCCGTGTGCACGGCACCGAGACAGCCACAGCATGTGGCTGTAGCTGCCAGAAAAGGGATAATAAACCGTAAGACGGACGCAATCATACGTGTGGGATCGTTACGATCAGTTGTTTGTGGGATATCTGTTGACACCTTCAGAATCAGTCTTGCGTGAAAAGCCGCAGGCACTCTGCGACGAATTCATCCGAAGGCATGTCGTATGGGAGCCAGTGGATGGTGAACCCGCGGCGTTCCATGCCGCGGAACCATGTCATTTGCCGCTTGGCGAACTGGTGGATTGCCGTTTCCAGACCGTCGCGCATCTCGGAAAAGGATAGCTCCCCGAGTACATGACGTGTGAGAAACTTGTATTCGAGACCGTAGTATATCAGGTCTTCGGGAGCGATACCCGTATCAAGCAGCCTTCTTACCTCATCGATCATGCCGGCTTCGATGCGGGCGTCAAGCCTTTCAGTGATCCGTCGTCTTCTCGCCTCGCGGTCAATCTCCACTCCCACGATAACCGAAGGGAGCGGAGAAGCGGGGGACACCATAGAGGCCATATCGGGATGCTCCACATAGAAGGTCTGTATCTCTATGGCCCGGACAGCGCGTTTCACAGTGTCGACATCGGTAATGTTATGGAGCGTTTTCATCCCCTCAAGGATCTTTGTCAGCTCGTCGAGGGGCTTCCCTTCCAGGCTGGCACGCAGTTCCGTATTCTCAGGCACTTCCGGGAGGCGCATCCCTTTCAGGAGCGACTCCACATACAGGCCCGTGCCGCCGCATAACACCGGCACATGTCGGCGCGCCTTAACTCCCGCTATCGCGTCGGTGGCGTCGCGCAGGTATTCATACAGGTTGTATTTGCTCCCCGCTGGTGCCACATCGATCAGATGGAAAGGTATGTCGCCATATTCTTCCAGATCCTTGCCGGTGCCGAGATCCATGCCGCGGTACACCTGGCGTGAGTCGCCGCTTACGATCTCTCCACCGAGTGCATGCGCCACATCCACCGCCCTGCGGGTTTTACCCGAGGCCGTCGGCCCGACTATCGCCAATATCCTTTCTTCCGCCATATCGCTCTCAGCCGCGCACACGCATTTTTTTGTTGAACAGACGTTTCAGCGGATACCAGAAATTATCCTGATTGTCACGTGCCACGGTGAGCCAGTGGTGGTCATCGTAGTTCACGTCCCAGTTCTTTATGTCGCGCAGGCGGAATGTGGGTTTGTAATGTTTGATGCTGTACAGGCGTTTTCCGCGATGGTCGTAGGTCTTCCATGCCATGGCCACCTCGTAGATGCGGTTCAGCTCGCTGACCAGATCGGTGCTGAGAAGGTGCTGCGACGCCATCTGGCGCAGATTGCCCCATGTGAACCACTCGCCCTCGATCTTGGAGTCGGACACCTCCTCGCTGTCCGGAAGGAAAGCGAAGTAGTGGAACATGTTCTCATACGTTATTTCATCCGGCGAGCTGTATGCGAGACGCACCTCGGCATTGGCTATCCCGGTGGTTTCCGTGAAAAGCCTGATTGCGGTGTGTATGTTCTCTCTCTTGTGATAGTCGGTACGCACCACGGCGGGAGTGTCGAAGCGTTTTACCTTGGCTCCGTTGTTGAACTTCAATCCGGTATCCACCATGTTTATGAACAGCTTGTCGCCGTGAATGATAAGATAGCGCAACGTTGTGAACGCCGCACGGCGTGCATATCCCTCCTCCTCGTTCTGGCAGTAATATACCCACAGATAGTAGTAGCGGCAACCCAGATAAATGAGTGACAGCACATACATTGTGAGCGGCATCCAGATAAAGAAGAACTGATCGGCGCGGTTGAGGTTTGTGTTCACATAATGGGCGAAATAGTAGCCCCAGTCTACTACCGTGAGGAGGGTTGACAGGGCGAAAAGCAGTCCTGTCTGGTAGCGCCATTCGCGACGGAACAGGCCTCCGATGAAACCATGTTCTATGACGTTGCCATAGCGCAGCTTACACCGCTTGCATACCGCCGGCTCACGCCGGTTCAGAAGGAATGCCAGTGTCACTATCGCTGCCACAGGGGATGTGACAAGAATCACAAGAATAGGCGTGTCTGACACAAACGGCTGGCCGTTCAGTTCATAATAGACCTCTCCGCGCGCAAAGAAATAGAGTGCTACCACAAACAGGGCTGTGACAAGTATTACTGTAGACACCTCCTGTATAAGGCGCGAGCAGGATGGCACATCGCGTTTCCGAAGCACCATGTGCATCCATTGCAGTGCCAGATAAAACATAATATTGAGCGGGGCCACCCATTGGCGCGGGATCAGTGGGGCACACACTGTGAGCACGGTAAGCAGGCCCACAGCTATCGCCCAGTTTCTCCACAGCCCGAAGATGGCCGCGGTCATTCCTTCTTTTTTTCTATCTATACGATACATCTGTTTTTTTAGAACAGTACAAACTACTGCCCTACTGTATTATTTCATGTTTAGATGGCAAATGCGCGACATGTATGACACTTCAGTTGTCGCATCGCCATACAGAACGACAAACAATCCAACCCACCGTTAGGTTCTTCGGGCTGAATCAAAGGTTCTGGCGGAAGTAATCGATCATGCGCCCGTAGACAAGTGAGCGGGCATCGCAACCGTTGATGGAGTGGTTCATGGCCGGGAAGAGGAACATGTCGCAATAGCGGTCTGCGGCCTGCAGGGCGCTCACGAACTCCATTGTGTTTGACAGGTGCACATTGTCGTCGGCTGTTCCGTGCATGATCAGCAGGCGGCATCCCAGACGGGCGGCGCGGTTCACCGGAGCTCCTTCGTCATATCCCGAGCCGTTCTCCTGCGGTGTGAGCATGAAGCGCTCGGAGTAAACCGTGTCATAGTAGCGCCATGAAGTGACGGGCGCTATGGCCACAGCCGCTTTCCACGGCGAATCTGTGGATGTCACTCCCATCAGGGTCTCGTATCCTCCGTAGCTCCACCCGCTCAGACCTATGCGGTCGCCGTCGGCGAACGGGAGCGACGCCACGTAGCGTGCGGCTGCGATCTGGTCGATTGTCTCGTAATAGCCGAGGCGCTTGTAAACCACGTCGCGGAATGCTGTGCCGCGTGCACCGGTTCCGCGGCCGTCGACACACACTACCAGGAAACCCTGTGTGGCGGCATAGACATCCCAGTCCATGCGCCAGCGGTTTACAACCTCCTGTGAGCCGGGACCGCTGTATTGCCACATTATTACCGGATAGCGACGCGAGGAATCGAAGTTGGCAGGTTTGATCATGTAGCCGTTGAGAGTGTTCCCTTCCGACTGCATGGTGAAGAATTCCTTGCGGGGAGCCGAAGTATAGCGCGCGGCATAAGAGGCATTGTCTTCAAGCACACGCACCTTCTTTCCTTTAGTGCTGTAGAGAGTGTGGACGGGAGGAGTCGCCGCCGTGCTGTGGTTCACTACGTAATAGCTCATCGCAGGATTGAAAATGGCGCTGCCCCATCCTTCGGCGGGAGTGAGGTTCTCGATCTTTTTACTGAGCTTGTCGACGCGGCAAACCGTGCGGTTGAGCGCTGCCGACACATCCCCGCCGGCGGGGACGGTCTGGTAATAGGAGTTGCCGAGCGCGTCGGTACCGTAATATGCCGTAACTTCGGCGTTTCCCGAAGTGATGGCTCTCAGCTCCTGTCCGGCGTAGGAATACCGGTAAAGGTTGTTCCATCCGGTGCGTTCGCTCATTACTACGAAACTGTCGTTTTCAAACGCGATGGCCTCGTATGCCAGTGGATTGAGCCACGCTTTGGCCTGCTCCACGAGCAGTGATTTCACTACAGTGGACTTGGGGTTGGCCATATATACTTCCATGCGGCTCTGCGCGCGGTCGAGTGTCACTATCATCAGACGGTCGGCGCTCGCGCCGCCGAATTCCAGGCGGGGTATATATTCTATATTGGCGTCGGGAAGTTTCACCTCTTTGGTCTTGCGGGTGTCCACGTCATAGGAATGTACCGTAACAGACGAGTTGGGTTCCCCCGCTACAGGATATTTGTAGGAGAACACACCGGGGTAGAGGGCGAATTCCTCACGTGGATGGCACCATCCGCTGTATTCGCTGAAAGTGAACGTAGGCACGCGGCTTTCATCGTAACGCAGATAGCAGAGCGATGTGTTGTCGGGCGCCCATGTCATGGAGCAGTCTGTGGAAAATTCCTCTTCGTATGTCCAGTCGGGAATGCCGTTGATGATGCGGTTTTTCTCCCCGTCCTCAGTCACCTGCACCTCGGTATCGTAGTCGGTTTTCTTTATGAAGATGTTGTTGTCAGCCACGAATGCCACCATGCGGCCGTCGGGGGAGAAGAGGGGCGCCTGCTGCATGGGGAGGGTCTTGCTCAGGGGGCGCAGTATGTTGCGTTTTATCTCGAACACATAGTATGCTCCCTTTACAGAGCGGCGGTATACCGGGGTGGTGTTGGTGCGCACCAGAAGTTTGCTGCCGTCGGGGCTTATTGTGAAGGCGTCGATGCCGGAGATGGAGCTTTCACGGGTGTGGGTAACATCAAGCACTGTCTCCACAGCTTTGCCGGTGGCTATGTCATATTTCACGATTTTTTTCCCTCCGTCATCAAGGCGAAGGAATGTGGTGCCGTCAGGCATGAACTGCATGGCGCCGGGAGTGGCGGGTGCGTTGCCCGGATACACATATTCGCTGATCGAACTTACATCTATCACACCGGCAGGTGCCGATGCGGTTGCCGCAGAGGCGTTGACAGAGCCGGAGAGAACTGCCATGAACGCTCCGAACAAAGGATATAACAAACGTTTCTCTTTCATCTCATAAATCGAATTTCAGCCCTCGCGTATGTGTGATACGGCGGACTTGTCAGTTTCTTTTGCAATAACCCCGTTGCCCCTTAACCCTTTACCAGAGCGACATCTGTGCCGGATGGTCGGGAGTGATCTTTCTGTCGGGCTCCTTGTAGCCGAACTCGTTGGAATCCTCCTGCCTTGTCTGAGGCGTCTTTTTTCCGGCGGGGGGAGTGGCTATCAGCCAGTCGGTCTCCTCAATGGTCTCGTCAATGGCCGAGATGCGCACTTTCGGTTTGCGTCCCCTTTTGCCACCTTTCCGCTTCCCTTCGGCGGCCTCAGGCACCGGTGCCTTCTCAGTGGCGGCCTCGCCGGAAGCGGTGAACACTTCCAGTGTGTCGGCCGCGTCGGCGATCGGCGGTTCCGATATCAGTGACGGGGTTTCCTCTGTATGCTCGGGGGCACGCTGTTTCTCGGCCTGTTTCCCGGCAATCGCTTTGAGGCGGTCTATCTCGGCACGCAGCAGGCTTTCCGTCCGTGCATGTTCGTATAGATTGTTTTCTATTGTCTTGCGCAGTGAGTCGGTCTGGTCTTCGAGCGTGCGGATCGTGTTCTCTTTTGCTGCGAGCACTTCGGCATACTCGTTTTTCTCCTGTTCCTGGCGTTTCAGCTGTTCGCCGAGCATAAGAAGCTCGTCTTTCTGGTGGCGCTGCACCGATTCGTTCTGCATGCGCGCCTCTTCAAGTTTGTCGAGCTGCGCGTGCATGTCTTCCACTACACGCAGGCTCTCGTTGGCCTCGTAGAGTTTTTCGGAGAGGGATGCGCGCTCGGCTTCCAGACGTGTGTTCTCGCTGCGGAGGGCAATGAGTTCGTTGCGGGCCTGCTCGGCATCGTCGCGTGCCTCCACGGCCTTTGTCTGCAGTTCGTTTATCATAGCCCCGCCGAACTCATCCTTGACTTTTGCCTGTTCCAGGGCCTCGCGGAGTTTCTCCACTTCCGACGCGAGTTTGTCGGCATGGGCGCGGGCTGCGGCCAGAAGTTCATCCTTCTCCGTGCTCTCCGACTGCCATGTCTCCATGCTTGAAGCGAGTTTGCGGCGGTTCATATCAAGAGCCATCAGGTTCTCTTTTGCCTCCCGCTCGGCTTTGGCGGTGAGTTCTTTCTGGGCGGAAAGTTCTTCTTTCAGGGTGTCGATGTCGCGTGTGAGTTCCTCCAGTTTCTCCACTACGGCAGCATCTGCATCTCCTCCGTCTGAGGATCCCCCGGTGAGTGCCGACACACGCAGTTTGTTCATCAGGCTTTTGTTCTCGAGCACATACTGCTCGTTTTCCGCCTGGAGTGTAGCGAGCTGTTTCTCGAGTTCGTGCAGACGCTCGTTGAGCGCCCGTTTCTGCCTTTCGGCGCTCAGCTGCAGCTTTTTTGATTCGGAACTGTCGCTCTCCTCTTTCTGTACCTTTTTGCGGAGTTCATCCATTTCCATCTGCATGCTGCGGCGTTCGTTTTCAAAACGCTGGCTGCAGTCTTTTCCCGCGCGTTCGGTAAGGTTTTCGATATATTCCTTCATGGAAGTGTCGAGCGCGCGATAAAGGTATTCCCGCTGGCTTTTCTCATCTACAGAGCTATGCAGGAAATCGGGGAGGGATTCGTTGAATATCCTGACTACTGATTCAAAAATGGCGTCAGGGGTCACGGAGTTCTCTACAACAGCAGATATGGTGGCGGGATCGGCAGAGGCAGCGGCCGCTCTGTCTGGCGTGTCGTTGTCGGCATCTGTTTTCTCTGTAGCTTGTGCGGCGGGTTGCTCCTCACGCATCTGGGAAGCGTTCTTGTCGCAGCGGTCGCGCAACGGTGTGACACGTGCGTCTATACCTTCCAGCTCCTCCTCTTCCATCTCGGAGTCGCTGAACCCGAAAGCCCTTTTCAGCGTCTTTACGAAACTCATTTCACTCTGTTTTTTGTGGTTTCAGATCAAGGCGCTCTCTGCCGCCCATATCCGGTTATACTATCTCACAAAGATAAGAACTCCCACTGAATTATGCAATCAATGGGAGCTTTATTTATAAATATGTGTATAAGAAAGTTTCGGATGTCGCGCTTGCCTGTGGCATTGCCTGCGGGCGGTATGCATCAGGGTTTACGGACGAGTCCGACTGTGCGGCGCCCGTCGATACCTATCGTTATGGGGGTGCTGAAATTGATGACGCGCACAAACTTGCTCTCATACTCCGCCGGTTGCGCGTCGAGGTATGCCTGATCCAGATAGTCGTCGGAGCCGAACGGGTTTACGGTGAAGTAGCCCACTCCGAAAGATGTGAGGTTCTGGAAGAAGTGCGTGCCCTGGCTCGGCTCTATGCGGTAGTTGTTGAGGGCGGTCTCCACAATGAGGCGTGCCGCCGATATGTCGGCCCAGCGCACCGGCACACCGAGGGCATCGTCGCTCGAGCCCCATCTTCCGGGGCCTATGAGGATGTATCCCTCGCCGCTGTCGAGCATCCGTCTGTTTATATCGGCGATCTCGGCTGCTATGTCGCGGTTGTTGAACGAGCAGAAGGTGTCGGGCCGCACATATACGATGCGTGTTATGTTGTCGGTGGTGCCATGTCCGAGCGCAGTGTTGCTGCGGAGTATAAGCTCGCTGTCGTGGAGCGACATAAGCTCCTCGTCCACAGCTTCCTTGCGGTCTATGATGGGGCGGATCTGGAGCCAGTATATGTGGCCTTTCTGTTCGCCTTCGTTCTCTATGTTTCCGGCAAACTCGATCTCAACGGGGCGCTGCATGGCGTGCTGCCCCTCGGTAAGCATCAGATTCACAGCATCTGCCAGCGGGAAAGCGTTGTCGCGGAGTATGTTGGCGAAAGTGATGACCTTCCTGCCGCGTCCCTCGGCGCTGTCACGTATCATCAGGTCGTTGGGATCGTATGTGGAGGCCATCAGGCGCAATGCGTCGGTATCCTTGAAATCCTGCACGTTGGCACGGGTGAGGTTGAAACTGTCGTCGACTTTGAAGTTGCCGTTCACTTCGTTGAGATTCAGGCAGTAGAGTTCGCGTTGTGTGTCGCGTAGCGCCAGGTCGAGTGTGGAGGTCTGCAATACCTTGTGGGGATGGCGTGGCGAGAACCGGAGGGCGCGCCCTCCGTCTACGATATATTTGCCAAGACCTACCGCCACCTCGGCCACACCCTCCTCGGGAAGCTCGTCGTTGAGCGGGTAATAGTTCAGTGAACGTCCCACACCGGCGAACGACGGGAAATAATATCCGTCATATTCCTTGCCCACCACCTCCTGGATGATGACCGCCATTTTCTCCTGGTCAATGACGTTGGATGTTGCGGTCATGTAAGCCTTGCTCTCGGCATAGAATACCGATGCGTATACCCCCTTTATGGCGTCTGTGAGAAGTTTGCGCATGCTCTCCCCGTCTTGCACGTGGGGAATCATGTATGTGGAGTAGACTCCGGCAAAAGGCTGGTAGTGGGAATCCTCGAGAATGCTCGAACTGCGCACGGCAAGGGGGCGGTTCACCACCTCTGTCAGTGCAAGCAGATCGTCGCGCACCCTTTCGGGAAGCCGCCCTTTGAGGAAAGCGGAGAGTATCTCTTCGTCGGAGGCGTTGCTAAGGGCCAGCGGGTACAGGTCGTTGTCGGCCATGAACTCGTCGAAAATATCGGTGCAGAGCACTACGGTGCGCGGTATGGTGATGGTGACGCCGTGGAAATTGTCGCACTCGGGATGTTTCTTGATTATCGAGTCGATGAACGCCAGGCCGCGTCCTTTTCCTCCGAGGGAGCCTTGTCCGATACGGGCGAAATTGGAATAGTAGTCGAACCGGTCTTTCCTGAACTCGGCCACCACGCCGCGGTTCTTCATCTTGCGGTATTTGACGATGAGATCGAAGAACAGCCGTTTCACGGCGGGCGCTTCCTCAATGGAATTGAACCGGTGCCATTTTATGACATCGGCGATAGGGAACATGGCGCGGGAGTAGAGCCAGCGCGAAATGTCGTTGCGGCGGGCATGGTAGAGGAGCGATGCCGACGGGATGTCGTACATGCGCTTTTGCAGTTCGTTGACCGACGACACGCGCATTATCTCCTTCCCGGTCTCCGGGTCGAGGAAATGGAAATCGCCGAACCCGAAGCATTTCATTATGGCCTTACCAAGATCCACAGGGAGTTTCTTGGAGGTCTTGTCAAGGAACACGCCGTCGAAACTGCCTACGCGGTTACGGTTTTCGCTTTCGGTGGACTCCACGATAATGGGCAGGTAGGGATCGCACGAGCGCACGAACTCCGAGAATTTCAGACCGGCATGGGGATCTTTCACCCCCTCGCGCATGAAACTTACGTCGGTTATGACGCCGAGCATCTTGTCTGAGAATTTCTCGTAGAGCGTCATGGCCTCCTCGTAGTCGCGCGCGAGTATCACCTTGGGGCGTCCGCGCATGCGCAGCATTTTCTCATGCTCGTTGAGCGCCTCGGTAGAGAAGATCACACTCTGTTTGAGCAGGAATTTATATAGATGGGGGAGGATGGACGAGTAGAAACGCACCGAGTCCTCTATCATGAGGATCATCTGCACGCCCACCCCAAGCACATCGTTGTCGGCGTTCATTTTGTCCTCGAGCAGCTTGATTATCGCGAGAAGGAGATCCACATTGCCGAGCCACGAGAACACGTAGTCAACTCCGCTAAGGTCTTCCGACGCGATGCGCCTCGACACCTCTTTGGAGAAAGGCGTGAGCACTACCACAGGCACATGCGGATGCGCCTCTTTGAGTGTCTTGGCGGTGATGAACGTATCGCTGATGTCCATACCCGGCATGGCGATTACCAGGTCGAAATGCTTTTCGGCCATCGCCGCCAGTGCCTCGCTGATGTGCGACACGCGGGTGATGCGGGGAGGGGAGGAGAGGTTGAGGGCCACATATTCGTTGTAGAGCTGTTCCTCCACACGGCCATCCTCTTCCATCATAAACGCGTCGTAGGGAGCGGCCACAAGAAGCACATTGAAAATACGGCGTTGCATCAGATTCTGAAACGCGGTATCTTTCAGATAAAGCTGGCTCAGCGATTCTTCGTTCATTGCACTCTGCTGATTGGTTGTATTGTAACCCCTTTCCAATCCCATAATTGTAAAATTCGGTTGTGTGTTTATATCATATCCAAAGAAGGCGCAGGCGGGCGCCTGCAGTGCCGTCAGAGTTCTCCCAGCCCTTTTATGGCAGCTGCCGGATCAGGAGCCTTGAACACGTAGCTGCCTGCCACGAGTATGTCGGCTCCTGCTTCGGCGAGCAGGGGAGCGGTCTGGGAGTTTACACCTCCGTCGACCTCTATTTCGGCGTGTGATCCTGTGCGTGCTATCAGCTCGCGGAGCCGGCGCACTTTCTGCAGGGTGCCGGTTATGAATTTCTGTCCCCCGAAGCCGGGATTGACAGACATGAGCAGCACCATGTCGAGATCGGATATTATATCTTCGAGCAGGCATACGGGAGTGGCGGGGTTTAGCGTGACCGCCGCTTTCATACCCTCCTTTTTGATGGCTTCCACTGTGCGGTGGAGATGCACGCAGGCTTCCTGGTGCACGTTCATTATGGCTGCACCGCAGTCGCGTACCTGAGCTATGTAGTTTTGAGGCTCAACGATCATAAGGTGTACGTCAAGCGGTTTGCGCGCCAGACGGCTTACGGCTTCAATGACCGGAAATCCGAACGATATGTTGGGAACAAACACTCCGTCCATCACATCGAGATGGATCATGTCGGCGCTGCTGTTGTTGAGCATCTCGACGTCGCGTGCGAGATTGCCGAAATCGGCTGACAGTAAAGATGGCGAGACTTTCATAGAAAGGTTGGTTTACTTTTTACGTTTGCTGATCACATTCCACACGATGTAGCCTATGCAGCATACAAGGAGGGCAATGCCTGCGATGGTCAGATATCCGTTGTATTCCTCCACTTTGGCGTAAAGCTGGCTGATATCTATGGTTTTGCCGAGCCAGTAGCCGAGCGAGGCGAGCACACAGTTCCACACCATAGCTCCAAGTCCGGTGAAAATTACGAATTTCACTACATTCATGCGGGCGAGACCGGCGGGAATGGAGATAAGCTGCCGCACGGCGGGTATCAGGCGTCCGATGAATGTGGATGCGGCACCGTGGTCATCGAAATAGCGCTCTGCCTTCTCCACCTTTTCCTGGTCGATAAGGCATGCATGGCCGAACTTGCTGTTGGCAAAGGCATATACGATCGGACGTCCCACCCATACTGCCAGATAGTAGTTTATCAGCGCTCCTACGATGGCACCGGCGGTGGCTACGAGCACGATGAGAAACACATTCATGTCGGGAATGGCTATGGTAGTACCCTGATAGGTGAGCTGACGTGCCGACTGGGCTGCAAGAAAAGCTGCCGGCGGCACAACCACTTCGGAAGGGAACGGAAGAAACGAACTCTCGATAACCATGAACAGGAAGACCAGCCAGTACCCGGCGTTCTCCATGAAAAGCTGAAGCAGATACTGGGCGCTTGCGTAGTCGGAAATGGCACATTCAATCATAAGTAAGCAGTTGTTTTTTTGTTAGATCACCTTGTAGTCATTGTAATAATGCATCGTCAGGGATAAAACAAAATGATCTTGTGTCTGGTTCCCGGTCTGATGTCGCCTGCAAAATTACTCATTTTTCACGCAACAGTCAAAACTGCCGCACAATTCATTCTTCAAACCATGCGGCTATGCATATGCAATGCGGCGCGGAGGATCCACGTGTGTGGCTGTCATCTCCGCGCCGCAGGGGTGTGTGCGTTTTTCAGATAATCGTTTAATGCCGTGATATAACAAGGCAAAGCCGCCACACATCCTTGTGGAGTGCTGCAGCTTGTGGTATGTTTGTATGGGCAGTTTTATAAAACAGACACTTAGCCATCATTTTTTCCGTCTTTTGAAGAATCATATCTGGTGCTGTTGCCGCGTGAATACAGGCGCACATGGCATGCGCGCCTGTGCTGTGAGGCACAGGCTGATGATTCTGCAAGACGGGACGCAGATGATAAATATGTCTTGACGCAAGATTTTGCGGGGAGGCAACGAAAGGCGTGCTGTCGGTTGCCGTTAAGGGGGAAGAGCCGTCCCATCACTTTCAGCCGTGAGGCCGAATTGCCGAGGTGATGTAATCCCCCTTCGGGTGTGATATGCCACCCGATCGCGGATGCAAAGATAACGCAGAAACTGGATAATGGCAACTCCGCCCTGCCTGTTTTAAAACATAAATTTAAACCATTTACACCGTGGCTGATTTCAGAGAATGCCTATGTGTCTGAACATTAATGCGTAATATTCGGCTTTCTTTTCAAGGGGGAGGGGGTAGGCGCGCGATGTGGAGGGCATGCGCCATATCTCCAGGCCGTCGGCATCTGTGAGCATATTTCCCATTACGGGGATCTCGGTACCGGTGATGGCGGCTATTACTCCGGCGGCTTTTTCGCCTGTGGTGGCTACGGTATGGCAGTCGGGCATAGTGGCCAGCAGATCACGCAGTGGCACTGGCTCAAGGATGTCGAGATATTTGTCGGAGGCGTTCCCTTTTAGGCGCCGCACTTTGCGGGCGGTATCGTTGAGCGCTATATGTTTCTCTGTCATAAGGCTTTTTATCGCTTCCAGATCAAACAGCTTTGTCTGGCGGTCATACAAGGCATACCTGTCGCCGAGGAAAATATGCCCCATCATGAACCAGAAATCGTTGGTGCGGTTGGGGTAATAGAACTCCATGCTCCAGCGGTGGTTGCCGGGAGGGAAGGTGCCCATGATCAATATTCTCGCTCCATCCGGAACAAAAGGTTCCCACGGGTGTGTCTCTATTGGCAAAAATGCGGTATTATCGGCCTCCATTTAAACAAAAAATGCATTTAGGTGTCTTATAATATATCGGGGACATGGTAAGTTCCCGATAAAGTAACGTTTTAACATACCAAATTTATTTATCGGCTTTATGAAAAAAATATATCGCTGAGTGTATCGGGACCATGTTTCTGGTGCTTCTTGCCTGTGGGAGCGCGGTGCTCGCCGGCCCTAAGATCGGTGTGCTGGGCATAGGTCTCTGTTTCGGCCTGGTATTTCTGTGCCTCGTCTACTGTATCGGCAACATCTCCGGTTGCCATGTAAATCCGGCGGTCTCTTTCGCCATGCTTCTTACCGGGCGCATGAGATTCGGGGAATTCTGCGGTTATGTGGTGGCGCAGCTTCTGGGCGCAGCTATCGGTGCCGGTTTCCTGTACTGGTGTGTGTCTATGGCTCCGGGCTTTGAGTTCGGCGGCATAACCGGCGACTGCAATCTTGCCACCAACGTGATACAGCCGGGCGCCAACAGCGGCATGGCTCTTGTGGTGGAATGCCTTTTCACATTCTTCTTCGTGCTCATCGTGCTCGGTGCCACGGATGCCCGGAAAGGTTTCGGCAAATTTGCCGGTATTGCCATCGGTCTTGCACTCGGCCTGGTCAACATAGTGGGCATCCCTGTGGACAACTGCTCGGTGAACCCCGCCCGTTCGTTCGGTCCCGCATTGTGGTGTCCCGAGGCATGGCCTGATTTCTGGATCATGGTTGTGGGTCCTCTTGCCGGCGCCCTTATCGCCGCGCT